>JAIEOO010000443.1 GCA_019750475.1 Acetobacteraceae bacterium | reverse complement strand
ACGGCTCCATCGTTCGAGTGCAACGACCCGAACCTTGGCACATCAGATGCCGCGGGGCCGTCCACCCCAACGCGAAGGTTTTGCCCGGGCCGCCGCCCCCACGGGCGGTGGCCCGGGCAAAACTCTCCTGGGGAATGCCTAGTAGTACCGGAGGCTCTGCGCCTTGCCCCCGAAGATGCGCCAGACGAGGACGGTGTAGGCCCCGATCACCGGCAGCACGAAGACGGCGCCGAACAGGATGATCAGCAGGCTCTCCCGCGCCGCCGCGGCCTCGAAGATGGTGAGCCTGTCGGGGACGATGTAGGGCCAGAAGGAATAGGCGAGGCCCTGGAAGCACAGCACGAAGATGCCGAGCGTCGCGACGAAGGGCACCCAGTCCAGCCGGTGATCCCGCCGCGGCAGGTGGTTCAGCGTGACGAACACGATCAGGAACAGCGTGCCCACGGCCACCGGGATCGAGGCGAGGCCGAGCAGCTCCGGCAGGGCGAACCAGCGCTCCATGATGCGGGGGCTGGCCAGCGGCGTGGCGGCGGAGACGGCGAGGACGCCGGCGAGCGTCAGCCACTTGGCCCGCCGCGCCCAGGCGACGGCGCGGATCTGCAGCTCGCCCTCGGTGCGCCAGACCAGCCAGGCCGCGCCGATCAGCGCGTAGCCCGCGGTGACGAAGACGCCGCAGGCGAGGGCGAAGAGCAGCGGCACCACGCCCTCGGCGAAGCCCAGGATGTAGCCGCCGAGCATCCAGCCCTGGCTGAAGGCCGCGAGGATCGAGCCCGCCTGGAAGGCGACGTCCCAGCCCGGCTTCTGCGCCTCGGGCGCCTTGCCCCGGAACTCGAAGGCGACGCCGCGCAGGATCAGCCCCACCAGCATGAGCAGCACGGGGATGTAGAGCGCGGTCAGCACCATCCCGTGCGCGACCGGGAAGGCCACGAGGAGCAGACCGACGCCGAGCACGAGCCAGGTCTCGTTGGCGTCCCAGAAGGGCCCGATGGAGGCGATCATGCGGTCGCGCTCGGCCTCGACCGGCGAGGAGCACAGCAGCACGCCGACGCCGAGATCGGCGCCGTCCAGCACGGCATAGAGCAGCATGGACAGCCCCATGAGCGCGGCGAAGGCGATGGGCAGCCAGGCCCCGGGCGGGAGTTCGGCGAACACCGCGCTCACTCCGCCGGGACGGCGATGGGCCGGGGCGGCAGGTCCGCCGCCTTGGGCTCCCCGCCCGCTTCGGGCGTCGCCTTCTCCGGACGGCGCGCGAGGTGCATCAGCGTGCCGACATAGGCCGCGAGCAGCACCGCGTAGACCGCGAGGTAGAGCGCGAGGGAGAAGCCGATCGTTCCGGCCGGGATGGGCCCCGCGGCGTCCCCGGTGCGGAGGATGCCGGTGACGAGCCAGGGCTGGCGGCCGATCTCGGTCACGTACCAGCCGGCGAGCGTCGCGACCCAGCCGCTGAAGGTCATCCCCGCGAGCGCCCAGGCGAGCGGGCGGGACGGGCCGCGCTGGCGCCAGAGGCGCCAGGCCCCCCACCAGGAGACGAGCAGCATGAGCACGCCGACGCCGACCATCACGCGGAAGGCGAAGAAGACGGGGGCGACCGGCGGGTGCTCGGTGCCGAATTCGTTGAGCCCCCTCACCTCCCCGTCCCATTCATGCGTCAGGATGAGGGAGGCGGCGTGGGGGATCACCACCTCGAAGCGGTTGCTGCGCGTCGCCTCGTCGGGCATGGCGAAGAGGCGGAGGCCCGCGCCGCGCTCCGTCTCCCAGATGCCCTCCATGGCGGCCACCTTGGCGGGCTGGTGCTGCTTGGTGTTGAGGCCGTGCAGGTCCCCGGCGAGGATCTGCAGCGGGATGAGGATGGCGGCGAGCGTCACGCCGGCCTTGAGCCCCGTCATCACCGCGGGGCTCTGATCGCCGCGCAGCCAGCGCCACGCGGAGAGGCCGGCGACGAGGAAGGCGGCCGTCAGCCCGGAGGCGAGCAGCATGTGCGCCAGGCGGTAGGGCATGGAGGGGTTGAAGACGATCGCCCACCAGTCGCGCGCGTGGGCGACGCCGTCCACGATCTCGTGCCCCGCCGGCGTGTGCATCCAGGAGTTCAGCACCAGGATCCAGAAGGCCGACATGGTGGTGCCGAAGGCGACGAGCGCCGTCGCCGCCGTGTGCAGCTTGTCGGGCACGCGGCCGTAGCCGAACAGCATGACCGCGAGGAAGGAGGCCTCGAGGAAGAAGGCCGTCAGCACCTCATAGGCGAGCAGCGGGCCCGCGATGTTGCCCACGCGCTCCATGAAGCCCGGCCAGTTGGTGCCGAACTGGAAGGACATGGTGATGCCCGAGACGACGCCCATCGCGAAGGAGAGGGCGAAGACCTTCACCCAGAACCGGTAGGCCGCCATCCAGCCCTCGTCCTTCGTCGCGACGAAGCGCAGCTTGAAGAACAGCAGCATCCAGCCGAGCGCGATGGTGATCGCGGGGAACAGGATGTGGAACGAGATGTTGGCCGCGAACTGGATGCGGGCGAGGACGACAGCGTCCATGACGTCAGGCCTCCTTCCGGCCGGGGAGCAGCTTGAGCTTGGCACCCACTTCCAGAACCTTGGCGACGCCGCCGCCGAGCCTCAGCAGGTCCACGATGCGCTCGTCCGGCAGGCGCTGCACCTGATCCGCCCAGGAGGTCAGCAGCTCGATCGCCTCGGTCATCTCGCCCAGGCGGGCCTGGGCGTGGCGCTCGGCGCCGTTGGCGGGCTCGCGCAGCATGAGGTCGCGCAGGACGGTCAGCGTCGGGTCCACCTCGCGCTTGCGGCGCTCCTCGGCGAGGGTGCGGATGATGGCCCAGGGGTCTTCGAGCGCCGTGAAATGGTCGCGCCGGTCGTCCGGCAGGTGCTTGCGCCGGATCAGCCGCCAGGTGTCGAGCTCCTTGAGGCCCATCGAGACGTTGGAGCGCGAGACGCCGAGCGCCTCGACGATGTCGTCGGCGTGGAGCGGCCGGTCCGCGACGTAGAGCAGGGCGTAGATCTGGCCGACCGTGCGGTTGATCCCCCAGCGCGACCCCATCTCGCCGAAGTGGAGCACGAAGGCCTGGATGAGGGGCGGGAGGTTCATGTCTTATATGTTATTTCAGAACTTTCTGAAATCAAGGGCATGGGCCGGCTCGACGGCCCGCCATCGCGGGGCCACGCTGCCGCATGCGCATCGCCCTCCTCGTCGCCCTCCTCCTCGCCGCCTGCGCCGCCGACGCCCCCTCCCCCGACCTCGTCCGGCTGCCCGGTCCGGGCGGCGCTTCGCTGGTCACGCGGGTCTGCGCGCCGGCCGCGGGCGTGGGACCGCTCGTCCTGATCAACCACGGCTCGCCCCCGAGCGCCGCCGACCGGCCGGGCATGCGGCCGGCGGGCTGCGAGCACGAGGCCGTGCGCTGGTTCACCTCGCGCGGCTACACGGCGGCCATGCCGCTGCGCCGGGGCTACGGCGCGACGGGCGGCGCCTGGGCGGAGGAGTTCGGGCGCTGCGACGACGCGGATTTCCTGGGCGCCGGACGGGCCACGGCCGATGACATCGAGGCCGCCCTCCGCGGCCTGGCGGGCCACCCCGCCGTGCGGCCCGGCCCTGCCGTCGTGGTCGGCCAGTCGGCGGGCGGCTGGGGCAGCCTCGCGCTCGCCGCCCGCAATCCCGAGGGCGTGGCGCGCATCGTCAACATGGCGGGCGGGCGGGGCGGCTGGGCCCGCGGCGTGCCGAACAGCAACTGCTCGCGCGGCAGGCTGCCCGAGGCCGCGTCGCGCTTCGGCGCCACGGCGCGGGTCCCGACGCTGTGGGTCTACACGGCCAATGACAGCTTCTTCGACCCCGAGCTCGCGGCCCAGATGGCGCGGCGCTACCGCGAGGCGGGCGGCGTGCTGGAGTTCCGCGCGCTGCCGGGCTTCGGCCGGGACGGGCACGGGCTGTTCTTCGCCGCCGGCGGAAGCCAGGTCTGGGGGCCGCTCGTCGAGCCCTTCCTGCCGCGCCCCTGACCGGGCGCGCCGCTGGAGCGCGGGGTCAGCTCCGGTCCACCTTCATCACGCCGCCGCAGGCGCGCAGCGTGCCCATCACCTCGGCCAGGTGGCGCGTGTCCCGCACCTCGACCTCCAGGGTCAGGTCGCACTCGTCGAGGTCGCGCTTCTGCACCTTGAGGCCGGTGAGCGCGCCCTTCTGCTTGGTGATCGCGTTGGCGAGGCCCGACAGGAGGTCGGGCCGGTCCACCGCCTCGACGGCGAGCCGCACGGTGCGGTGGGACTGGTCCACCGCGTCGAGGTCCCAGTCCACGTCGAGGAAGCGCTCGGGTGTCGCCGAGAAATTCTCCAGCATGTGGCAGCCGGAGGTGTGGATGGTGACGCCCTTCCCCGTCGTCACGATGCCGACGATCCGGTCGCCCGGGATGGGGTGGCAGCAGCCGGCGAAGTGCAGCGACATGCCGTTGAGCAGGCCGGTCACCGGCATGGACGGCACGCCGCTGCGCTTCTGCTGCACCGCCTTGCCGCGCGGGGCGACGAGGCTGACCGGCTCGACCGAGCGGGGCGTGGGCCGCAGCTCCGGATAGACGGCGTGGACGACGTCCCGCGGCGAGACGCCGCCGCTGGCGACGGCGTGGTACAGCTCGTCGAGGCCGAGCTGGCGCAGCGGCTTCAGCGCCGGCTCCAGCATCTTCTCCTGGAATTCGAGCCCGTTGGCGCGGAACGCCTTGACGATGGCGGTCCGCCCCTCCTCCCGCGCGCGGGACCGTTCCTCGGCCTGGGCGAAGCGGCGGATGCGCGCCCGCGCCTTGCCGGAGACGACGAACTTCTCCCAGGCGGGGTTGGGCTTGCCGCCCTTGGCCGTGATGATCTCGACCTGGTCGCCGTTCTCGAGCTTGTCGTGCAGCCGCACGATGCGGCCGTTGACCTTCGCGCCGACGCAGGCGTCGCCCACCTGGGAGTGGACGTGGTAGGCGAAATCCACCGGCGTCGCGCCGGAGGGCAGCTCGATCAGGTCGCCCTTGGGGGTGAAGCAGAAGACGAGGTCGCGATGCAGCTCGAGCTTCGTGCTCTCGAGCGCCTCGTTCGCCTCGGGCTCGTTCTCCAGGATGTCGATGAGGGCGCGGACCCACGGGAAGCTGCGCGCGGCGCCCGCGGCCTCGGCCCCCTGCTTGTACACCCAATGGGCGGCGAGGCCGTATTCGGCGACCTGGTGCATCTCCCGCGTGCGGATCTGCACCTCGATCTTGGCTTCCTCTCGCCGGCCGGGCAGCAGCACGCCGGTGTGGAGCGACTGGTAGCCGTTCGTCTTGGGCGTCGAGATGTAGTCCTTGAAGCGCCCGGCGATGACCTTGAAGGCGTCGTGGATCGCGCCGAGCGCCAGGTAGCAATGCGGCTTCTCGGGGACGATGATGCGGAAGGCCATCACGTCCGACAGGCCCTCGAAGGCGACGTTCTTCGCCTGCATCTTGCGCCAGATGGAGTAGGGCGACTTTTCCCGCCCCATGACCTCCTCGACGGGGACGCCATGCTTCTCGAGCACGGCGCGGAGCTCGGCCTCGATGCCCGGGATCACGTCGGCGCCGCGGCCGCGCAGATAGGTCAGGCGCTGGGCGATGGTGCTCCAGGCATCGGGGTTCAGCTCCCGGAAGGAGAGCGTCTCGAGCTCGGTCTTCAGCGCCTCCATGCCGATCCGCTCGGCGAGCGGGCCGTAGATCTCGAGCGTCTCGCGCGCCGTCTTCTGCCGCTTCTCGGGTTTCGGCACGAAGGCGAGCGTGCGCATGTTGTGCAGCCGGTCCGCGAGCTTCACGAGCAGCACGCGGAGGTCGGCCGACATGGCGAGCAGGAGCTTGCGCAGGTTCTCGGCCTGCTTCGTGCGCTCGCTCTGCACCTCGATGCGGGAGAGCTTGGTGACGCCGTCGACGAGGCGCGCCACCTCGGCCCCGAAGCGCCGTTCGATCTCGGCGAGGCCGACCTCGGTGTCCTCGACCACGTCGTGCAGCAGCGCGGTGCAGAGCGTCGCGGTGTCGAGGCGATAGCCTGCCAGGATCTCCGCCACCGCGATGGGATGGAGGATGTAGGGTTCGCCGTTCTTGCGGATCTGCGCGCGGTGGGCGCGGGCGGCGAAGGCGGCCGCCTCGGCCAGCAGGCCGCCATCGAGGCGCGCATCGCCCAGGGAGGCGCGGCGCGCGAAGTCGAGCGCGTCGGCCTCGCCGGGCGCCGGCGCCTCGGCGAGGGACACGCCCTCGGGGGCGAGCGCCGCCGCCGGGAGGTCCGGGGCGGCGCGCTGGGTCACGGCTGCGTTACTCGTCCGACTGGCCGCCGCCGAGTTCCGCGGCGATGGCGGCTTCCATGTCGTCGGCGCCCAGCTCCTCGAGGGACATGTCGGCGGGCAGTTCCTCGTTCACGTCCATGACGCCGAAGATGTTGGCGTTGGTGTCGATGAGGTCGAGCACCTCCTCCTCGACCGGCTCGGGCTCGGGCACGCGGGACAGCGACTTGATCAGGTCCTGCTCGAGCGCCGGCAGCTCGACCGTCTGGTCGGCGATCTCGCGCAGCGCGACAACCGGGTTCTTGTCGTTGTCGCGATCCACCGTCAGGCTCTCGCCACGGCTGATGTTGCGGGCGCGCTGGGCGGCCAGCAGCACGAGTTCGAAGCGGTTCGGAACCTGGAGGATGCAATCCTCGACGGTGACGCGGGCCATGGGCGCACTCCGGAAGCGGGACGGCCGCCGGCCCCCGGAACGGGGCCATGCTGCGGCGCGGCGAACCCTCCAGATAACGTCGGCGGCGGGCTTCCGCAACCTATAGCGGCTCAACTTCCTGCGGCGGCAGCCCCGCGGCCAGCGCCTCGACCGTCACGCCGAGCCGCGGATGCAGCCAGCCGGGCGCCACCTCGGCGAGCGGCCGCAGGACGAAGCCGCGCAGATGCATCCGGGGATGCGGCAGGAGAAGGCGCGGATCGTCCGACAAGGCCCCGCCGGCATCGAGCAGATCGAGGTCGAGGGTGCGGGGCGCGTTGGGGTAGGGCCGAGCGCGGGCGAATCGGTCCTCGATCGCGTGCAGCGCGTCGAGCACCTCCCGCGCCGGCCGGTCGCCCTCCAGCCGCGCCACGCCGTTGACGAACCAGGGCGCCCCGGGAAGCGGGGGGATGGGGGCGGATTGCCACCAGCGCGACAACGCCTCGAGCCGAAGGCCCGAAAGGCCCCGCAACGCCTCGGCGGCCTGCTCGCAACTCTCCCGCGGGGCCTGGCCGTCCGGCCCGGGCAGGTTCGCCCCGATGCCGATGAGGATCAGGGGCCGAGCCCTCCGTTCACCAAAACGCGCGCCCGATTAATCTGTTTCGAATTCGACATTACCGACGCGATTCTCGAAACACGTTGGCAATCAGCATTTTTTCGGCCGCGTTCGTTTCGGCTTGACATGGTCTTCCTGAATGAAAGATGACGTTCTGGCAATCCAATCAAAAGGAGCGTCCCCATGCGTCACGTGTCACGCCGCGGCATCCTCGCCGGCGGCGCCGCCCTGATCGCCGCGCCGCATGTCGCGTCGGCCCAGGCGAATTTCCCGGACCGCCCGGTCCGGATCATCGTCCCCTACAACGCCGGCGGCATCACCGACGTGATCAGCCGCGGCATGGCGGTGGGCCTCCAGGCCGCGCTCGGCCAGCCCGTGGTGGTGGAGAACCGGCCCGGCGCCAACGGCACCGTCGGCACCCTCGCCGCCGCCCGTGCCCCCGCCGATGGCACGACGATCACCATGGGCATCACCGACACCTTCGCGATCAACCGCTCGACCTTCCGCTCCCTGCCCTACAACGACGAGACGGATTTCGCGCCCATCTCCATGGTCACCCGCGTGCCCTTCGCCGTCATGGTGGGCGCGCACCAGCGGGGCATCACCGACTTCGCCGGCCTCGTCCGCGAGGCGCGGCGTCAGCCCGGCCGCCTCTCCTTCGCCTCCTGGGGCGTGGGGTCGTCCTCGCATCTCTGCACCGAGTTCTGGGCGCGCAACCAGGGCCTCGAGATGCTGCACGTGCCCTTCGCCGCGCAGGCGCCGGGCATGCAGGCGGTCGCGGCCGCGCAGGTGGACATGATGAGCCTGCCGGTCGGCGGCGCCAACAGCCTGGCCGTCGACAACCGGGCCCGCATCCTGGCGCTCGCGCACCCGCAGCGGGTGGAGCTGACGCCCAACGTGCCCACCATGCAGGAGCTGGGCATCCCGCTGGCGACGGGCCTGTGGCTCGCGCTCTACGCGCCGGCCCGCACGCCGCCCGCGATCATCGCCCGCTTGAACGAAGCGGTACGCCAGGGCGCCCAGAACGCGCAGACGCTGGAGGTCTTCCGCCAGCAGGCCGGCGTGCCCGAGCCCTCCACCCCGCAGGAGCTGGCGGAATTCGCTCGCCGCGAGCGCGAGCAATGGGCCCGCGTCGTCCGCGAGGCGAACATCACGGTCGAGGGCTGAGCCCTCGCGGTCCTGAGGGGCGCGGGTCCGCCGGGGCCCGCGCCCTTTTTCATGGCCTACACTCAGGCGAAGGGGTTGCGCAGGGTGAGGCGGCCGAAGCGGCGGCCATCCTGCATGTCCTCGGTCCAGAGCGTGTTGCAGCCCGCTTCGAGCGCGGAGGCGACGATCAGGGCATCCCACCACGACAGGCGATGCGCGTCGGCCAGATCCATCGCCGCGTAGTGGACCGCCGCCGTCAGCGGGAGCGGGGGATCGAGCTGGGTCAGTAGATCTGAAACCGCTGCTCGAATGCGGGGCCATTCCAGCCGCGCCTTCCGCCGCAGGACATCGACCAACTCGTTCATCACCTGCGCGCTGATGACGCCCCCCGGGATGACACGGCGCGCCGCATCGCCCTGATCGTCCTCGGTGAGCGCGTAGACGAGGACGTTGGTGTCGATGAAGGCGCTCAACGGCGGCGGTTCGCTTCCTCGCGGTCGAACTTGTAGTCAGGCGGCAGCTGCAGCTGAAACTTGCGGAGGCGCTCCATGGCCTCGGCCCTTCGCCGCTCCACCGTCACCTCAAAGGCCCGCTCACCGACCGGGGTGAGCGTGACCTCATCCCCGGGTTCGAGCCGAAGCTCCTCGACCAGCGACTTCGGCAGGCGCACCGCCAGGCTGTTGCCCCAACGCGAGACCTGCATCGCACCACCCCAGGATATCCAGGGTCAAATAAGTATATCCTGAAAGACGCCGCTTCAAGCGGAAGGCGAGGCTGCCAGCGCCGCATCCAGGGCGCGGGTCAGCGCCGGCGCGTCGGGCGCCGTCTGCGTCGAGAAGCCCTGCACCCGCCGGCCATCGCGGTGCACGAGGTATTTGTGGAAGTTCCAGCGCACCGGCCCCGCCTCCCGCGCCGCCCACTGGAAGAACGGGTGCGCGCGCTCGCCGCGGACATGGCTGATCGCCGCCATGGGGAAGGTGATCCCGAACATGGTGTCGCAGAACTCGCGCACGCGGCGGGTGTCGGTGCTTTCCTGGTTGAAGTCGTTCGACGGCACGCCGATGACCGTGAGCCCCCGCCCCTCGTGCCGGTCGTGCAGCCGCTGCAGGGCGGCGTATTGCGGCGTGTAGCCGCAGAAGCTCGCGGTGTTGACCACCAGCAGGACCCGCCCGCGGAACGACGCCAGCGGCAGCGGGCCGCCCTCCAGCGCCTCGAACCCGAAGTCGAAGGCGGTGGCCGCGCTGCCCGAGGCCGGCATCGCCGGCAGCGTCAGGGCCGCGAGCAGCGCGGCCCGGCGGGAGGCCTCAGCCATAGCGTTCCTCCAGCCAGGGATCGGCGTTGTTGTGGTAGCCGCGCACCTCCCAGAAGCCGGGCCTGTCCTCGGCCAGCAGCTCGATCCGCGTCACCCACTTCGCGCTCTTCCAGAAGTAGAGGCTCGGGATCACGATGCGGGCCGGCCCGCCATGCTGGCGCGACAGCGGCTCCCCGTTCCAGGAATGGGCCACGATCGCGTCCGGGTGATCGAAGACCGGGAGCGGCACGTTCGTCGTGTAGCCGTCATAGCTGTGGAAGACGACGTGGCGCGCCTCCGGCTTCGGGCGCACCCGCGCCAGCAGCTCCTGCGCGGCGACGCCCTGCCAACGGTTGTCGTAGCGGCTCCAGGCCGTCACGCAGTGGATGTCGTTCACCCATTCGCGCTGCGGCAGTGCCTGGAACCCCTCCCAGTCGAGGGCCAGGCGCTCCTCCACCAGCCCCTCGACGCGCAGCCGCCAGCGTTCGGGCTTCACCTCGGGCTGGACGCCGAGGTCGAGCACCGGCCAGTCCTGCACCAGGCGCTGGCCCGGCGGCAGCCGGTCGCGCTCGGGCGTCGAGGTGGTGCCGGTCAGCAACCGCCCCTCCCGCGCCCACTCCTCCTTGGAGCGGACCAGCTTTTCCCGCACCTGCCCGGTGATGGGCACGTCCTCGTACATCGCGGCAACTCCCTCGCCTGTCCCGTTACGTGCCGATCCTTCGCGCGGATGCAAGCCGAAGTTACCGGAGCCTTGAAACATCGCCGCGATGACATGATCTCGGCGCCGAGGAAATGCCGGCAAGGCTGTCGCTTGTCCGGAGATTTGCGTCATGAACCGCCGTCAGCTCCTGGCCGCGCCGCTCGCGACCGGCTTGTCCGCGCCCGCCGCCCTCAGGGCCCAGCCCGCCCGCTGGGCGCCGAGCCGGCAGATGAGCCTCGTCGTCCCCTTCCCCGCCGGCGGCAGCCCGGACGTGCTGACGCGGCTGATGGCGCCCCATGTGCAGGCGGCGCTGGGGCAGAGCGTCGTGGTCGAGAACCGGACGGGCGCCGGGGCCACCGTCGGCTCCTCCTTCGTCGCGCGGCAGCCGGCGGACGGCCACACCATCCTCTCCGCGACCATCTCCTCCCTGACGGCGCCGCTGATGATGACGCCGCCGCCCTACGATCCGGTGCGGGACTTCCGGCACCTGTCGCTGCTGGCGGTGACGCCCACCGTCCTCGTCGTCCGGCCGGACTTCCCCGCCCGCACCGTGCAGGAGTGGCATGAGGTCATCCAGCGGAACCCGGGGCGGTTCACCTTCGCCTCCGGCGGCGTGGGCAACCCGGCGCATCTCGCGGGCGAGCTCTACCGCGCGATGACGCGGGCCGACATCACGCACATCGCCTTCCGCGGCAGCGCGCCGGCCCTCGTGGAGTTGCGCGCGGGCCGGGTGGACTTCGCCGTCCTCGACCTGCCCGCGGCCACGCAGATGATCCTGGACCGCGCGATCCCGGCGCTCGCGGTCGGCATGGGCGAGCGGATCCCCGCCCTTCCGGACCTGCCCACCATCAGCGAGACGGTGGTGCCGGGCTTCGAGGCCTACAGTTGGGTGATGTGGTGGGTGCCGGCCAACACGCCCGACGCGATCGCCGAGCGCCTGATCGAGACCGCCAACGCGGCGCTGCGCCAGCCCGACGTCCAGCAGCGCGGCCAGCAGGCGGGCTTCCTGCTGCGCGGCACGGATGCCGCCGGGGCGCGCGGCCACGTCGCCGCCGAGGGCGAGAAGTGGGGCCGCATCATCCGCGAGCGTCGGATCACGTTCCAGGAAGGGTGATTCCCCACCGGAGTTTTCCGCGTCCCGCCGCGCAGCGGCGGGGCGCGGAAAACCTCGGCGGGGGCCCCAACCGCACGCGCGCAGGCGAGCGCGGTCGGTCCAGGCCTTCCGCTGGCGTTGTGCCGGTCTTGGCCGGTGGCGCCGCCCTCGCGGCGGAGCCGCTTCGGGGCATCGGAACGGGCCCTGGATGCAGCGCACACCAGGCGCCGGCACGAGCGAATGCGGCGAGGCGGCTGTTCCTTTGAGGTGGCACTGCCCTCGCGGCAGAGCCGCCTCGGGGCACCGCAGCGGGCCCTGCCCGTCCGGACCTCGCAGTGGAGCGGCGGGACGTCTCCACGAGGACGCGCCGCCAGGCCGCAGGGCCGTGCCCGCCCGAAGACCGACGCGGCGAAGCCGCGAGGGTCGCACCGCCTGCCAGGATGAGGCTCTCAGCAGCATTCGGTCGCAAAGGCACCACAGGCGCCCTGCCTCCAGGGCCCGCTGCGGTGCCCCGAAGCGGCTCCGCCGCGAGGGCGGCGCCACCGGCCAAGACCAGCACAACGCCAGCGGAAGGCCTGGACCCACCGCCCCCACACGAGCGACCCCCAACCGGGGCCCCGCCGAGGTTTTCGCCGCGCCCGTCGCGCAGCGGCGGGCACGGCGAAAACCTCGGCGGGGAACCTACTCGCCCTTGTTCCGGAGCAGCCGCGCCTTGTCGCGCTGCCAGTCGCGCGCCGCGATGGCGGCGCGCTTGTCGTGCTGCTTCTTGCCCTCGGCCATGCCGAGGATGACCTTGGCCCGGCCCTTCTCGTTGAACCGGATCTCGAGGGGCACGATGGTCGCGCCCTCCCGCGTGACCCGGCCGGCGAGCTGCTGGACCTGCTTCTTGTGCAGCAGCAGCTTGCGCGGCCTGGTCGGCTCGAACTTCGCCATGAAGCTGCCGGCCTGCCATTCGGGAATGTGGCAGTTGAACAGCCAGATCTCGCCGTCACGCTCGCCCGCCCAGGCCTCCTGGAGGGAGGCGCGGCCAGCGCGCAGGCTCTTCACCTCGGGGCCAACCAGCACGATGCCGGCCTCGAGCGTCTCGCCGATCTTGTAGTCGTAGCGCGCCTTGCGGTTCTGCGCCGCGAGGCCGGTCGAGATCAGCGGTTTCTTGCGGGCTTCAGCCATGGCGTAAACATGGGCGCGCGCGCCCTAGTTCAGCAGCCCCGCCGAGCGCATGGCGGCCTGCACGCGCTGCCGCGTCGCCGGGGCCACGGGCGCGAGCGGCAGGCGGCACGTGTCCGCGCCGTAGCCGAGCAGGCTCGCGGCGTACTTCACCGGGCCGGGCGAGGTCTCGCTGAAGAGGGCGTCGTGCACGGGCAGCAGCCGGTCCTGGATGGCCTGGGCCTCGGCGATGCGGCCCTCGCGCCAGGCGCGGTGCATCTCGGCGCAGGCGCGCGGCGCGATGTTGCTCGTCACGCTGATGCAGCCCACGCCGCCCGCCGCCAGGAAGGCCAGCGCCGTGTGGTCCTCGCCGGAGAGCTGGACGAAATCCGCGCCGCATTCGCGCTTCTGGTGCAGCGGCCGCGCCAGGTTCGCCGTCGCGTCCTTCACGCCCACGATGTTCCTGTGCTTCGCCAGCCGCCCCATCGTCTCGGGCGTCATGTCGATCACGCTGCGGGGCGGGATGTTGTAGATGATGATGGGCAGGTCCACCGCGTCGGCGATGGCGCTGAAGTGCAGGAACATGCCCTCCTGCGTGGGCTTGTTGTAGTAGGGCGTCACGATCAGGGCGGCGTCGGCGCCGGCTGCCTTCGCGTGCCGCGTCAGCTCGACCGCCTCGGCGGTGGAGTTGCTGCCCGTCCCGGCGACGACGGGGACGCGGCCGCGCGCCTGCTCGACGCAGATCTCGACGACGCGCTTGTGCTCGTCATGGGAGAGGGTCGGACTCTCGCCGGTGGTGCCGCAGGGGACGAGGCCCTCGGTGCCCTCCGCGATCTGCCAGTCCACGAGGCGGCGATAGGCCTCCTCATCCACCGATCCGTCCTCGCGCATCGGCGTGATGAGCGCGGTCAGCGAGCCCTTGAGCATGGCGAAACCCTCCGTCGCGAGAGGGATACGCCCTTCATGGATCGGTCACAAGGAAGGCGGGCGGCCATCGGCCCGGCGCGGGGTCGGCGCCGGGCCGACGGGCGTCAGCGCGGCTGATCCGCCGCCTTGCCGACCTCCGCCGCCACGTGCCGCACCGCCTCCCCGGCCGTGCGGGCCACGTCCCGGGCGGCCTCCGTCACGGCCTCCCCGGCGGCCCCGATGCCGTCGCGCTCCACGCGCTCCCGCACCTGCTGGTAGGCGCCCATGGCGGCGTCGCCGGCGCGCTCCAGCTCCTGCTCGGCGGTGGCCCGGACCTGGCCGTAGGTCTCGCCGACCACGCCGCGGACCTGGCCCACCAACGCGTCGCGCGCCTCGCCCATCAGCTCGTCCTCGGCCTCGGTGCGCGGCAGGATGGCGCCCAGCGCCGCCCCGAGCGCGAGCCCGAGCGCGCCGTACAGCAGCGGCTGCGCCTGGGCGAGGCGATCGAGGCCCGTCCAGCCCTCGCGCAGACCGTCGATCGAGCCCCGGCCATAGCCGGCCACGCCGTCGGAGACGCGATGCGTGAGGTCGGTCCCGCCGCGCCGCAGCCCTTCGGCCGCATCGCCGGCCGAAGCCGCGAGTCCCGAGGCCGCGTCGGAAACCGTCCCGGCCGCCCGCGAGGCGACGCCGGAGGCCGCATCGGCGGCGCGGGACGCCGCGTCACCCACCGCCTCGGCCGCGTCGCGCGCGAGCTCGCCCGCCTGGTGCAGCGCGCCCGAGACCCGGACCCGCGCCGTGCCGGCGAGGCGGGACGCCGTCTCGCCCAGGCCCTCCCGCGCATTGTCGGGCCCCTGGTAGCGGCGTGCCGTCGGCGCCGGGGACCGGGCTTCCCCCGCGCGGGGGGACAGCATCATCCAGGCGATGCCGGCACCGACGAGCAGCACTGGCAGCGGATTGTCGCGCACCCCGGTGCCGAGGTTGCGCATGAACTCCTGCCCGCCGGAGCCGCGGACGTAGTCCATCGCCTGCTGCGTGACCTGGTCGAGGAGTTGCTGCGGGTTCAGCCGCTCGCGCAGCGCGTCGAGCGTGCCTTCCACGTTCGCGCGGGTGCTTTCCACCTCGCGCTCGATCTGGGCGGGGGACCGGTCGCTCATCGCAGCTGCTCCCTCACGACCTCGGCATCGCGGGACAGCTGGTTCGCCGTGCGGTCGGGGGTGAGGTTCGAGGGGCTGAGCTTGGCGAGCCCGCCCCGGAGGATCAGGAAGCCCACCAGCCCCGCCGCCAGCGCGACGATGAAGGCCGAGAGCGTGGGCGAGAGGTCGAACACCTCGGCCAGCAGGACGACGAAGGCCTGCAGCAGGATGAACAGCGCGCCGAGCAGCAGCGCCCCGCCGATGCCGAGCGAGGCACCCGCGGCGCCGACGCCGGCGGCTTTCTCGGCGAGCTCCGCCTTGGCGAGCTGCACCTCCTGCCGGACGAGGGTGGAGGTCTGGCCGACCAGGTCGCCGAGGAGGTCCGGGATGGAGCGGTCGGGCTGGTTCACAGCGGTGTCCTCGAGCGTTCGTCGGGCATGGGCGTCGCCGCGCCGGCCCCGTGGGCCGTGGCGGAGGGTGGGAAGGCCGCCGGGCGATCCTGGTCCTGCGGCCGCGGCATGGCCGCGCCCGCCTGGCTGTGCTGGGCGTGATGGGCCGCGGCCCCGCCGAGGCTCGCCGCGGCCATGGTGGCCGGCCGGCCGAGCGTGCCGTCCTCCTCGCGGGTCCAGCCGGGCGCCATGGTCGCGGGCGCCGGATGCCCCAGGCCGCCGCCCTGCGCCGGACGGCCGGACCCGGCCTTGGCGAACCGTGCCAGGGCGAAGCCCGCCAGCGCCGCCGCGCCGAAGAAGGCGGCGGGTTGGCGGCGGGCGAAGCGCGTCACCTCCTCGAGCAGTTCGCCCGCGCCGCGCTCGCGCAAGGCGCCGGCGATGCCCTGGACGGCCTCGGCGGCGGAGCGGACATGGCGCGCCACCTCGGGCGAGCTGCCCTCCAGATCCTCGGCGGCATGGCGAATGGCGCGGGCGAGGCCTTGGGCGTGCTCGGCGCCCATGGCCTTGCCCTGCTCCAGCGCGTCCTCGGCGCGCTCGACCGCGTTGTCCATCAGGCTCCGCCCCTGCTGGGCGATCTCGCCGGCCGTGGACAGGGCCTCCTCGCGCAGCGCGGACGCGGCCTCTCCGGCGCGGGCCTGGACCTCGGAGGAGACGCGGGTCGCGTCGTCGCGGAGCTGGGCGAGCGCCTCATCGGGGCGGGGCGGCGATCCGCCGGTCTCGCTGCTGGGCCTGTCGCTCATGCGGGAGTTCTCCACCGCGCGCCCCGACGGTTGGGGGCGCCGCGTCACGGCAGGAGAACAACCGGCGGGGACCTCGGTTGAGGCCGGTCCGCGGGGTTTCGTGCGGGGAGCGGGGGCGCGGGTGGTAGTGGTGGGCGGACTTGAACCGCCGACCCCGGCATTATGAGTGCCGTGCTCTAACCAGCTGAGCTACACCACCCCACGGGCCGCGGGGTGTAGGGCGAGCGCGGCGCGCGGTCAATCACGCCGATCGCGGGTGGCCGCCGCGCCCCCCCTCGCCAACCGGGCCGAGGAATGGTGGGCTGCGGCATCCGAGGAGAACCCCGCATGTCCCGTATCGAAGCCCGCCTGTCAGAACTCGGCCTCACCCTGCCGGACCCGTCGGCGCCCGTCGCCAACTACATCCCCTTCACCGTCTCGGGCCGCATCCTCTACGTCTCGGGCCAGATCCCCCGGAAGGACGGCAAGATCTGGCCCGTCGGGCATCTCGGCCAGGGCGTGCCGGTCGAACAGGCGAAGGAGGCCGCGGGCCTCTGCTTCCTCGCCATCCTGGCCCACGCCAAGACCGCCACGGGCGGCGACCTCGATCGCGTGGCCCGGGTGCTGCGCCTGACCGGCTACGTCGCGAGCGCGCCGGGCTTCGGCGACCAGCCGCAGGTGATCAACGGCGCCTCCGACATGGCCGTCGCCGTCTTCGGCGAGGCCGGGCGCCACGCGCGGAGCGCCGTCGGCGTCGCGGCCCTGCCCGGCGGCGCGGCGGTCGAGGTCGAGGCCATCCTGGAACTCGCCTGATCCGCCCCAACCTCCCGGCGATGGAGTTCTCCCTCACCCTGCACCGGGCCATCGCCGAGATCCCGCCGGCCGAGTGGGAAGCCTGCAACGAGGATGCCGGGGGCAACCCCTTCACCTCGCACGGCTTCCTCTCGGCCCTCGAGGATTCGGGGAGCGCCGTGGGAAAGACCGGCTGGCTGCCCCAGCACCTGGCGCTGCGCGACGGCGCGGGGGCGCTCGTCGCCTGCGCGCCCTGCTACGCCAAGAGCCATTCCTACGGCGAATACGTGTTCGACCATTCCTGGGCCGATGCCTTCGAACGCGCCGGCGGGCGCTACTACCCGAAGCTCCAGGTCGCGGTGCCCTTCAGCCCGGTCCCTGGCGCCCGGCTGCTGGCACGGGCCGGCGTGCCGGTCGGGGCGTTGGGCCAGGCGTTGCGCCAGGCGATGGAGGCGCTCGGCCTCTCCTCCGCCCACGTCACCTTCTGCACCGAGGCCGAGTGGGACGCTCTGGGCGACGCCGGCTGGCTCCGGCGGATGGGCACGCAGTTCCACTGGCACAACCGCGGCTACGCCCGCTTCGACGACTTCCTGGGCACCATGGCCTCGCGCAAGCGCAAGCAGGTGAAGCGCGAGCGGCGCGAGGTGGCCGAGACCGGGCTGACGCTGCGCACCCTGCGCGGCGCCGAGATCACGCCCGAGCACTGGCGCGCCTTCCACCGCTTCTACCTCAACACGGTCGAGCATCGCTGGGGCGGTGCGTACCTCACCAAGAGCTTCTGGCCGATGCTCGGCGACCGGCTCGGCGACAGGGTGGTGCTGATGTGGGCCGAGCGCGACGGCACGCCCATCGCCGGCGCGCTGAACCTGCTCGGCCGCGACGCGCTCTACGGCCGCAACTGGGGCTGCGCGGAGGACGTGCCCTTCCTCCATTTCGAGCTCTGCTATCACCGGGCGATCGAGTTCGCGATCGAGCACGGCCTGCCCCGCGTCGAGGCCGGCGCCCAGGGCGAGCACAAGATCCAGCGGGGCTACCTGCCCGTGCCCACCTACAGCGCGCATTGCTTCGCCCATCCGGGCCTCTCGCGCGCCATCGCCCAGTTCCTGGACGCGGAGCGCCCGGCGATGATCGAGCGCATGGCGGCGCTCGCCGGGGAATCGCCCTACCGCCAGGAGAGCAGCTGAGTGGCGAAATCTCCCTTCTTCGCGCGCATCAGGCGGGACGTCCTCGCCATCGTCGCCGCCATTCCCGAAGGCCGGCTCGTCACCTTCGCCGCCATCGGCGCGCATCTCGACGTGGCGCCGCGCCACGCGGCCTACATCCTGGCGATGCTCGACGGGCCGGAGCGCGACGCCGTGCCCTGGCACCGCGCGGTCGCGGCCGACGGCGTCGTGGACCGGCCCGCCCAGCGCGAGCGCCTGGCGGCGGAGGGGTTCGCCTTCGACCCCGACGGCCGCGTGGCGGGCTTCGAGGCGCGGGTCGCGGAGG
>JAIEOO010000256.1 GCA_019750475.1 Acetobacteraceae bacterium | reverse complement strand
GGCCTCGCGACGCCGGCGGGGCAGCTCCTCGTCCCGCCGGCCGAGCGCGCACTCGGCCGGCGCGCGGCGGTGCTCACCGGGGCGGGCTGCACCACGGCCTGCCTCATCCTCCTGGCGGCCTGGCCCGACCCGCCGCTCGCGGCGGCGCTCGTCCTGCTCACGGGCGTCTGCCTCTTCTCGGCCTATCCCATGCTGCTCGTCGCGCAGGGGCGCGCGCTCTTCCCGGATCACCTCGCCGGCCGTGGGGTGACGACGGTCAACCTCGCGCAGGTGCTGGGCTCGGCGCTGCTGCCCATGGCGATGGGCGCGGCCGTCGCGGCGGCACCGGCCGAAGCCGGCTTCCGCCTGGGCTTCGCCCTGCTCGCCGCCAGCGTCGCGGCGGGCGCGCTGGTCTACGCGCGGGGCCGCCGCGCGGCGTGACGGGGGATGCCGGGCCTCGCGCCGCGGCGGCCGAAGCTACGTGACGAGGCGGTACCCGCGCCCGCGCACGGCGATGAGGTGCAGCGCGCCGCCCGAGCAATCGAGCAGCTTGCGCCGCAGCATCGAGGCCAGCTGATCCACCCCGCGCTGCTCCGGCAGCAGCTTGTGGCCCAGCACGCGCTCGGAGATGGTGGGGCGGCTCACCGGCTCGGGGCACGCGTCGAGCAGGAGCTGCAACATGCCGGCCTCGCTTCCCGTCAGCCGCACCTCGGCGCCGTCGGGCCCGGTGATGCGCGGCCGCGCCGGGTCGAGCGTCACGCCGCCGAAGTTCCAGCTCGGCTGGGTCGGCAGCGGCTTGGTCTCGCCCGCCGGCTCGGGCCGCGCGGCCATCCGCCGGAGCAGCGCGCGGACCCGCGCCGCCAGCTCCCGCACGGAGAAGGGCTTCGCCAGGTAGTCATCGGCCCCGACCTCGAGCCCGACGACGCGGTCCACCTCGTCGCCGCGGCCGGAGGCGATGATCACCCCGCAGCCCAGGCGCCCGGCCTCGCGCACCAGGGCGAGCCCGCTGCCATCCGGCAGGGAGAGGTCCACGATCACCACCTGCGGGCGCAGCGCCGTCAGCAATCCCTGCGCCTCGGCCAGACCGCCGGCGGTCCTCGACGTCCATCCCTCGCGCTCCAGCGCGGTGGAGACGGTGGCGGACACGTGCTCGTCATCCTCGACGAGGAGGATCAGCGTCTGCGCGTTCATGCCGCCCCCTCCGCATCCGCGGCCAGGCGTGGCCGGTGCAGGATGCAGGGGGGCGCGCGGGTCGCGTCGGCGTCGCAGGGCTGCGGATGCAGGTGGTTGGAGGTCGGCATCTGGAGTCAATCAGGCTGGAACGATGGGACAGCGGTGCGCCGCGACGGTTCGGGACGGCGGGCTCGGCTAGGGCAGGTTCGGCTCGCGGACGGCGAGGAGCGCCAGGCGCTCGCCCACGGGCACGTCCGCCTCCCACGCTTCGCCGGCGAGGCGCGCCTGGGCGGCGCGCAGCAGCCGCACCGTGTCCGGCAGTCCGTGGGGCACCACCGCCTCGACGATCCGCCCCAGCTCGACATAGAGCTGCGCGAGGCTCTCTCCCTGCCGCGGCTTCGGATCCCGCTTGTCTGCCACTTTGCCTTTACCTTCGTCACGGATACCGGCTCGGCATCCTGCCGTCGCCCTTGCCACACCCTGCTCCGCTGGGCAGCCTCGTGGAACTACGGATGACCTCGATGGCCGCATGCCTCCTATGTTCCGGGAGCCGCAACGCTTGCCTTCGGAGATCCCGTTGACCGCTTCGTCCGCCGCACCGCGCCGCGCGCCGAGCCTGCGGTCCTGGCTGCTCCTGCTCGCCGTCGCGGTGCTCGCGCCGCTCGTCCTCGGGGCCGGCGTCGCCGCCTATGCCGCGGCCGAGGCCTATCGCAGCGTCTTCCTGGAGCGGCTGCGCGGCGCGGCGCGGATCGAGGCGGCGCTCCTCGGCGCCGAGATCGAGCGCCTCTCGCGCGTCGTCAGCGCCTTCGCCGAGGAGGAGCTGCTGCGGCCGGACAACACCGTGGAGGAGGTGCGGGAGATGTACGCCCGCGCCGTGCGCACCGCGGCGCGGCTCGGCGTGGATTTCGGCCTGCGCGGCCCCGCCCCGGACCTCCCCGTGTTGTTCAACACCGCGCTGCCCTTCGGCGAGCACGGCGACCTCCCGCTCAGGGGCCCCTTGCGCGAGGCCGCGCTCGCGGCGGCCACGACCGGCCGCGTGACGCTGAGCGCGCTCGGCCCCTTCGGCCCCGCGGACCGGCTGACGGCGATGATCTTCGCGCCGGTCCAGCGGGAGGGCCGCGTGGTCGCCCTCTTCACCACCTTCCTCGATCCCGCCGCGCTGTCGGTCGGACTGGCGCGGCGGCAGGCGGCGCGCGGCTTCGCCGTCTTCGCCGTGGATGGGCGGGGGCGGCTGGTGGCGCACAGCGCCCGGGGACCGGAAGCGATCGGCCAGCGCGTGCCCGAGGAGGAGTACGCGAAGGCCCGCGACCTCGATCACGGGACGATCCGGGCGGTGAGCCTCGTGGGCGTCCCCTCCATCATCGCCTTCGAGCGCGTGCCGGGCGCGCGCGACTGGATCGTGGCGTCGCTGACGCACGAAGGCGCCTACCGCGCCAGCTGGCGCTCGCCCGCGACCTCCCTCGTGCTTGGCGGTCTGGCCGCGCTCTTCGTCGCGATGGTCGGCGCCTCCGTGATCTCGTCCCAACTGCTGCGGCCGCTGCACCGCCTGACCGCCGCGGCGGCGCGGATCGGCGACGCGCCGGCCGTCGCCGACCCGGCCGGACCTGGGCTGCGCGTGGCGGAGTTCGACGCGCTGCGGCGATCGGTGGAGGCCGGGCAGGTGGCGCTGCGGCTCGAGACGGCCCGGGCCGAGGGCGAGCGCGCGCTGCTGCGCTCGGTCATCGACGGCACGGCGGATTGCGTCTTCGTCAAGGATCTCGACGGCCGCTACGTGCTGGTGAACCATGCCGCCGTGCAGGCGATAGGCCAACCCATGGACCAGATCGTCGGGCGCACCGACGCCGAGATCTGGCCCGGCGTCGCGGCCACCTTCGACGCCGTCGACCGGCGCGTGATGGAGCAGGGCCGCACCACGGTCATCGAGGAGCGCGTGCCCGACCCCCTCGGCGGCGAGGCGCGCGTCTTCCTGACGATGAAGTCGCCCTGGCGGGAAGCGACGAGCGGGGCCGTGGCGGGCGTGATCGGCGTCGCCCACGACATCACCGAGCGGCGGCGCAACCAGGAACGCCTCAGCGATGCCCACCAGGCGCTGCAGCGGCTCGCGCGGCGCTCGACGGTCGCCGCCATGGCGAGCGGCATCGCGCACGAGCTGAACCAGCCGCTCGGTGCCGCGACGAACTACCTGGCCGGCGCGCGCCGCCTGCTCGACGCCCAGGGGGAGGCCGTGCCGACGGCCGCGGTGCAGGCGACCGCGCGCGCGGCGGAACAGATGCTGCGGGCGGGCGAGATCCTGCGCCGCCTGCGCGGATTCCTCGCCGGCGAGGCGGCCGAGCGCCGGCCCGAGCCCGCGGCCGAAGTGGTGGAGGATGCCGTGCGCCTGGCGGTGCCGGGCGACGCGGTCGAGCTGACCTTGGACATCGCGCCCGGCATCGGCCTCGTCCGCATGGATCGCGTGCAGGTCCAGCAGGTGGTGGTGAACCTCGTCCGCAACGCCATCGAGGCGATGGAGGGACAGGCGGACCCGGCCCGCCTGTCCGTCGCCATCCGCCCGGCCGGCTCCGACGCGATCGAGGTCACGATCGCCGACAACGGTCCCGGCCTGCCGCCCGAGCTGGAGGGCCGATTGTTCGAGGCCTTCCGCTCCTCCAAGGTGGACGGGATGGGAGTCGGCCTGTCGATCTGCCGCACCATCGTCGAGGAGCATGGTGGGCGGATCGGGGCGGAGCCCGCGCCGGGCGGCGGGACGGTCTTCCGCTTCACCCTCGCGCGCGATGGCGGGCAACCGATGGACGACGAGACGCGGACGGAGCGTGTGACGCCATGAGCGGTCTGATCGTGATCGTGGACGACGACGCGGCGATGCGGGATTCGCTGGATTTCCTGCTGTCGACGCACGGGCTTCGCACCAGCTGCCACGCGAGCGCGGAGGACCTGCTGGCGGCCGGCGTGCCGCCGGACAGCACCTGCGTCCTGGCCGATGTGCGGCTCGGCGCCGGGATGGACGGCGTCGAACTGATCGAGGCGCTGCGCCGGCGGGGCGTCGGCACGCCCGTCGTGGTCATCACGGGCCATGCCGACGTGCCGCTCGCGGTCCGCGCCATGCGGGCCGGGGCGGCGGACTTCATCGAGAAGCCCTTCGAGCCCGAGCGCCTGCTCGGCGCCGTGGCCGAGGCCGGCAGCCGACGGGACGACGTCGGGGAGGGGGAGGCGGGCCAGGCCCGCGCCCGCCTCGCCCTGCTGACCCCGCGGGAGCGCGAGGTGCTGGACCTGCTGGTGGCGGGCGACGCGAACAAGGTCGTGGCGCGGCGCCTTGGCATCAGCCCGCGCACCGTCGAGACCCACCGCGCCTCGATCATGGAGAAGCTCGGCAGCCGCAGCTTCGCCGAGACGGTGCGGCTGGCGCTGCGCGCCACCGCCTGAGCGGCGGCGAGGCCCGTCAGTACATCGTGACCCTGACGCGCTCCTGATAGGTCGCGTCGTAGCCCGCGACATCCATCGCCGCGTCGCGCCGGTGCTCGGCCAGCAGCTTCGCCATGGACGGCACGCCGTCGGGCTTCGGCCGGCCGTCCCACAGGGCCGAGCGCAGGAAGGCCTTGGCACAATGGGCGAAAACCTCCTCGACCGCGAGCACGAGGACCGTCGCCGGCTCCTTCCCCTCGACCGCGAAGCGGGCGCGCAGGGCGGGGTCCGCCGTGATGCGGGCGCGGCCATGGACGCGCAGCGTCTCGGCGACGCCCGGGATCAGGAACAGCAGCGAGCAGCGCGGATCCCCGATCAGGTCCCGCAACCCGTCGAGGCGGTTGTTGCCGCGCCGGTCGGGCAGCAGCAGCGTCTTCTCGTCGGCCACCGCGACGAAGCCCGGCGCGTCGCCCCGCGGCGTCACGTGCACGCCGCGCGGCCCCTGGGTGCCCAGCAGGCAGAAGGGGGAGGCCGCGATGAAGGCCGCCGTCGCCGGCCCGATCCGGTCGGTCGCCTTGGTCGCGGCCACCGGCAGCACCGGCGGGTACTGCGCCAGCAGCGCGTCGAGCGTCGTGATGGCGTGGGGATCGTCCATCGGGGGCGAGGCGGGGGGCGCTGCGTCCATGCCGCCATGTTGGCGGGTTGCCGGCCGCTTTGCTACAGCGGCGTCGCGCTGACGGCCGCCAGCGCGACGCCGCTGTCGCCGTCGCTGGGCAAAGGCTGCACGCCCGGACCGAATTCCGGTCAGGACGGTCCTGCGCTCATGCGCGCGCAACACGGGGGTTCCATCGGCATGGCCGGCCATTCGCAGTTCAAGAACATCATGCACCGCAAGGGCGCGCAGGACGCGAAGCGTGCCCGGATCTTCGCCAAGCTGGCGCGGGAGATCACCGTCTCCGCCAAGCAGGGCCAGCCCGACCCGGCCTTCAACCCCCGCCTGCGCGCGGCGCTCACCGCCGCCCGCCAGGCCAACATGACGAAGGACGCCGTCGAGCGCGCCATCAAGAAGGCGACCGGCGCCGGCGGCGGCGAGGACTACGCGGAGGTCCGCTACGAAGGGCGCGGGCCGGCCGGCGTGGCCATCATCGTCGAGGCGTTGACCGACAACCGCAACCGCACCGCGTCCGACCTGCGCTCGCTCTTCTCGAAGCACGGCGGCGCGCTGGGCGAGACCGTCGCCTTCCAGTTCGACCGGCTGGGCGTCGTCCGCTACCCCGCCGCCGCGGCCTCTCCCGACGACATGCTGGAAGCCGCGATCGAGGCCGGCGCGCAGGACGTCGCCAGCAGCGACGACGCGCACGAGGTCGTCACCGCGCCCGACGACCTGAACGAGGTGCGCGACACGCTGGAGAAGCGCTTCGGCGAGGCGCAGTCGGCGAAGCTCGAATGGCGGCCCAACCTCACCGTCTCCCTCGACGAGGAGGGCGGCCAGGCGGTCCTCAAGCTGCTCGACCTGCTGGAGGACCTGGACGATGTCCAGAATGTCTACGCCAATTTCGAACTCTCCGACGCCGTGATGCAGAAGCTTTCGGCCTGATCGCCAGAACACAGCGAAAACGAAACACGCACGGTTCTTGATCTGTTCGCGTTGAGCGGCGCGGGGGCTTTGCCCTAGCCCTGTGCGGGTGAACCGCATCCGCATCCTCGGCCTCGACCCCGGCCTCCAGCACACCGGCTGGGGGCTGATCGAGTGCGAGGGCAGCCGGCTGCGCCACCTGGCCGACGGCGTCGTCTCCACCGACGCGGCCATGGCCCTGCACCAGCGCCTCGTGGCCATCCATGACGGCCTCTCGCGCCTCTTCGCCGAGTTCCAGCCGCAGGAAGCGGCGGTCGAGCGCACCTACGTCAACAAGAACCCCGACGCCGCGTTGAAGCTCGGTCAGGCCCGGGGCGTCGTGCTGCTCGCACCCGCGCTCGCCGGCCTCGTGGTGGCGGAGTACCAGGCGATGGAGGTGAAGCGCGCGGTGGTCGGCTACGGCCACGCCGACAAGACCCAGGTGCAGGACATGGTCCGGCGCCTGCTGCCCGGCGCGTCCATGCGCCGCGCCGACGCGGCCGACGCGCTGGCCATCGCCATCTGCCACGCCCATCACCGCGGCACGCGCAACGCCCTCGCCGCCGCCGTGGCCCAGTCCCAGGCCCGGATGGCCGAGGCCCGATGAGCGGCGTCGCATGATCGGCAGCCTGCGGGGCGTGGTCGAATCGACCCACGAGAATGGCTGCGTCCTCGACGTGAACGGGGTGGGCTATCTGCTCTCCTGCTCGCGCAAGACGCTCGATCGGCTCACCGCCCAGGACGGCGTGCAGAAGCTGCTGGTCGAAACCCGCGTCAGCCAGGACGCCATCACCCTCTACGGCTTCGCCGACGCCACCGAGCGCGAGGCCTTCCGCGCCCTGATCGAGGTGAAGACCGTGGGGCCCCAGAAGGCGCTCCTGGTGCTCTCCGGCCTCACCCCCGGGGAGCTCGCCCAGGCCATCGCCACGAAGGAGCGCAAGCGCCTCGGCGCGGTGAAGGGCGTGGGCGCCGCGACCGCCACCCGCATCGTGGACGAGCCCGCGATGCAGAAATGGGCGGTGGGCCGCGCCACGCCCGATCCCGACGGCTTCGGCGCCGGCGAGGACGCGGCCATCCCGGCGTCACGGGGCGCCGCGGCCGACGCGGCCTCCGCCCTCGTCAACCTCGGCATCAAGCGCCCCGACGCCGAGCGCGCCGTCGCCCGCGCCGCCAAGGCCCTGGGCGAGGAGGCGGGCCTGGACGACCTGATCCGCGGCGCGCTGCGCGAGGTCAGCGGGCGGTAGCGCTGCTGGGGAGGGCTCCGCCCTCCCCGGACCCCTGCGAATCCTGTGGGGATTGGGGGGGCCGAAGTGCCCCTCTCCAACCCCCAACAAACGGTCCGTGGGTCCGGGGGGCCGTGCCCCCTGGCGCGGAGGGTTTGGCAGGGGCAGCACCCCCTCCAACGGCGCCCCAATCTGCCCGCGACTTTCCGCTGCATACCCCCTATATGTTCCCAATGCCCATGGACGCCGAAAACCGCCTCACCTCCGGCCACCGGCAGGAGGAGGACCTGGCCGAGACCACGCTTCGCCCGCAATTCCTCGACGACTTCACGGGGCAGCAGACGCTGCGCGAGAACCTCTCGGTCTTCGTCCAGTCGGCGAAGTCGCGCGGCGAGGCGCTCGACCACGTGCTGTTCCACGGCCCGCCCGGCCTCGGCAAGACGACGCTCGCGCAGATCGTCGCGCGGGAGATGGGGGTGGGGTTCCGCGCCACCTCCGGCCCCGTCTTGCAGAAGGCGGGCGACCTCGCGGCGATCCTGACGAACCTCCAGCCGCGGGACGTGCTGTTCGTGGACGAGATCCACCGCCTCCAGCCCGCGATCGAGGAAACCCTCTACCCGGCGATGGAGGATTTCCAGCTCGACCTCATCATCGGGGAGGGGCCGGCGGCGCGCACCGTCCGCATCGACCTGCCGCCCTTCACGCTGGTGGGTGCCACCACGCGCTCCGGCCTGCTG
Organism: Acetobacteraceae bacterium; assembly: GCA_019750475.1. Lineage (GTDB taxonomy): Bacteria > Pseudomonadota > Alphaproteobacteria > Acetobacterales > Acetobacteraceae > Roseococcus. The sequence continues at coordinate 9,995 of JAIEOO010000256.1, read as the reverse complement.
TCCCAGCCGCTGCGCGACCGCTTCGGCATCCCGCTGCGCCTCAACCTCTACCAGCCGGAGGAGCTGTTCCGCATCGTCGCGCGCGGCGCCGACAAGCTCGGCTTCGAGCTGGCCGAGGAAGGCGCGTGGGAGATCGCCCGGCGCTCGCGCGGCACGCCGCGCGTCGCCGGCCGCCTGCTGCGCCGCGTGCGCGACTTCGCCGTGGTGGCGGGCAAGCCGGCCGACCGCGCGCTGGCCGACCGCGCGCTGCTGCGCCTCGAAGTGGACGCCGCCGGCCTCGACGCGATGGACCGGCGCTACCTCAAGCGCATCGCGGAGCACCACCATGGCGGCCCCGTCGGCGTCGAGACGCTGGCCGCCGCCCTCTCCGAGAGCCGAGACACGCTCGAGGACGTGATCGAGCCCTTCCTGATCCAGGAGGGCTTCGTGCTCCGCACCCCGCGCGGCCGCGTCCTGGGCGAACTGGGGTGGCGGCATCTCGGCCTCGCGCCGCCGCGCCACGCGGCCGCCAGCCAGCCGGACCTGCTCGACGAAGGGTGACGCCGAGGCGGCGCCCGCCGTCAGCGCCGCCCGCCGATGCCCAGGGAGACGAGCCGCGCCAGGATGATGGCGATGTAGAGCTGTCCGAGCACCGCCTGCGCCGTCACCAGCGTGCGCGCCACCGGCGTCGCCGGGGCGATGTCGCCGAAGCCCGTGCTGGTCTGCACGACGAGGCTGAAATAGCGGAAGCTCTGCGGCAACCCGGCCGCGCCCGCGAAGGCCGCGGGCTCGACCGCGGCCAGGGCCTCGTAGGCGGAGGCGAAGGCCAGCGCGATCACGAGGTAGAGCGCCACCGCGCCCTCGAGGCGCTGCCGGGTCACTTCCCCCGGCGCCAGGACGCGCCTCAGCAGGGCGAGGGCGATCACGAGCAGCCCGGCACCGCCGGCGACGCCGGCCGTCGCCGGATCGTCGGCGGCCATCGCGACGCCCAGCAACAGGGCCAAGGCGGCGGCGGGCCAGCCGAGCGCGCGATCCTGCAGCGCGACGACGCCCGCCGCGAGCGTCAGCAGCGTGACGAACGGCGGCAGCCAGGCGGGCAACCGCCCGAGATCGGCGAGCGGCTGCAGCACGAACAGGGCGACCGCCAGACCGACCAGCAGCGCGTGCATCGCGGGGTCGCGCGATGCGGCGCCGCCGGGCGTCACGCCGCCCGGACCGCCTTCCACACCGCTTCCGGGGTCGCCGGCATGTCGATGTGCGTCACGCCCATGTCGGACAGCGCGTCCACCAGCGCGTTGACGACCGCGGGCGGCGATCCGACGGCGCCCGCCTCGCCGGCGCCCTTCACGCCGAGCGGATTGGTCTCGCAGGGCACCTCGATCAGGTCCACCTCGATGTCGGGCAGGTCCTCGGCGCGCGGCAGCGCGTAGTCCATGAAGCTCGCGGACAGCAGCTGCCCGCTCTCCTTGTCGTAGGCGGTGCGCTCCATCACCGCCTGGCCGATGCCCTGCGCCACGCCGCCATGCACCTGGCCGCGCACGATCAGCGGGTTGATGGCGTGGCCCACGTCGTCGCAGACGATGTAGCGCGGGATGGCGACGTGCCCCGTCTCCGGGTCCACCTCGACCTCCGCGATGTGGCAGCCATTGGGGAAGGTGTGGAACTCGATCTTCGCCGTCTCCAGCGTGTCGAGCAGGAAGGTGTCCTCGCCCTTGGCGACGCGCTCCCGCTGGCGTTGCGCGACTTCGAGGATGCCGATGGCGCGGTCGGTGCCCGCGACCGAGAAGCGACCCTTCTCGAACTCGATGTCCACCTTCGCGGCTTCCAGCGCGTCGGCGGCCGCTTCCTTGCCCTTCTCGATGACCGAGGCCGTGGTGACGAGGATCGCCTGCCCCTCGGAATAGAGGGAGCGCGCGCCACCCGTGCCGCCGCCCGCGGGCAGCGTCTCGGAATCGCCCTGCTTCACCCGGATCCTCTCCATCGGGACGCCGAGCTCATGGCTCGTCAGCATGGCGTAGGCGGTCTCGTGGCCCTGGCCGGTGCTCTGCGTGCCGACATAGACATCCACCATGCCGTCCGGGGTGAACACGACCTTGGCGTTCTCCGTCGGGCCGCCGCCGGTGGCCTCCAGGTAGTAGGCGATGCCGATGCCGCGCTTCCGGCCACGCTTCGCGGCCTCCGCGCGGCGGGCGGGGAAGCCGGCCCAGTCCGCCTTCGTCAGCGCGTAGTCCATGATCTGCGCGAAGTCCCCGCTGTCGTAGCGCTGGCCGATGGCGGTGACGTAGGGCATGGCGCTCTGCGGCACCATGTTGCGGCGGCGCAGCTCGATGCGGTCCACGCCCGTCTCGCGCGCGGCGGCGTCGATCAGCCGCTCGACCAGGTAGTTGGATTCCGGCCGCCCCGCGCCGCGATAGGCGTCCACCGGCACGGTGTGCGTCAGGATGCCGAGCACGCGGGCGTGGATCGCCTCGAACCCGTAGACGCTGGCCAGCACCTTGGTGCCCGCGCCCGTGGGGATGAAGGGCGCGAAGGTGGAGAGATAGGCGCCCATGTTGGCGTAGTTGCGCGTCCGCAGCGCCAGGAATTTTCCGTCCTTGTCCAGCGCCAGCTCGCCGAGGGTGATGTTGTCGCGCCCGTGGGTGTCGGAGAGGAACGCCTCGGTCCGCTCGGCCGCCCACTTCACCGCGCGGCCCACCTGCTTCGCCGCGATCGCGCAGAGCGCGTATTCCGCGTAGAGGTACAGCTTCATGCCGAAGCCGCCGCCGACATCCGGCGTCACCACCCGGATCAGCGACGGGTCCACCTTCAGGCAGGCCGAGGCCAGCAAGTTCTTCACCAGCCAGGATCCCTGGGTGCCGGCGTAGAGCGTGTAGCGCCCCGAAGCGGCGTCGTACTCCGCCGCCGCCGCGCGCCCTTCCATGGAGGCGACGACGACGCGGTTGTTCACCACCGTCAGCCGGGTGACATGCGCGGCGCGGGCGAAGGCGGCGTCGGTCTTCGCCTTGTCGCCCGCCTCCCAGTCGAAGCAGGTGTTATTGGCGGCGCCCGCCCACACCTGGGGCTGACCGGGCTCGTGCGCGGTCGCGAGGTCGGTGGCGGAGGGCAGGATGTCGTACTCGACCTCCACCGCCTCGGCCGCGTCGCGCGCCTGCTGCGCCGTCTCGGCCACGATGAAGGCGACCGGGTCGCCCACATGGCGCACCGTGTCGGTCGCCAGCGGCAGGCGCGGCGTGTTGGCGCGGTCCGTGCCGTCGGTGTTCTTCAGCGGGATGGCGCAGGGCACCTCCCCGATGCCGGCGGCCACGAGATCGGCGCCGGTGATGACGGCGAGCACGCCCGGCATGGCCCTGGCCGCCGCGACGTCGAGGCCCGTGATCCGCGCATGCGCGTGGGGCGAGCGGAGGACATGGCCCCGGGCGGCGCCGGGCAGAACCAGGTCGTCGGTGTATTGCCCGTTGCCCACCAGCAGCCGCGGGTCCTCCACGCGGCGGACCGACTGGCTGAGACCGAACTTGGCCATGACTGCCTCCCTCGAAGCATGCGTTCCCGGGGATCATCTGACGCCGGAGGCCGGTTCGGGAAGGGGGGCGGGGCGGCCGCCGTGACGGGGCCGGTCTCGCCCTCCCGCAAGGCGCCTCGGGCCCCTGGACCCCGGTCGGGCGGCCGCCCCGCCCCCGCCTCCCGGCGCGGCGGCTTGTGCTCTATCCCTGTGGCATGCCGGAAACCGTCGCCGACATCTTCCGTCTCCTCGAGGCCGCCATGGCCGCCAACCGCCTCGAAGACGCGGAGGCCGCCCTGGCGCGCGGGCTCCAGGCCGATCCGCGCTCGGCGCCGCTGCTGAACGCGCTGGGCGTGCTGCGGGCGCGGCAGGATCGCGTGCAGGACGCCGAGGCCGCCTACCGGGAGGCGCTGCTGCTCGATCCCTCCATGCCCGGCGCCTGGACCAATCTCGGCAACCTGCTGACCCGCCTCGGCCGGGACGAGAGCGCGATCGAGGCGCAGCGCCGCGCCGTGGCGCTCGATCCCCACAGCGTCACCGCGTGGTACAACCTCGGCATCACGCTGGGCCGGGCGGAGCATCACCGCGAGGCCGCCGAGGCGCTCGACCGCGCCGCCAAGGCCCCCAAACCCCATCCCCAGGCGCGCTGGAACCTGGCGCGGCACCTGCTGGCCGACCGCCAGTGGGAGCGCGGCTGGGCCGAGTTCGAGGTGCGGCTGACCAATGGCATGGTCGCGCCGGTGACGGCGCCCGGCGTCCCGTGGGACGGCAAGCCCTACCCGGGGAAGACGCTGCTGCTGCTGACCGAGCAGGGCTTCGGCGACACCATCTGGACCGCGCGCTTCCTGCCGCGCGTGAAGGCCATGGGCGGGCGGCTGATCGTGCAGGCCAAGCCGCAGACGCGCGCCCTGCTGGACGCCATGGGGATCGAGACGATCGCGCATGACGCGCCGCATCCGCCGGCCGAGCTGCATCGCCACATCTGCTCCCTCCCCGGATGCTTCCCCGGCGATTTCGCGCCCGAGTCCTATCTGCGCGCCGACCCGGCGCGGGTGGAGAAGCTGCGCCCCCGGATCCGCGGCGCCGGGCTGAAGGTCGGCATCGTCTGGTCGGGCAGCGTCACCTTCGGGACGAATCACTGGCGCGCGGCGAGCCTGAACCACTTCCTCGAGGCCTTCAGCCTGCCGGGCGTGCGGCTCTTCAGCCTGCAGAAGGGCCCGCCCGAGGCCGAGCTGGCGGCGCATCCGCTCCGCCACCGCGTCACCGACCTCGCGCCGCATCTGGACGACTTCGCCGACACCGCGGCGGCGGTCACGCTGCTCGACCTCGTGATCATGACGGACAGCGCCGTGGCCCACCTGACCGGGGCGCTCGGCCGGCCGGTCTGGGTGCTGCTCGGCCGCGCGCCGCATTGGCTGTGGGAGGTCGGCCGCGACGATTGCGACTGGTATCCCAGCATGCGCTTCTTCCGGCAGAAGGGCCCGGTTCTGGAGTGGTCCGGCGTGTTCGACAGCGCGGGCGGGGCGCTGATGCGGATGGCCCAGCGCGCGGCGGGTCAGGCGCGGCAGGTGGGCTGAGCGCGGCCTGAGCCGGGGGGCGCGCCTGACGCCCGCCTGGGCAACCCTCCGCCGCGGCCTGCCCAGCCCTTGGGCGACGGGCGTGAAGGTCCTGCCATGTCCCGCCGCGCCGAGGCTGACAGCCGGCGTGTCCCACCCTAAGTCCACGTCAGATCCAGCCGGATGGAGGCCCCCGCCATGCGCTCCCGCTACCGCATCGAACGCCGCGCGCTGCTGACGGGGGGCGCCGCGCTCACCCTCGCCGCGGTGCCCGGCGCCCGCATCGGCCGCACCCAGGCGCTCGACCGCTTCAGCTTCCAGACCGACTGGCGTGCCCAGGCGGAGCATGGCGGCTTCTACCAGGCGGTGGCGTCGGGCCTGTATCGCCGCGCCGGCCTCGACGTGGAGATCCGCATGGGCGGGCCGCAGCAGAACCCGGCCCAGCTCCTCGTCGCCGGGCGGGTGGACGCCGCCATGGGCAGCGGCTTCATGGGGCTGAACTTCGTCCGCGAGAACATCCCGTTCCTCGTCGTCGCGGCGATGTTCCAGAAGGACCCGCAGATCCTCATGACGCATGAGGGCAACGGGATCACCAGCTTCGAGGCGATGCGCGGCCGCCCGATCCTGGTCGGCGCCTCGGGCCGCGTCACCTACTGGCCCTTCCTGCGCGCCCGCTTCGGCTTCCAGGACGAGCAGATCCGGCCCTACACCTTCAACATCCAGCCCTGGCTGGCGGACCGCAACGCCATCCAGCAGGGCTTCCTCTCCTCCGAGCCGTTCAGCGCCATCCAGGCCGGCGCCCGGCCGCGCGTCTTCCTCATCGCCGACGCCGGCTACGACAACTACAACTGCGTCGTCAGCGTCGGCCGCCAGCTGATGGAGACGCGGGGCGAGGTGCTGCAGCGCTTCATCAACGCCTCGATCGAGGGCTGGGCGCAATACATGCGCGGCCAGGACGTCGAGGCGGCGAACCGCCTCATCATGCGCGACAACCCCGAGATGAACCAGGAGCGCATCGACTACGCCATCCGCGTGATGAACGAGATGGGCATCGTCGCCTCGGGCGACGCGCAGGCCATGGGCATCGGCGCGATGACCGACGCGCGGTGGGAGCGCTTCTACACCACCATGCGCGACGCCGGCGCCTTTCCGCCGGGGATGGATGTCCGCCGCGCCTACGACCTGCGCTTCGTCAACCGCCGCGTGGGGCTGACCTGAAGCCGCCAGCCTTGGCGACCGCTGGGCCCCCGGTCGTCTCGCTCCGCGAGGTCGCGAAGCGCTACGCGACGGGGACGCTGGCGGTGCAGGGGGTGGATCTCGCCATCCGGGAGGGCGACTTCCTGGCGCTGCTCGGTCCCTCGGGCTGCGGGAAATCCACCCTGCTGCGGCTGATCGCGGGCCTCGCCGAGCCCTCGGCCGGCCTCGTCTCCCGCCCCGATGGCGACGGCATCGGCTTCGTCTTCCAGGAGCCGACGCTGATGCCCTGGGCGACGGCCGAGGCGAATGTCGCCCTGCCGCTGGAGCTCAAGGGCAACCCCAGGCGGGAAGCGCGCGCCCGCGCCCGCGAATGGCTCGGCCGCGTCGGCCTCGCTGGTTTCGAGCGCGCCTATCCCCGCGCCCTCTCGGGCGGGATGAAGATGCGCGTCTCCATCGCCCGCGCCCTGGTGACGCAGCCGCGCCTCCTCCTGCTCGACGAGCCCTTCGCGGCGCTCGACGAGATCACCCGCTTCCGCCTCAACAACGATCTGCTGGAGCTGTGGCAGCGGGAGCGCTTCACGGTGGTGTTCGTGACCCATTCCGTCTTCGAGAGCGTCTACCTCGCGCACCGCATCGTGGTGATGGCGGCCCGCCCCGGCCGCATCGCCGAGGAGATCGCGGTGACGAGCCCTTATCCCCGCGACGAGGCCTTCCGGACCTCCGCCGACTACGCCGCGCATTGCCGCGAGGTGTCGCAGGCGCTGACCAGGGCCATGGCGGCGTGAGCGAGACCCCCGCCATCCCGCAACCCGGCTTCAACTGGTGGCGCGTCGCGGCCCCGCTGCTGATCGGGCTGCTCGTCCTGGGCGGCTGGGAATGGCTGGTCCGCGCGCGCGAGATCCCGCCCTACATCCTCCCTGGGCCCGTCCTGATCGCCGAGACGCTGTGGCGCGACTGGGGCTCGCTGTCGGTCTCCCTCGGCGTCACGCTGCGGATCACCTTCCTCGCGCTGCTGCTCGCGGCCTCGCTCGGGCTCATCCTCGCGGTGCTCTTCGCGCAGTCGCCGGTGATCGAGATGAGCCTCTTTCCCTACGCGGTGATCCTGCAGGTGACGCCCATCGTCGCCATCGCGCCGCTGATCATCATCTGGGTGGACGACGTCACGCTCTCGCTGCTGATCTGCGCCTGGATCGTCGCCTTCTTCCCGATCCTGTCGAACACCACGGTCGGGCTGAACAGCGCGGACCATAACCTGCTCGACCTCATGCGCCTCTACCGCGCCAGCCGCTGGCAGGTGCTGTGGCGGCTGCGCCTGCCCGCCGCCATGCCCTTCTTCCTCTCGGGGCTGCGGATCTCGGGCGGGCTCGCGCTCATCGGCGCGATCGTCGCCGAATTCGTGGCGGGCACCGGCGGCCGCGCGTCGGGCCTGGCCTACCGCATCCTGGAAAGCGGCTACCAGCTCCAGATCCCGCGGATGTTCGCCGCCCTCGTCCTCGTTTCCGTCACGGGTATCGCGATCTTCATGGCGCTCTCCCTCCTCTCCCACCTGCTGCTGCGCCGCTGGCACGAAAGCGCGATGGCCCGCCCATGATGGACGCGCTGCGCGACGCCCTGCGCCGGGCCGGCGCGACCCATTGGCTGCGCGACGCCCGCGTCCACCAGGACGGCGCGCTGCGCCGCGTGGACATCCGGGTCGAGGCCGGGCGCATCGCCGCCGTCGAACCCGTGGGCGCCGCGCCCGATGGTCCGTCGCTCGATGGCGGGCAGGCCTGGCCGGGCTTCGTGGACGCGCACACCCATCTGGACAAGGGCCATATCTGGCCGCGCCGCCCCAACCCCACCGGCGACTTCGCCGGCGCCATCCAGTCGGTGATGGAAGACCGCGACGCGCGCTGGACCGAGGCCGACATGCGCGCCCGCGCCGAATTCGCGCTGCGCTGCGCCCAAGCCCACGGCACGGTCGCCATCCGCACCCATCTCGACAGCTACCTGCCGCTCGCGCGCACCACCTGGCCGCTCTTCGTCAAGCTGCGCGACGAGTGGGCCGGGCGGATCGCGCTCCAGATGTGCTCCATCGCGCCGCTCGAGCGCTTCCAGGGCGCGGAAGGCGAGGAGCTGGCGAACCTCGTCGCCGCCTCGGGCGGGGTGCTCGGCATGGTCACGCGGCTGGAAGGCGGCGTGCACGACCCGCTGCCGCCCGACTTCCAGCCCATGCTGGACCACTTCTTCTCGCTCGCGGAGGCGCGCGGCCTCGACCTCGACCTGCATGTGGACGAGAGCGGGGAGACGGGCGCGCGGGCCCTGCGGGAGGTGGCGCTGACCGCGCTGCGCCGCGGCTTCAAGGGCCGCATCCAGTGCGGCCATTGCTGCTCCCTCTCCCGCCAGCCGGAGGAATTCGCGCGGGAGACGATCGCCCGCGTGGCGGAGGCGGGCATCCGCATCGTCGTCCTGCCCATGTGCAACATGTATCTGCAGGACCGTGTGGCCGGCCGGACGCCGCGCTGGCGGGGCGTGACCCTGGTGCACGAGCTGCGGGCGGCCGGCATCCCCGTCTCCGTCGCCTCGGACAACACGCGCGACCCGTTCCACGCCTATGGCGACCTCGACATGGTGGAGGTGATGCGGGAGGCGACGCGCATCCTCCATCTCGACCACCCGCTCGGCGACTGGCCGCGCGCCGCGACCGCCCTGCCGGCCGAGGCCATGGGCCTGACGGACGCCGGGACGATCCGCCCCGGCGCCCCCGCCGACCTCGTGCTGTTCCGCGCGCGCGGCGTCACCGAATGGCTCTCCCGCCCGCAATCGGACCGCATCGTGCTGCGCGCCGGCCGTGTGCTGGATGCGACGCCGCCCGATCACCGCGAACTCGACGCCGCGCTCGGCGTCGAGCCCGGATGACGCGCCTACCAGCGCGCGAAATGCGCCTTCACGCGGGTGGCGAAGCCGTCCCGCTGGGCCTGCGTCGCGCGGTCCATGTTGTTGAGGTAGAGCCAGTCGAGGGCGCAGCCCTTGGCGCAGAGCCGCCGCAGCCCGCGCGAGACCTGCTTGTGGTCCGGCCAGCCGATCCACCACAGCAGCCAGGTGGGCGAGCCATAGGTCGTCACCACCGCGATGCGGCGGATGTTCGTCAGCGCCGGCCGGATCGCGCCGCCGCCCAGGGTGAAGGCGATGCCCGGGGCCCAGACGCGGTCGAACCAGCCCTTCAGCAGCGCTGGCATGCCGTACCACCAGGTCGGATAGACCAGCACCAGCGCCTCGGCCGCGCGCAGGCTCTCCACATGATCCTCGAGGCCGGGCAGCCCGGGCTCGATGCGGGCGTAGCGCGGGCGCTCCTCCGCCGTCATGGCGGGCTGGAACCCCTCGGCGTAGAGGTCCCGCAGCTCGACCTCGTGGCCCGCCTGCCGCAGCCCCTCCAGCGCCGCTTCGCGCAGGGCGCGCGAATAGCTGTCGGGGCGGGGATGGCAGTGGATCATCAGCACGCGCATGCGTCCCGTCTACCGCGGTTTCGCCCCGGCTGTCGTCGGGCCGGAGCCGGTGCCGGCGCTGTCGAACGCAGGCGCCGCGCGCCGACCGACGCCGGTCAGGGCGATCCGGGGCCGCAGCGCGATCCGTCACGCGGGATCACGCTCCCGCAGCGTCGGAGAGGACGATCCACCGCCCCGGCGAAGCCGCCTGCGCGGATCCTGCGCTAGGTGTGTAGTCCCGGGGAGTAGTGGTGCATCCTTGTCGCCTCAGGAGGAGGATGCGCTGTGGCAGCAGGTCTT
>JAIEOO010000222.1 GCA_019750475.1 Acetobacteraceae bacterium | reverse complement strand
CCCGGCTGAGCGGGGCGGAGCGCGCCGGCCTGGTCCTGCTCGCCGCGCTGGCCGCCACCCTCGAACCGCAGGGCCTCGCCGCGCTGCTGGCGGTCGCGCTGGTCGCCCTGCTGCTCCGCAACGGGGGGGCGGCGCTGCGCGCCGCCCTGCCGGCGGCCGTCGCGCTCCTCGTCGCGGGCGCGCCCGCGATGAGGGCGGTGCCCCTGGAGGGTGCGGTGAGCCGCGCATTGGAAGCCCTCTGCCCCACCGAGGGATGGGCGGCCTGTGCGCCCCCCTCCCGCCCGGCGCCGGGCGAGGCCGTGGACATCCTCGCGGCGGCATTCGCCCGCGAGCCCACCGCGCTGCTCCTGGAGGCGACGGCGCGCGCGGCGCGGCAATTCGCGACGGCCGGCATCGGCGACACGCTCGGCCGCCCCGACGCCGCGCCGGGGACGGGCGACGCCACGCCGCAGGCCCGCGGCGAGCTGCGCCGGATGGCCGCGCCCGTCGCCTGGCTTCACTTGCCCGTCCTGGTCCTCGCGACGGCGTTCCTGCTGCTCGCGGTGCTGCGCGCCCGGCTGCGCGGCGACGCGCCGCGCCTCGGCCTCGGCGCCGCGATCCTGGCCGCCGCCGGCGCCAACGCGCTGGTCACCGGCGCGCTGCTGGGGGTGGAGCCGCGTCACCAGGCCGGCATCGCCTGGCTGCTGCCGCTCGCCGCGCTGCTGCTGCGCCTGCCGCCGCGGCCCGGCCGCCCCGTCGAGGGCTACGCGACGGAGAACGCCCCGCGCGGCGAGGTGGCGACGCAGGACCTCGCCCCCGAGCCGCGCGCGGATCTCGCCGCGCGGCCGAAGCCGCGCGGGTGATCGCCTACTCCGCCGCCTGCATCATCTGGCTCTCGGCATAGGCCTCGAGCGGCGCGCAGGTGCAGACCAGGTTGCGGTCGCCATGGACGTTGTCCACGCGCTTCACCGGCGGCCAGTACTTGTGCGCGCGGACGAAGGGCAGCGGGAAGGCGGCCTGCTCGCGGCTGTAGGGGTGCGTCCAACTGTCGGACATCACCTCGGCGGCCGTGTGCGGGGCGTTCTTCAGCGGGTTGTCGGCGCGGTCCATGCGGCCCTGCTCGACCGCGCGGATCTCGCCGCGGATGGCGATCATCGCCTCGCAGAAGCGGTCGAGCTCCGCCTTCGCCTCGCTCTCGGTGGGCTCGACCATGAGGGTGCCGGTCACCGGCCAGCTCATCGTCGGCGCGTGGAAGCCGTAGTCCTGCAGGCGCTTGGCGATGTCCTCGACGAGGACGCCGCCATTCTGCTGGAAGCCGCGGCAGTCGAGGATGCACTCATGCGCCACCATGCCCTGCGCGCCGCGGTAGAGGATCGGGTAGTGATCCTTGAGGCGCGAGGCGATGTAGTTGGCGTTGAGGATCGCGACCTGCGTCGCCCGCGTCAGGCCTTCCGCGCCCATCATGCGGATGTAGGCGTAGGAGATGGGCAGGATCGCCGCCGAGCCGAAGGGCGCGGCGGAGACCGGCCCGAAGCCCGTGGCGGGACCCGCCTCGGCCACCAGCGGGTGGTTCGGCAGATGCGGCGCGAGGTGGGCCGCCACGCCGATCGGCCCGACGCCCGGGCCGCCGCCGCCATGCGGGATGCAGAAGGTCTTGTGCAGGTTCAGGTGGCAGACATCGGCGCCGATCGCGGCCGGGCTGGTGAGGCCGACCTGCGCGTTCATGTTGGCGCCGTCCATGTAGACCTGCCCGCCCTTGGCGTGGATCAGGGCGCAGATCTCGCGGATCTGCTCCTCGAACACGCCGTGGGTGGAGGGGTAGGTGACCATCAGCGCCGCGAGATTCGCCGCGTGCTGCTCGGCCTTCGCCTTCAGGTCGTCGAGGTCCACGTTGCCGTCGCGGTCGCAGGCGGTGACGACGACCTTCATGCCCGCCATCACGGCCGAAGCCGGGTTGGTGCCATGCGCCGAGGACGGGATCAGGCACACATTCCGGTGGCCCTCGCCGCGCGAGAGGTGCCAAGCGCGGATGGCCAGCAGCCCGGCGTATTCACCCTGGCTGCCGGCGTTCGGCTGAAGGCTGACCGCGGCGAAGCCCGTGACCTGGCACAGCCAGCTCTCCAGCCGCCGGATCATCTCGATGTAGCCCTGCGCCTGCTCGACCGGCGCGAAGGGGTGGATCTCGGCGAAGCCGGGGAAGGTGACGGGGATCATCTCCGCCGTCGCGTTCAGCTTCATCGTGCAGGAGCCGAGCGGGATCATCGAGCGGTTGAGCGCGACGTCCTTGTCCTCGAGGCGCTTCATGTAGCGCAGCATCGCGTGCTCGGCGTGGTGGGTGTTGAACACCTCCGCCTCGAGGAACGTCGTCTGGCGAACGAGGCCCATCGGCAGCCCGCCCGCTTCCGCGCCCAGCTCCCCGCCCAGCAGCGTGGCGAGGGCGTGCAGCTCGCCCCGCGTCACCGTCTCGTCGAGGGCGATGCACACGGCGTGGGCATCCACGCGGCGCAGGTTGAACCCAGCATCCAGCGCCTTGGCCACCAGCGCGTCGGCGTCCGCCACCTCGACGCAGATCGTGTCGAAGAAGGCGGTGTGGCGCAGCCTGTGGCCGCCGGCCCTGGCGGCACCGGCGAGCATCCGCGCCTGGAGCGCGACGCGCCGGGCGATGCGCTTCAGCCCCTCGGGCCCGTGCCACACCGCGTACATCGAGGCCATGACGGCGAGCAGCACCTGCGCCGTGCAGATGTTGGAGGTCGCCTTCTCGCGGCGGATGTGCTGCTCGCGCGTCTGGAGGGCGAGGCGCATCGCCGGCGCGCCATGCGCGTCCACCGAGACGCCGACGAGGCGCCCCGGCAGGCTGCGCTTCAGCGCGTCCTTCACCGCGATGAAGCCGGCATGCGGCCCGCCATAGCCGAGCGGCACGCCGAAGCGCTGCGAGGAGCCGACGACGATGTCGGCGCCGAGCTCGCCCGGCGGCGTCAGCAGCGTGAGCGCCAGCAGGTCGGAGGCGACGATGGCGAGCGCGCCGGCCTCATGCGCGGCGCGGATCTCGGGCGCGATGTCCCGCACCTCGCCCGTGGTGCCGGGATACTGCGTCAGCACCGCGAACGGCTTGTGTTCGGCAGCGGCGGACGCGAGCTGCGCCGGCGCGACCTCGACGACCTGGATGCCCACGGGCTCGGCGCGCACGCGCACCACCGCGAGGGTCTGCGGGTGCAGGTCGGACGCGACGAGCAGCGTGTCCGACTTCCCCTTGTGCGAGCTGTGCGCCAGCGTCACCGCCTCGGCCGCGGCCGTGCCTTCGTCGAGAAGGGACGCGCCGGCGACGGGCAGGCCCGTGAGGTCGGCGATCATGGTCTGGAAGTTGACCAGCGCCTCCAGCCGGCCCTGGGCGATCTCGGCCTGGTAGGGCGTGTAGGCGGTGTACCAGCCCGGGTTCTCCAGGATGTTCCGCAGGATCACGGGCGGGGTGTGCGTGCCGAAATACCCCATGCCGATCAGGCTGCGCTTGCGCTGGTTCTTCTCGGACAGCGCGCGCAGCTCGGCGATGGCGGCGGCTTCCGCCACCGGCGCCGGCAGGGCGGAGAGGTCGGCCTCGCGGATCGCGGCCGGGACCGTCTTCGCGACCAGCTCCTCGAGGCTCGCGACGCCCACGGCGGCCAGCATCTGCTCGATCTCGGATTCGGTCGGCGCCACGTGGCGGCGGATGAATTCGCCCTGGTCCTCCAGGAGCGCGAGCTGGTCGAAGGGGCTCATCGCGGCATGATCCTCAGAGGGTTTCGACGAAGCGGGCGTAGCTGTCCGCGTCCATCAGGTCGCCGGGCAGCTCGCCCGCGGGCTTGATCCTGAAGAACCAGCCCGAACCCGTGGGCTCCGAGTTGATGGCGCCGGGGTTGTCCGGCAGCGCGGCGTTCACCTCGACGATCTCGCCCGCGATCGGGGCATAAACGTCCGAGGCGGCCTTCACGCTTTCCACCACGGCGACGGATTCGCCCGCCTCGACCACGCGTCCCACCTCCGGCAGGTCCACGAAGACGACGTCACCCAGCGCGTTCTGCGCGTGATCGGTGATGCCCACCGTCGCGACGCCGCCTTCGAGGCGGAGCCATTCGTGATCCTTGCTGAACTTCATCTCGGCCATGATGCGTCTCTCTCCGTCTCAGCGAGCGTAGCGATGGGGTTGGAAGGGGGTGGGCGCGACGCGCGCCGGCAGCGGCTTGTCGCGGACGATCAGGTCGAGCGCGGTGCCGTCGGCGGCGTGTTCGCGCGCGACGTAGCCCATGGCGACGGGCCCGTTCACCGAGGGGCCGAAGCCGCCCGACGTGACCTCGCCCACCGTCGCGCCATTCGCGCGGATCTCGCTATGGGCACGGACGGGCTGGCGGCCCTCCGGCTTGATGCCGACGCGCAGGCGCTTCGGCCCGTTGTCCAGCTCGTCGCGGACTCGCTCGGCACCGACGAAATCCCAGGCCATGCGGCGGCGCTTGCCCATGGACCAGACGAGGTTCGCCTCGACCGGGCTCGTCCCCTCGTCGAGGTCGTTGCCGTAGAGGCAGAGCCCGGCTTCGAGCCGCAGCGAATCCCGCGCGCCGAGGCCGGCCGGCATCACGCCCGGCATGGCGAGCAGCGCCTTGGCCAGCCCGACCGCGTGCTCGGCCGGCACCGAGATCTCCAGACCGTCCTCCCCGGTGTAGCCGGAGCGCGAGGCGATGACGTCGAAGCCGGCGATCTGCATCGCCGCGATGCCCATGAAGGTGAGGCTGGTGGGCACCAGCGCCGCCACCCCGGGCCCTTGCAACGCGAGCAACGCGCGGTCCGGCAGCGGGCGGAGGCTCACACCGGCCGGCAGCACGCTCTCGATCAGCGGCAGGTCCACATGCTTGCGGGAGGCGTTCACGACGAGGAACAGCCGGTCGCCGAGATTGGCGACCATGAAGTCGTCCACGATGCCGCCCTGCGCGTTCAGCAGCAGGCCGTAGCGCTGGCGGCCGGGCTTCAGCCCCTGCACGTCCGCGGGCGTCAGCTTCTCGAGCGCCGCGGCCGCGCCATCACCGACCAGTTCGGCCTGGCCCATGTGGGAGACGTCGAACAGCGCCGCCTGGCTGCGGCAATGCAGGTGCTCCGCCATGATCCCGGCGGGGTACTGCACCGGCATGGAGTAGCCCGCGAAGGGCACCATGCGGCCGCCGAGCTCCTTGTGGAGGTCGTTGAGGGGGGTTTGCAGAAGGGACTCGGTCTCGGCCACGCATCCTCCGCGCCGCGGAATGCGGCCGTGGGTTTTTCGTGACCCCCCTCTGTCCGAGGACCTGAGAGATTCGGGCATCTGCGCGGCTGATTCACGCCTCCGGGCCCTTGGCCCTTCGGCGATCAGACGCGGGTCCTGCGCGGCTGATTCACGCCTCCGGGCCTTTGGCCCTTCGGCGATCAGACGCGAGGCGCCCTTTCTCCTTCGGTGCCGGTGACGTCTCCGTCCCCGGGCTTTCCAGAGTGCCCTGTCCCGCGCGGCCCTTTTGCCTGAGCGTTTCCGGGGGCCGGTTGCGCCTTCGGCGACCGCCCTGGCAATGCCGCCGGGCGATTCTCTCCCGCGCGGGATGCGCAGGCGCCCGCTATGTGCCGCCGCCCCGTGGTCTTGTCCAGGCGTTTCGGAGGCGGTTTCGAGACACGCGACCGGCTTTGCCCAGCGCCTGGGCAGGCGGCCCGTTTCTCAGCCCCGCCGCCGCAGCACCAGCGTGCACCAGGGCTCCAGGTCCAACCGACGCTCCAGCACCAGCCCCTGCGCGCGATGCGCGGCCAGCACCATCCGCGCCTGCACGCCGAGCAGCCCGGCGAGGATCGCGACACCCCCGGGCGCGAGGTGATCCGCCAGATCCCGCGCCATGGCGCAGAGCGGCCGCGCCAGGATGTTGGCGAAGACCAGATCGTACGGGCCGCCCGCCCGCACGGCCTGGTTGCGCCACCCATCGGCCAGGATGGAATGCACCCGCCCCCGCAGCCCGTTGAGCTTGGCGTTCTCGTTGGCGACGCGGACGGACCAGGGCTCGATGTCGGTGGCCAGCACGCGCACGCCGCGCAGCTTCGCCGCACCCATCGCCAGGATGCCGCTGCCGGCGCCAAGATCCAGCACGCGGGCATTGTGCCGCAGCCGGAGCCCTTCCAGCGCCAGCAGACACCCGCGCGTCGAGTTGTGCTCGCCCGAGCCGAAGGCGATCCCGGCATCGAGCGTCAGGACATGCCGCCCCCAGTCGCGCCGCGGCGGCACATGGGTCGGGCGGATGAGGAAGCGCCGGCCGAGCGCCATTTCCGGGAAGGCCTGGGCGGTGCGGGCGAGCCAGCCTTCCGCCTCCACCGGCGCGCCATCGGGCCGGGCGGCGTGCCCGGTCACGGCCGCCGCCAGCGCCAAGGCGGCGGACAGCTCCGCCTCGCCCGCGCCGGCCTCGCGCACGGCCTCCAGCCGCCAGGTGTCCGCCGCCTCGTCGCGGAACATGGCGACGGTCGCGCAGACCTGCAGCAGCGCGGCCTCGTAGGCCGGCACCGCCTCGTCCGGCAGCCCGTCGAGGACCAGCGTTTCCAACTTCGGCTCGCGGCGCCGCATCACACCTTCTCCACGAAGCGGTCGAGCACCCGCTTGGGCCCGGCCTTCTCGAACGCGATGTCGAGCTTGTCGTCCTCGACCGCGGTGACGCGGCCATAGCCGAATTTCTGGTGGAACACCCGCTCCCCCACGGCGATGGAGGCGCCGGGCTTCGGCCGCTCCTGCACCTCCCAGGCCGGCGCGTCGATCAGCCGCGGCGCGCGGTAGCCGGTCAGCGCCCCGCCGGCGAAGACGCTGCCGCCGCTCCAGCCCGGCTGGGCGCGGGCCTGCTCGCCCTCGAACTCCACCTCGTCCGGCGGCAGCTCGCCGATGAAGCGCGACGGGATGGAGGCCGTCCAGTTCCCATAGATCCGC
This sequence comes from Acetobacteraceae bacterium, assembly GCA_019750475.1. Lineage (GTDB taxonomy): Bacteria > Pseudomonadota > Alphaproteobacteria > Acetobacterales > Acetobacteraceae > Roseococcus. The sequence continues at coordinate 10,955 of JAIEOO010000222.1, read as the reverse complement.
CGGTTGGCCGCGTGGCTCACGAAGCAGCGCTTCCGCGCGCGGGTGATCCCCACATAGGCGAGGCGCCGTTCCTCCTCGAGGCTCTTGGCCCCGCCCTCGTCGAGGCTCCGCTGGGAGGGGAACAGCCCTTCCTCCCAGCCCGGCAGGAAGACCCAGTCGAACTCCAGCCCCTTCGCCGCGTGCAGCGTCATCAGCGAGACGCGCTCGCCCTCGGCGTTCTCGTCATTCTCCATGACGAGGGCGACGTGCTCCAGGAAGGCGGGCATGGAGGCGAAGTCCGAGAGCGCGCGCACCAGCTCCTTGAGGTTGTCGAGGCGCCCGGCCGCCTCCGGGCTTTTGTCCTGCCGCCACATCTCGGTGTAGCCGCTCTCGTCCAGGATCTGCGCGGCCACGACCACGTGGCCGTCGCGCTCCAGCGCGGCGCTCCAGCGGGCGAAACCCTCCAGCAGCTCGCGCAGGGCGGCGCGCGGCCGCGGGCGGATGTCCTGGCTCTCGGTCAGGCGCTGCGCCGCTTCCCGCAGGGAACAGCGATGCTCCCGCGCCAGGCGGTGCATCGCCGCCATCGCCGTGTCACCCAGGCCGCGCTTCGGCACGTTCACGATGCGCTCGAAGGCGAGGTCGTCGGCGGGCTGCACGGTGGCGCGGAAATAGGCCATCGCGTCCCGGACTTCCTGCCGCTCGTAGAACTTGGCGCCGCCGACGACGCGATAGGGCAGGCCCAGCGTGATCAGCCGCTCCTCGAAGGCGCGGGTCTGGAAGCCGGCGCGCACCAGGATCGCGACCTCGGACAGCGAGACGCCGTCGCGCTTCGCCTCCTCGATGCGGCCGCCGACCATCCGCGCCTCTTCCTCGGAGTCCCACAGCGAGACGACGCGGACCTTCTCCCCATGCGCGTCGTTGCGCCCGGGCCGCAGCGTCTTGCCCAGGCGCCCTTCGTTCTTCGCGATCAGGCCGGAGGCGGCGGCGAGGATGGGGCGCGTCGAGCGGTAGTTGCTCTCCAGCCGCACGATGGTCGCGCCCGGGAAATCCTTCTCGAAGCGGAGGATGTTCTCGATCTCGGCGCCGCGCCAGGAATAGATGGACTGGTCGTCGTCGCCGACGCAGCAGATGTTCTTGCGCGCCTGGGCCAGCAGCCGCAGCCAGAGATACTGCACCAGGTTGGTGTCCTGGTACTCGTCCACCAGGATGTAGTGGAACAGCCGGTGGTAGCGGCCCAGCACCTCCTCGTCGGTGCGCAGCAGCTCCGTCACATGCAGCAGCAGGTCGCCGAAGTCGCAGGCGTTGAGCTGCTTCAGCCGCGCCTGATAGGCGCCGTACAGCGCGACGGCGCGGCCATTGGCGTAGTCCGAGGCTTCGGCGGCGGTCACGCGCTCGGGCGTCAGGCCGCGATCCTTCCAGCGCTGGATCACGGCCATCAGCCCGTTGGGCGGCCAGCGCTTGAGGTCCACCCCGGCCCCGTCCATCACCTGCTTCAGCAGCCGCGCCTGGTCATCGGCGTCGAGGATGGTGAAGTCGCTGCGCAGCCCCGCCATCTCCGCGTGGCGGCGCAGCATGCGCGCGGCCAGCGCGTGGAAGGTGCCGAGCCACAGCCCCTCCACCGGGCGGCCGAGGATGGCGCCCACGCGCTCCCGCATCTCGCGCGCGGCCTTGTTGGTGAAGGTGACGGCGAGGATCTGGTGCGGCTGGCAGCGACCGGACAGCAGCAGGTGGGCGAAGCGCGTGGTCAGCACGCGCGTCTTGCCGGTGCCGGCGCCGGCCAGCACCAGCAGCGGCCCGTCGAGGGTTTCGACGGCCGCCCGCTGCTCCGGGTTCAGCTTGGCGAGGTAGTCGGGGGATGGCAGGCTCACGGTCGCGGCATATAGAACATCTGCCGAACACGACCAACCCACACGCGCACGGCCCCTTGCACGCCCTCCGACGCCTCCTCGAATGGTCGGCCCTGAAGGGCGCGGCGCTGCTCGCCATTGGCATCTTCGCGGGGCTGCTGATCCCGCCGCTCGCCGCGGCCTTCCGCGACGTCATCACGCCGACGGTCTTCATTCTGATGACGCTCGTGCTGCTGCGCGTGGACCCGGCGCAGGTGCTGGCCTATCTCAAGCGGCCCGTGCTGGTGCTCGCGCTGCTGGTCTGGCTGCTGGCGGTGTGCCCCCTGCTCGCCTGGGCCGTGGTGCAGGCGATGGGCCTCGACGGCCCGCTGGGCGCGGCGCTCGTCATCATGGCGACGGGCTGCGCCGCCACCTCCTCCCCCGCCTTCGCGCGGCTCGTCGGGCTGGACGGCGAGATCTCGTTCGTCGTCGCGGTCGTCTCCACGCTGCTCGTGCCCTTCACCGCGCCGCCGCTCGCGCTCGGGCTGCTCGGCATCGACCTCGCCATCTCCATCCAGGGGCTGATGCTGCGCCTCGCGCTGGTGGTGGGGCTGCCGCTGCTGCTCTCGGTGGCGATCCGGCGCTGGATGGGACCGAGGCGCCTCGCCGAATGGGGCAAGGCGGTGGACGGCGCCGTGGTGCTGATGGTCGTGTTCTACGGCTTCGGCGTGATGGACGGGATGATGGCGAAGCTGCTGGCCGAGCCCGCCTTCGTCCTCGGCGGCACGGCGCTGGCCTTCGCGGGGGCCTTCGCGCTGAACGCGGCGACGGCCATCGCCTTCACTCCCTATGGCCAGCGCGTCGCGCTCTCGGCCGGGCTGCTCTCGGGGAACCGCAACATGGCGCTGTACCTGGCCGTCCTCCCCGCGGCGACGGACAGCCGCATCCTGCTGTTCTTCGCCATGTGCCAGTTCCCCCTGTTTCTCTCGCCCTTCCTGCTGAAGCCGATCTACCGGCGCCTCATCGCCTGGCAGGGCGCTTGACCCTGGCTCAAACGCGCCCCTAGCCTCCCGCTCACATCGCCGCTGGGGAGTTCCGCATGAGCCTCGCCCGACGCCATCTGCTGCTGGCCGCCACACCCGCCCTCGCCACGCCGGGCCTGGTCCGGGCGCAAGGGACCTGGAACCCCACCCAGCCGGTCCGCGTCATCGTGCCCTTCACCGCCGGCGGCACGATGGACCCCGTCATCCGCATCGCGCAGCAGGCGCTGCAGGCCGATCTCGGCCAGCCCGTGGTACTGGAGCACCGGCCAGGCGGGGCGACGGTCATCGGCACCACGGAGGCGCAGCGCGCCGCGCCCGACGGCCACACCATGATCATGGTGGCCAACAGCTTCGCCGCGAACGTCACGCTGCGGCCGAACACGCCCTACAACGCCCTGCGCGACTTCGCGCCCATCACCATGGCGACCGTCGTCCCGCACGTGCTGGCCGTGCACCCCTCGGTCGCGCGGGACTTTGCCGGGTTTCTCGATGCCGGGCGGCGGCCGGGCGCGGGCGTCTCCTTCGGCTCCTATGGGATCGGCACCTCGAACCATCTGGGGGGCGAGCAGTTCGCGCGGCTGGCGCGGCTCAACGCCACGCACGTCCCCTACAGCGGCGCGGCGCAGGCCAACACGGACCTCATCGGCAACCGCATCCAGTTCATGTTCGCGAACCTGCCGGACATGATCCAGCCCGTGCAGGTCGGCCAGGTGCGCGCCATCGCCATCAGCAACGAGCGCCGCGTGCGCGAACTGCCCGACACGCCCACCATGGCGGAGCTCGGCTTCCCGCTCGTCCTCTCGGACAGCTGGTTCGGCCTCGTCATCCGCTCCGAGACGCCGGCGCCGATCCGCGCGCGGCTCGAAGCGGCCTGGATCGCGGCGCTCAACCGGCCCGAGGTGCGCGGCCGGCTGGAGGAGCAGGGCTTCACCGTCCTCGCCCGCCCGGCCGGGGCCTTCGGCCAGGAAATCCGCCGCTACGCCGAGACCTATGCCGGCGTGATCCGCGACGCCAACATCACGGTGAACTGATGACGCCCATCGAACGCATCCACCCGCCCGGCCAGCACAAGGTCGCCGCGCCGCTCTCGCCCGCGGTCAGGGCCGGCAACATGCTCTGGATCTCGGGCATTCCCGCCTATGACGCGCAGGGGAAGCTCGCGGTGGGGGACTTCACCGCGCAGATGAACCAGGTGATGGCGAACATCACCGGCATCCTGAAGGAGGCCGGCGCCGACTGGTCCCGCGTCACCAAGGTGAATGTGTTCCTGACGCGGCGCGAGGATTTCGAGGAGATGAACCGCATCTACGCGGCGCACTTCCCCGACGGCAACTACCCGGCGCGGACCACCTGCATCGTCTATTCGCTGCCGCGCCCGAACTTCCTGCTCGAGATCGAATGCACGGCGGTGCTGTGAGCGCGATCCGTCAGGGCTTCGAGCCCGAAGGCATTCCCGTCCGCATCCTCGATGGCCAGCGCATCTACTGGCATGTGCTGTCCGTCGAGGGCGCGCGCAAGATGATCTTCGTCTCCGGCCAGGTGCCGCGCGGGATGGACGGCCAGCCGGTCGCGCCGGGCGACATGGCGGGACAGATCCGCCACATCGGCGAGAACATCCGGGCATGCCTGGAGGCCGCCGGCGCCACGCTCGCCGACCTCGTGCGCATCGTCTGCTACACGACCGACATCGACGAGTTCCACCGCCACGCCAGCGTCCGCAACGAGTATTTCGGCCAGGCCCTGCCCGCCTCGACCGCCATCGAGGTGCGGCGCCTCGGCCATCCCGACTGGCTGATCGAGATCGAAGCGACGGCGATGGTGTGATGATGCTCCGACGCGCCCTCCTCGCCGCCCCCGCCCTGCTGGCCGCGCCGGCGCTCGCGCAGGATTCGCGCGGGCCGGTGCGGCTGATCGTGCCCTTCGGGCCCGGCGGGACGACGGACTTCCTCGCCCGGATCCTGCAACCGGGGATGCAGGCCGTCCTCGGCGTGCCCGTGGTGGTCGAGAACCGCGCCGGCGCCGCGGGCAACATCGCGATGGAGGCGGTGGTGCGCTCGGCGCCCGACGGGCAGACCATCCTCGTCGGCGACGCCGGGACGCTCGCGATCAACGCGGCCATCTTCCCGAACATGGGCTACGACCCCGTCCGCGACCTCCAGGCCGTCACGATCCTCGCGGACACGCCCTCGATGCTGGTGGCGAACGCCGGCTTCCCGCCGAACAGCGTCCCCGAGCTGGTCGCCCATGTCCGCGCCCGGCCGGGGGAGGTCGCCTTCGCGTCCCAGGGCAGCGGCAGCATCAACCGCCTCATCATGGAGATGCTGGCCGAGCGCGCCGGCCTCCGCATGATCCACGTGCCCTATCGCGGCGGGAACGCGCCGGCCATGGCCGACATCATCGCCGGCAACGTGCCGATGATGTTCGCCACCATGCCGGCCGTGATCGGCAATGTGCGCGGCGGGCGGCTGAAGGCGCTCGCGGTCAGCACGGCCGAGCGCCACCCCGCGGCGCCGGACGTGCCCACCCTGCGGGAGCAGGGCTTCCCGGACCTCGTGCTCGCCTCCTGGCAGAGCTTCCACGTCCCGGCGGCGACGCCGGCCGCGCTGGTCCAGCGCCTGTCCGACGCGACGCAGGCGGCGTTCGACGCGCCGGGCGTGCGGACGCGCATTGCGGAGGCGGGATCGGTCATCGCGCCGCGGCGCGGCCCGGCCGAGGCGCAGGAGTTCACCGCCGCCGAAGCCCGGCGCTGGGGCGCCGTCGCCCGCCAGGTGGGCGCGATGGCGGATTGACGCGAACGCGCCTTCAGCCCGGGTGAGCGACCTGCCGCGCCTCAGTGGCTGCCAACGAAGTCCCGCACCGCGGCGGCGAAGGCCCGCGGCTCGTCGCCGGGGACGTTGTGCGAGGCGCCGGCGACCGTCGCGCGACGGGCCGATTCCAGGCACCCTTCGAGCGCGTCGAGGATGCGGCGGAAGAAGGCGGGGCTCTCGGCGCCGCCGGTGAGCAGCACGGGCGCACGGATGCTGCGGGCGGTGTCGCAGGCGAAGGGTGCGCGGGGGCGCGTCGAGATCTGGTCCGCCCGATGGGATGGCGCGTTGGCGAGGGCCATGGCCCGCTCCGCCTCGCTCATCCGCTGGAAGGAACCCGCCCCGCGCACGCCGTCCACGAACAGCGGCACGGCGCGGGCATCATCCCCGGCGAGGAAGGCCTGGCGCGCCGGCCCGAGCCGCACGCCCTGGTCCCGCAGCAGCTCCGGCCCATCCGGAAGCGAGGCGAGGAGCGGCTCCCACATGCGATAGTCCTGGAGGCCGCCATGGACCAGGAACAGCGCGTCGCCGCGGCCGGCCTCGACATAGGCGAACTCGGTCCCGTTCGCCGTGATCCGCCGCTCCTCCCGCGCGGCCGCGGGCTGGAGCAGGGCGAGCAGCAGGAGGGCGGAGAAGAGCGCGGACAGCATGGCTCGACACCTCGACGCGGCGTCGCAGCCTAACAGGGCTCTCCCTGCGCAGCAGCCTTCTTTCGGGGCCGCACGCCGCCCGAAGCGCGGGCTGGAGCGCGGCCGTTGGCCACGCCCCTGACCGGTCAGGCGGCCGCTTCGGCCGTGACCTTGGGCCGCGCGCCCAGGATATGCGCGATGGCGTAGGTCAGGTCGGCGCGGTTCAGCGTGTAGATGTGGAACTCGTCCACGCCGTTGGCCTGCAGGATGCGCACCTGCTCCGCCGCGACGGTCGCGGCCACGAGCTGCCGGGTGTTGGCGTCCTCGTCGAGGCCCTCGAACAGCTTCTCGAGCCAGGCGGGAACGCTCGCGCCGCACATGGCGGAGAAGCGCTTCACCCCGGCGAAGCTCGTCACCGGCATGATGCCGGGCACGATCGGCACCGTGATCCCGGCCGCGTGGCAGCGGTCGAGGAAGCGCAGATACACGTCGGTGTCGAAGAAATACTGCGTGATCGCCCGGTTCGCCCCGGCGTCGAGCTTCCGCTTGAGGAAGTCGAGATCGGCGTCGGCCGAGAGCGCGGCCGGGTGCATCTCCGGATAGGCGCCGACGCTGATGTCGAAATCGCCGATCTTGCGCAGGCCGCGCACGAGGTCTTCGGCCTGGGCGTAGCCGCCGGGATGCGGCTCGTATCGGGAGGCGCCGGCCGGCGGGTCGCCGCGCAGCGCGACGATGTGACGGACCCCCGCCTCCCAGTAGGCGCGGGCGACCTCGTCCACCTCGTCGCGGGTGGCGCCGACGCAGGTGAGGTGCGCCGCCGGCGTCAGCGACGTCTCCTTCACGAGGCGCGCCACCGTGTCATGCGTGCGCGTCCGCGTGGAGCCGCCGGCGCCGTAGGTGACCGAGACGAAGCGGGGCCCGAGCGGCTCCAGCCGGCGGATCGAGGCCCAGAGCTCCCCCTCCATCTTCTCGTTCTTCGGCGGGAAGAACTCGAAGGAGAGCTTCGGCACCGGCAGGGCGGCCGAAGGCGGCAGCGAGCCGACGCGCGGGCCGGTGAGCCAGCGCTCCAGGGTGTTGGCGGGCGGGGCGGTGTCCATGGCGCGTGGTGTGGCCCCGCCTTCCCGAAGGCGCAAGGGGTCCCGTTCAGCCCTTTGCCGTCGGCCGCGCTCCGGGTTATCCTGACCACGGGACAACGCGGCGCGGGATGCTGAGTTATGTCCTGAAACCGGGCGGCTTCCGGCGATGCGCCCCCGCGTGGCCACCCGCCGTGGCCCGTCACGGGCGCCGCATCCGCTCCAGAAGGGGGTTTTGCTGGACGATGCTGCGCCTGTCCTCTCTGCGCTACCTGCTCTTGCCGCTGCTCCTCGCCGCCACGCTGTCGGCCTGCGCCACGCGTCCGCCGGCGACCGACCGCGAGGCGCTGGCCGAGTTCGAGGCCACCAACGACCCGCTCGAGCCCTTCAACCGCAGCATGTACGCGGTGAACCGCGCCGTGGACACGGTGGTGCTCGTTCCCGTCGCCACCGCCTACCGCACCCTGGTGCCCCCGCCGGTGCGGACGGGGGTGCGCAACGCGCTCGGCAACCTGCGGGCGCCGACCATCCTGCTGAACGACGTGCTGCAGGGCAATCTGGCCCGGGCGCAGGTCACCGCCGGCCGCTTCCTGATCAACTCCACGCTCGGCCTCGGCGGCCTCGTGGACGTGGCCGAGTGGCAGTTCGGCCTCCGCGGCCACGCCGAGGATTTCGGCCAGACCCTCGCCGTTTGGGGCGTCTCCGAGGGCCCCTACCTGTTCCTGCCGGTCTTCGGGCCGAGCAACCCGCGCGACCTCGTCGGCACGGCCGTGGACGCGGTCGCCAGCCCCTGGTTCTGGTTCGGCCAGGGCGCGGTGGTCGAGGGTCTCCGGTGGGGCCGCCTCGGCCTGACGATCGTGGACACGCGGGAATCCGTCCTCGACAGCCTGGACGCGCTGGAACGCATGTCGCTCGACCCCTACGCGGCCCTGCGCAGCGCCTACCGCCAGCGGCGCAACGCGGAGATCCGCAACCAGGGCATCCAGGCGCCGGAAGCCGCGGGCGCCGGCTTCGGGGCGGGCATGGGCGTTCCGGCTTCGGCCGTGCCCGGCGCCGCCGCGCCCGCCAACACGGCGCCGGCACCCGCCGCGCGCTGATCTCTCCCGCCCAGGCAACCGGCCCGGCCCCCTGGCCTTTGCCATTCGATGATGGAACTCAGCCCATGACCGGCCGCCGCGGCTTCCTCGGCCTTGCCTTCGCCCTCGCCGCCACCCCCGCCGCCCTCCCGGCCCGCGCGCAGTCCGCCATGGACCCGAACCGGGCCGCCGCCTTCATTCAGGCCACCGGGAACGAGCTCGTGGCCGCGATCAATGCCGGGCTCTCGGGTTCCGCCCGGCGGGAGCGCGTGGCCGCCATCCTGCGCCGCGCCGTGGATGTCGAGGGCACGGGCCGCTTCGTCCTCGGCCGGTGGTGGCGCGCCGCCTCGTCCGCCGAGCAGCAGGAATATCTGCGCCTCTTCGAGGAGACGCTGATCCGCAACCTCGCCGCCCGGTTCGGCGAGTTCCAGGGCGTCGCCTTCCAGCTCGGCCGCAGCCAGCAGCGGACCGAGGACGACGTGCTGGTGACGACGATCGTCCAGCGCCCCGGCAGCGCCGCCATCAGCCTCGATTGGCGCGTCGCCGAGGTGAACGGCCAGCCGCGGATCGTGGACCTCGTGGCGGAGGGCACCTCGCTCCGCCTCACCCAGCGCAGCGAGTATTCCTCGGTGATCCAGCGCGGCGGCAACCAGGTCGCCGCGCTGCTCGCCGCCATGCGCAATCAGGTCGCGCAGATGGAAGCGCGCGAGCGGTAAGGCGGATCAGCCGGGCAGCACGCGCTCCAGCGTCACGCTGCGGCAGTCCATCTCGTAGTCCAGGCCGACGACCGGCGGGCGGCACGGGTGCCAGGTGAGCCCGTGCCGCGCCGCGCCGCGCGCAACGACCATGTCCAGGAAGAAGGGGTGCGGGTCGAAGACGGTGTAGGCCTGCACCGCCGTGGTGTCGGCCCAGCCGAAGCCCAGCGCCGTCATGCGCCGCTCCATCTCGCCCAGCACGTAGTCGGCCTTGGCGCGCATGCCCTCGGGCGAGGTGTCGCCATGGGCGACGACGCTCTCGCGGTAGCTCGCGCCCCCCTCCCGCGCCTCGCCCGAGCCCGCGACGCAGAAGGACGGCGCCGCGCCCGCATCCGGCACGGCGTAGCTGAAGGCGTGGAAGCTCGGTCCGGCCGGCTTGTGCAACTCGGGGCAGACATTGCTGCGCGCCACCGGATTGTCGTCGCCGGTCATGATCCCCCAGCGCTCCAGCGTGCCGCAGTAGAGGCGGTTGAAGGCGCGGAACCCGTCCTCGGTGAAGGGTTCGGGGCTGCGCAGCTCGCACTGGGCGAAGGCGGTGGGCGCGAGGCCGAGGGACTTCAGATGCGCCTCGATCCGCGTGAACCCCTCCTCGAGCGGGACGGGGTTGGCGAAGCGCGCGCGCTCCATCCGGAAGCCGGGCTCGGCCGCGACGCCGCCCGAGTACTGGAACACCGCCGGGATGTAGCGGTACCCGCCCGGTCCGAAGCGCTTCGTCGTCATGCCCGTGTCCCCATGCTGAGGGCGGAGCTTCGGCGGCGCGGCCGCGCTGTCAATCCGCACCCCGTATTGTGGGGGCGCGTTGATCGGGGCAGGTTCCCCGCGATCTCTCGGAGCTTTCCATGCGTCGCCTTTCCCTGCTGGCCGCCGTGGCCTTTCCCCTCGCCGCGCAGGCCCAGGCGCCCGCGCCGCCCGCCGCGCCGCCCACCCCCGCCCTGACCCCGGCCCCCGCGGCCGAGGACCCGGTGGTGGCGCGCGTGGATGGCGAAGTGGTGCGCATGTCCGACGTGATGGCGACGGCCGCCGAAGCCCTGCCCGAGGGCATGCGCAACATCCCGCCCGAGGCGCTGCGCAGCCTGCTGCCGCCCGAGATCATGCGCCAGATCGTGGACCGCACCGTGACCGACCGCGCCATGGTGCTGGCCGCGCGCCGCGCCGGCCTCGACCAGGACGCGGAGCTGCGCCGCCGCGTGCAGCAGACCGAGGAGAACGAGCTGCGCGACGCGCTGCTGCGCCGGGAGGTTCTGCCCCGCGTGACCGACGCCGCGATCCGCGCCCGCTACGACCGCGAGCAGCAGGGCCGCCCGGCCGAGGAGGAGGTGCGGGCGCGCCACATCCTCGTCCCCAACGAGGCCGATGCGCGGGCGGCGCTGCAGGAGATCCAGCGCGGCGCCTCCTTCGAGGAGGTGGCGCGCCGCCGCAGCACCGACCCAGCGGCGCGGCAGGGCGGCGACCTCGGCTTCTTCAAGCGCGGCGACATGGTGCCGGAATTCGCGGCGGCCGCCTTCGCGCTGCAGCCGGGCCAAGTGAGCCCGAACCCGGTGCGCACCCAGTTCGGCTGGCACCTGATCCGGGTGGAGGAGCGCCGGCGCTCCACGGGTCCGAGCTTCGAGGAAGCGCGGGACAACATCCGCCAGACCCTGATCCAGGAGGAGGTGCAGGCCGCGGTGGAGCGCATCCGCGCCGCCGCCCGCATCGAGCTGGTGGAGCAGCCGGCCGCCCCGGCACCGGCCGTGCAGGCCGACCCGCCGCCCCGCCCGGCGGCGCCTGCCG
>JAIEOO010000276.1 GCA_019750475.1 Acetobacteraceae bacterium | reverse complement strand
CAGCGGAGGCGTGATCCCGGTCGCGGGATCACGCTGGAGCGCACGATCCGCGAAGGCGGCATCGCCGGAGCGGCGAATCGTCCTCTCAGACGCAGCGGAGGCGTGATCCCGGTCGCGGGATCACGCTGGAGCGCACGATCCGCGAAGGCGGCATCGCCGGAGCGGCGAACCGTCCTCCCGGAAGCGGCAGAGGCGTGATCCCGTGTGACGGGATCACGCCGTGGGCCGGCGCCGCGGCGGCGAGGCATCCGCCGCGGCCGCCCCAGCCCTGACCCAGTCGCAAGGCGCCGCTTCGATGCCGGTGCTGGCGGCTCGGCGCCTTTCGCCTATATCCGCAGGGCGATGCGCATCGAGATCGACCACCGCCGGACGGAACAGGGGGAGGCCGCGGCAGGCCAGGCCCGCAAGGGGGCCGAGCGCCACCCGGAAAAGGCCAACCGGCCGGACAACCCCATACAGCGCAAGCCCGGCTGGATCCGGGTGAAGGCGCCCACCCACCCGATCTATCACGAGACGCGGCGGCTGATGCGCGACAACCGTCTGGTCACGGTCTGCGAGGAAGCCGCCTGCCCCAATATCGGGGAATGCTGGTCGCAGCGCCACGCGACCATGATGATCATGGGCGACACCTGCACCCGCGCCTGTTCCTTCTGCAACGTCGCGACCGGCATGCCCGCGCCGCTCGACACGGATGAGCCCAACCGCGTCGCCGACGCGGTCGCGAAGCTCGGCCTCCAGCACGTGGTGGTCACGAGCGTGGACCGGGACGATCTGCGCGACGGCGGGGCCGGGCATTTCGCCCGCACCATCGCCGCCATCCGCGCCGCGTCGCCCGGGACGACCATCGAGGTGCTGACGCCCGACTTCCTGCGCAAGGACGGCGCGCTGGAGGTGGTGGTCGAGGCCCGCCCCGACGTGTTCAACCACAATCTCGAGACGGTGCCGCGCCTCTATCCGACGATCCGTCCCGGGGCGCGGTATTACCATTCGCTCCGGCTGCTCGACCGGGTGAAGCAGCTTGATCCGTCCATCTTCACGAAGTCCGGGCTGATGGTCGGGCTGGGCGAGGAGCGGATCGAGGTGCAGCAGGTGATGGACGACCTCCGCAGCGGGGAGGTGGATTTCCTGACGATCGGCCAGTACCTGCAGCCCACGGTGAAGCACGCCGCCGTGGCGCGCTTCGTCGAGCCCGCCGAGTTCGAGGATTACGCGTCGCTCGCCCGGGCGCGGGGCTTCCTGCTGGTGTCGGCGACGCCGCTCACCCGCTCCTCCTACCACGCGGACCGCGATTTCGCCGCCCTGCGGGCGGCGCGGGACGCGAAGCTGCGCGCCGGTGACGCGGTTCGGGCGGCCTCCGCCTGATGCCCACCCATGCCGAGAAGCGCATCCTCCGGCACACGCCGGAGCAGCTGTTCCAGCTCGTCGCCGATGTGCATCGCTATCCGGAGTTCCTGCCCTGGTGCGTCGGCGCGCGGGTTCTCACCCGCAGCGACACGCAGCTCGTCGCGGACCTGACGATCGGCTTCAAGATGTTCCGCGAGACCTTCCGCAGCGAGGTCGAACTGGACCGCCCCTCGCTCGTCCGGGTCCGCTACCTCGACGGGCCGTTCCGCTACCTGAACAACACCTGGAAGTTCACCCCCATCCCGCAGGGGACGGAAGTCGACTTCTTCGTGGACTTCGAGTTCCGCTCCCGCCTGCTGCAGGCGGTGATCGGCACCGTGTTCAACGAGGCGGTGCGGCTGATGGTTCGCGCCTTCGAGCGGCGGGCCATGGTCCTCTACGGCCGCAACCCGGTGGCCGCGCCGCCGGCGGCGACGCCCAACCCCGCGGCGGGGGGCTGAGCGGCTACCTCCGCCGCAGCCGCAGCGAGGGCCAGAGCAAGGCCAAGCCGGTCATGGCCCAGAGCGCGACCGACACCGGCGAGGCGACCAGCTCCGCCACGTTCCCGTCGGACAGCGCCATCGCCCGGCGCAGATTGTCCTCCAGCATCCGACCCAGGACGAAGCCGAGCACGATGGGCACGAGCGGCACGTCGAGCTTGCGGAACAGCCAGCCCATCACCCCGAAACCGATGGCGAGCAGCAGGTCGAAGGCCGAGTTCGACACGGCGTAGACGCCCGCGAAGGAGAGCGCGAGCACGCCGGGGTAGAGCACCCAGGCCGGCACGGTCAGCAGCCGCGCGAACACACCCACGAGCGGCAGGTTCAGCAGCAGCAGGATGCAGTTGCCGATATACATGCTTGCGATCAGGCCCCAGGCCACGTCGGGCCGCTGCTCGAAGAGCAGGGGCCCGGGCGTGATCGAGTACATGAGCAGCGCGCCGAGCAGCACGGCGGTGGTGCCCGAGCCCGGAATGCCGAGCGACAGCATGGGCACGAGGTTGCCGATCTGCGCCGCGTTGTCCGCGGTCTCCGGCGCGGCGACGCCGCGCATGTCGCCCTGGCCGAAGGTGCCGTTCGCCTCGTTCAGCCGCTTCTCCGCCGTGTAGGAGAGGGCGGAGGCGACCGAGGCGCCGGCGCCCGGCAGCACGCCGATCACGAAGCCGATCGCGGTGGAACGGAACATGGTCGGGATGCAGCGGATCACCTCGCCGGCCGTCAGGCGCTGGCCGCCCGAGATGCGCGCGGCCTCCGCCCGCAGGCGGCTCTCGACGAGGAGGAGGATCTCGCCGATGGCGAAGAGGCCGATGGCGAGCACCGTGAACTCGAGGCCGCCCAGCAATTCGAGCGTGCCCCCGGTGAAGCGCTCCACGCCCGTGCCCGAGTCCACGCCCACCAGGGCGAGCAGCACGCCGAGGCACCCCGCCGCCCAGGCCTTGGGCGCCGAGCCGCCGCCCACCGCGCCGAGCAGCGACAGGGCGAAGGCGATGAGCGCGACATAGTCCGCCGGCGAGAAGGCGACCGCGACCTTGGCGAGCGGCACCGAGAGGAAGGTCATCAGCACGACGGAGATCGTGGCCCCCACGAAGGAGCCGATGCCCGAGATGGCGAGCGCCGCGCCGCCGCGCCCCTGCTTCGCCAAGGGGTGACCGTCGAGCGTCGTCAGCACGGCCGAGGGTTCGCCCGGCATGTTCAGCAGGATCGCGGTGATGCGTCCCCCGTAGCCCGAGCCGTAATAGACGGCGGTCAGCAGGATCAGCGCGCTCTCGGGCGGGAGCTTGAGCGCGAGGCAGAAGGGCAGCAGCAGCGCGATGGCGTTGAGCGGGCCGATGCCCGGCAGCACGCCGATCGCGGTCCCGATGACGCAGCCGACGAGCGCGAGGGCCAGGTTGTGCGGCTGCAGCGCGACCGCGAAGCCGCCGCCGAGGAGGGCGAGCGTGTCCATCAGGCCAGCAGACCCTTCGGCAAGGGCAGGTCGAGCAGCCGGTCGAACAGCAGCCAGAGCGTGACGGAGGTGACCCCCCCGGTGACCAGCGCCGCCAGCGGCCGCGCCCCGAACAGCAGCGCGACCCCGGTCGCGAGGCCCGCCGTCGCGATCAGGAAGCCCGCCGGCGCGAGCAGCAGGGCGTAGGCGGCCATGATGGCGAGCAGGGCCGGCGGGGCGTGCCGGCGCTCGATCGGCTCGAAGCGGGCACCGGCCGGGTTGAGCACCAGCAGCGACCCGCAGGCGGCGAGGATCGCGGCCACCACGGTCGGGAAGGCGCGCGGGCCGAGCGGGTCGGCGGCGAAGGGAACCTCCAGCGCCTGGGCCGACCAGGCGGCCGCCGCGCCGAGCAGGATCAGGCCGAGCCCGAGGAGCTGGCCGGCCCTCACGCCGAGCGCCTCACTGGGACTGGGTCACGAGGCCGACATCACGGGCGAGCTGGCGGAACTCGGCGGTGCGGCGCTTGGCGAGGGCTTCGTACTCGGCACCCACCAGGTTGAACTCGAACAGGCCCTGCGCCGCGCGCTGCTCGGGCCAGGCCGGGTGCGCGTGCAGGCGGCGGAGCGCCTCCACCCAGTAATTGTAGGCGGCGTCCGGCATCTGGGGCGGGCCGTAGAAGCCGCGCACGATCGGCCACTCGACCTCGACGCCCTGCTCCCGCGCCGTGGGCACGGCGGCGAAGGCGCCCGGCAGGCGGTTCGCGGCCAGCACGGCGAGCAGGCGGATTTCCCCGGCTTCGAGCTGGCCCCGCACCTCGGACGCATCGCCGGGGAAGACCTGGATGTGGCCGCCGAGCAGCGCCGCCATGGACTGCCCGCCGCCCTCGAAGGGGACGTAGCGCATGCGGCGCGGGTCCACGCCGGTGGCGCGCGCGACCAGCGCGGCCTTGTGCCAGTCCTGGCTGCCGACGGCGCCGCCGGCCCCCATGGGCACCGAGGCGGGGTCGGCGCGCAGCTGGTTCACGAGGTCCGCGAGCGTCTGGAACCGGCTGTCGCGGCGGACGGCGATGACGCCGTAATCGGCGCCGATCGCGCCGATCCAGCGCACGTCGTTCTCGCTCCAGCGGCCGAAGCGGCCCTGCGACAGCAGCACCCAGGAGCCGGTGGAGACGGCGACGATGACGTTGGGGTCGGCGCGGCGCTGCGCGTTGATGTGGTTGATCGCCACCGCGCCGATGCCGCCCGGCATGTTCTGGGTGCGGATCGGCTGCGGCACGATGCCGGTCTCCGCCAGCATGCGGGTCGTCAGGCGGCAGGTGAGGTCGAAGCCGCCGCCCGGCGCGGCGGGGGCGATGCACTCGGCGTTCTGCGGCGTGAAGCCCTGGGCCCGCGCCGCCGTGACGAAGGCAGGGGCGGCGAAGGGAAGGACGGCGGCGGAGAGAAGGAGGGCGCGGCGCTGCATGGGTTTCCTCGGCTTTCCGGCATCTGGCACGGGCCCGCGGGTGCGCTCAAGACGGGAGCGAGCTTGTCTCGCCGTCGTTCCGACCGGCGGGGCTGCCCGCGCCGCGGGCGGCCGCTGGCCTCGCCTCCCTCCGGGCCGGTGCCGGGGCCCCTTCTGCCGCGGCCGGCGGACCGTCAGACTGCGGGCGGGACAGCGCGGAGGGGGACGTGGCGCGAACGCTTCTGGTCAAGTCGGGCGGGGAGGCCGCGGTGGCGGACTGGCAGGCCGCCTTCGCCGCCTGCGCGCCGCAGTTCGAGGTGCGGTCGCTCGCCGACCCCACGGTCGACCTGGCGACGGTCGAATACGCCGTCGTCTGGGACCCGGAGCCCGGGCGCCTCGCGTCCCTGCCCAACCTCAAGGTGATCTTCGGCAGCGGCGCCGGGGTGGACGGCATCCTGGCCGACCCGTTGCTGCCGAAGCACCTGCCGATCGTGCGCTGCGCGACGCCGGGTGCGACGCAGCGCATGGGCGAGTTCGCCTGCTGGGCCGTGCTCTCGCTGATGAAGGGGGCGCGGCGCTACGCCCTCGCCCAGGCCGAGGGGCGCTGGGACGACGTCATCCCCGAGCGCATGGCGGGCGAGACGGTGATCGGGATCATGGGCCTCGGCGCCATGGGGTCGCGCGCGGCGGAGATGCTGCTCGGCCTCGGCTTCCGGGTCCGGGGCTGGTCGCGGAGTCGGAAGGCCCTCGCGGGGGTGGAGAGCTTCACCGGCGAGGCGGAGCGCGACGCCTTCCTGGCCGGCACCGACATCCTGATCTGCCTGCTGCCGGCCACCCCCGGGACGCGGGGCATCCTCGCGGCGCCGCTGCTCGCGCGGCTCCCGCGCGGGGCCTCCCTGATCAACCTCGCGCGCGGCAGTCACCAGGTGCTGGACGACATCCTGGCCGCGCTCGACTCCGGGCAGCTCGCCGAGGCCTTCCTCGACGTGTTCGAGACGGAGCCCCTGCCGGCGACGCACCGGGCCTGGGCGCATCCGAGCGTGACGATCACGCCCCACGCGGCCAGCCTGCCGCCGCGGCGGGAGCGCGCCGCCTATGTCGCGGACTGCATCGCCCGTTTCGAGCGCGGCGAGACGCTGCCGAATCTCTACGATCACGAGCGCGGCTACTGACGCGCGGTTGACGCGGGCGGTCGAGCCCGCTTGCATCGCAGCAATCACAAAGGGTTCCGGATGCCGGCCGAACTGATCCTCACGGGTGGACCGATCTGGCGGCGCCGAGGCGCGCCCGCGGCGGAGGCGATCGCGGTGGCGCGCGGAAAGGTCGTCGCCGTCGGCACGCGCGACGAGGTCGAGGCGGCGGCTGACCCGGGCACGCGGCGCGTCGATCTCGGCGGGCGGATGGCGATCCCCGCCTTCAACGAAGCGCATATGCACCTGCTGCCCTTCGGACTCGGCCTCACGCAGGTGAACCTCCGCGCCGAGGAGGTGACCACGCTCGACGAGGCGCTGACGCGGCTGAAGCGGGCGGCCGCGAACACGCCCAAGGGCGAATGGGTGCTGGGCCGCGGCTACGACCACGCGGCGCTCGACATCGGCCGGCACCCCACGAAGCGGGAGCTGGACGCGGCCGTGCCCGACCACCCGGTCTTCATCACGCGCACCTGCGGGCATATGGGGGTGGCGAACAGCGCCGCCCTGCGCGCGGCCGGGATCGGCCACAACACGCCGGACCCCGAGGGCGGCGTGATCGAGCGCGCGCATGGCGAGCTCACCGGGCTGATCCAGGAGCGCGCGCTGGCGCTCATCAAGGTCGCGGTGCCCGCGCCCAGCGAGGCGCGGATGGTGGACGCGATCGAGGCCGCGGGGCGGCACCTGGCGGCGCTCGGCTTCGCCTCGGCCACCGACATGAATGTCGGCATGACGGCCAACCTGGCGGAGGTCGCGGCCTTCCAGGCCGCCGAGCGCGAGGGGCGGCTGCTGCAGCGGATGTGGCTGGTGCTCGCCGGTAACCCGGAGGGCATCGCGCAGGAGGCGTGGGAGCAGGGGATGCGGCCCTGGACGCCCGGGGACGCCGACGCGATGCTGCGCTGGGGCGCGGTGAAGGTCTTCGCCGATGGCAGCGCCGGCGGGCTGACGGCCGCCTTCTTCGATCCCTACGTCATCGGCAACACCACGGGCGTCTTCACCTTCCCGACCGAGACGATCCACGCGCTGCTGGCCAAATACCACCACCAGGGCTGGCAGCTCGACATCCACGCCATCGGCGACGCGGCGATCGAGCAGGTTCTGGTCGGCATGGAGCGGGCGGGGGCGACGCCCGACCGGCGCCACCGCATCGAGCATTGCGGCTTCGTGACGCGGGACCAGCGGCGGCGGATGCTGGCGCGCGGCATCCTGCCCGTGCCGCAGCCCGTCTTCATGTACGAGTTCGGCGATCTCTACCTCCGCAACCTCGGCCGGCCGCGGAGCGAGCGCGCCTATCCGATGAAGACCTGGATGGAGGAGGGGCATCACCCCTCCGCCTCCTCGGACGCGCCGGTCTCCACGCCCGATCCCTTCATCAACCTGTTCACCATGCAGACGCGCAAGACCAACCGCGGCACCGTGCTGGGCGCGGAGGAGGCGCTGACCCTCGACGACGCGCTGCACGCCTATGGCTGGTGCGGCGCCTATTCCACCTTCGCGGAGGGGATGCGCGGCACGCTCGAGCCCGGGATGGATGCCGACATCGCCGTCATCGCCGGTTCGCTGGACGGCGAGGCAGCGCTCTCCGCCCGTTGCGACCTGACGCTGCGGGGCGGCGTGCCGATCTTCGACCGCCACGGCGAATGCGCCGCGCTCGTGGCGGCCTGACATGCTGCGCCACGCTCTCCATCGCATCCTGCTCGCGGTGCCCGTGCTGTTCGGGGTGCTGCTGATCGGCTTCCTGCTGATGCAGGTGGTGCCGACGGACCCCGCGACGGTGCGGGCCGGCCCGCAGGCGACGCAGGAGGTGATCGCGGAGATCCGCCGCGAGCTGGGGTTGGACCAGCCGATCTGGGTGCAGTTCTGGCTCTACCTCTCGCGGCTGGCGCAGGGGGATCTCGGCGTCTCCATCATCAACAACGTGCCCGTCACCCAGGAGCTCGGGAACACGATCGGGCCGACGCTGGAGCTGATGGTGGCCGCCCTCTTCTGGTCCATCCCGCTCGGCATCGGGCTCGGCACGATCGCGGCCTACTGGCGGGGTTCGCTGCTGGACCGCGCGATCATGGCCGTCAGCGTCGCCGGCGTGTCGGTGCCGGTGTTCTTCCTCGGCCTCGTGCTGATCTGGTTCGTCGGCTTCCAGTGGCAGCTGCTGCCCTTCACCGGACGCGCCGGCCCGCTGTGGAGCTGGGAGGGCATCAAGGCGATCATCCTGCCGGCCGTCACCCTCGGCGGCGTCTTCGTCGGGCCCGTCGCGCGGATGACGCGCACGGCGGTGGTGGACACGCTCTCGGCCGAGCATGTGCGCACCGCGCGGGCCAAAGGGCTGACCGAGCGGCTGGTGGTGCTGCGCCACGCGCTGCGCAACGCGCTCATCCCGGTCGTCACGCTAATCGGGCTGCAGATCGGCTTCCTGCTGGGCGGCGCCGTCGTGACCGAGACCATCTTCTCCTGGCCCGGCGTGGGACGCCTGGCGGTGGGCGCCATCACCTCCTCCGACATGCCGATGGCGCAGGGGACGATCATCGTGCTCTCGGCCGGCTTCATCCTGATCAACCTGACGGTGGACCTGCTCTACGGGCTGCTCGATCCCCGCGTGAGGCAGTCGTGAGCGCGACGACCGCCCAGGCCGTCCCCGAGGCGCCGCGGCGGCCCTCGGTCTGGCGCATGCTGCTGCGCGACCCGGCGGCGGCGGTTTCGGGCCTGTTCGTGGCGCTCATCCTGTTCGCGGCCGCCTTCGCGCCCTGGCTGGCGCCGAAGGACCCCTACGCCACCGACCTCATGGCGATCATGCAGCCGCCCTCGGCCGAGTACTGGTTCGGCACGGACGGGCAGGGCAGGGACATCCTGTCGCGCATGCTCCACGGGTTGCAGGTGACGCTGTTCATGGGCCTCGCGGCGCTGATCGCCGGTGGGGCGCTCGGGGCGCTGATCGGCTTCGCGGCCGCCTACTACAAGCGCATCGACGGGCTGCTGATGCGCTTCATGGACATGCTGCTGTCCTTCCCGGCGATCCTGTTCGGCCTCGCCCTCGCCGCGATCTTCGGGCCGGGGCTGACCTCGGTCATCATCGCCCTCGCGGTCGCCACGGTGCCGCTGATGGCGCGGATCGTCCGCGGCTCGGCGCTGGTGGTGATGGGACAGGACTACATCGAAGCGGCGCGGGCCATCGGGATGAACGACGCGCGGCTGGTCTGGCGGCATCTCGCGCCCAACTGCCTCTCGCCCATCTTCGTCTTCGCCACGCTCCGACTCGGGCAGGTGATCCTGCTGGGCTCCGCGCTCTCCTTCCTCGGCCTCGGCGCGCAGCCACCGACGGCGGAGCTGGGCGCGATGGCGGCGCAGGGGCGGAATTTCCTTTTCATCGCGCCGCATATCAGCGTGATCCCGTCGGTCGGGATCTTCGTGATCGTGCTGGCCTTCAACGTGCTGGGGGACGCGCTGCGCGACGCGCTCGACCCCCGGCTGCGCATCTGAACCTGTAGGGAGACGTGACCATGCAAGGCTTCTGGCGACGTGATCTGCTTGGCGCGCTCCGCGTCGCGGGGCTCGGCGCCCTGGCGGCGGCGGGGCTGTGCCAGCTTCCGGCGGCGGCGCAGGCACCGGCGCGCAACCAGATCGTCATCATGCGGGAGATCGACAGCGACCGCTACGACCCGCACCGCTCCACGGCGCTGGCGGCCGGCGAGGTGCTGACGCTCCTCTCCGACACGCTCGTCACCATGGACTACGACATGCGGACCATCCGCCCCGGCCTCGCCGAGCGGTGGGAGGTCTCGCCCGACGGCCTCACCTACACCTTCCACCTCCGCCGCGACGTCACCTTCTGCGACGGCAAGCCGTTCACCGCCCGGGACATGGCCTTCAGCCTGAACCGCTGGATCGGCCGCACCCAGCCGCGCATCACCTCGCCCGTCGCCTGGCGCGCCGGCGACGTGAAGGAGATCGCGGCGGTCGATGACTTCACCCTCCGCTACGAGCTGAACCGCCCCTTCAGCGAGCTTCTGTCCCAGCTCACGCTGTTCTTCGCGGTCGCGATCGATCCCGCCACGGTCGAGCGGCTGGGCGACAATTTCGGCGTGCAGGGCTTCAACGGCACCGGCCCGTTCTGCTGGGGCACCTGGACGCCGCGGCAGGACATGGTGCTGAGCCGGCACGCGAACTACCGCTGGGGGCCGGATTTCTACCAGAACCGCGGCCCGGCGCATCTCGAGCGCATCACCTGGCGCGTGGTGCCGGAAGCGGCCTCGCGCGTCGCCGCCATCCAGGCGGGGCAGGCGGACGTCACGCAATACGTGCCCTCGGCCTTCATCGAGCCGCTGGCGCGCGTGCCGACGATCCAGCGCCTGCAGCAGCCCAACTACTTCTGGGACGTGTTCATGGGCTTCAAGGTGGACAAGCCCGTGGTGAACGACGTGGCGATCCGCCGCGCCGTGCACATGGCGGTGGACCGTCCGGCCCTCGTCCGCGCCGTCTGGGCCGGGCAGGCCGAACCCGCGCGCAACATCGTCAACCCCCGCGCGCTCGATTTCGACGAGCAGAGCGACCGCCTGGTGCCGGGCTTCGACCGCGCGGCCGCGGCGCGGCTGCTGGACGAGGCGGGCTGGCGGCCGGGCCCCGACGGCGTGCGCGTGAAGGACGGCCAGCGCGCGACCTTCCTGACCTACGCCATCAACACGCTCGACAACCAGCGCATGGGCGAGATCATCCAGCAGGCGCTGCGGCAGGTCGGCATCGAGATGCGCATCCAGCTCTTCGACGCGACCGTCGCCTGGGGGCGGCTCGCGACGCAGGAGTTCGACGCCTTCTTCCTGAGCTACCCCTACGTGTCGGCGACGGATGCGCTGAACCTCTACTGGCACAGCCGCAACCGCCCGACGCCCAACCGCATGAACTGGGCCAACCCGCAGACGGACCAGTGGCTGGAGGCCGGGCGTTCGGCGCTGAGCCCCGAGGACCGCGCGCGCTACGCCGCCCTGGTCCAGCGCCAGCTGGCGGAGGAAGCGCCCTGGCTGACGGTGGCGCGCACGCAGCTCAACGTCTTCGCCTCCAACCGGGTGACCGGGCTGCGGGCGCACGGGCTGTACGGCGCCGGCATCTACAAGGCGCTCGACCTGCGGACGACGCGGTGATCGACCACCTGGGCTTCGCCGTCGCCGACATCGGGGCCAGCCGCGCCTTCTACGCGGCGGCGCTCGAACCCCTCGGCCTCTCGGTGCATTCCGAGGGGCCGGGCTGGGCGATGTTCGGCGGTGCGGGGCCGATGCTCTGGATCGGGGAGCCCGCGGTGGCGGGCCCGCCGCCCGGGCGCATCCACCTCGCCTTCGCCGCACCCGACCGCGCGGCGGTGGACGCCTTCCACGCCGCGGCCCTGGCCGCGGGCGGGCGGGACCATGGCGGCCCCGGTCTGCGGCCGCATTACCACCCGAACTACTACGCCGCCTTCATCATCGATCCCGACGGGCACAACATCGAAGCGGTCTGCCACGCACCTGGCGCCGCGGGGGACCAGCCATGACCACCCTGATCCGCAACGCCGACCTCGTCGTCGCGTGGGATTCCACCGAGAAGCGCCACGCCTACCTGCCGGGCGGCGACGTCGCCTTCGCCGACGGCAAGCTGACCTTCGTGGGCCGCAACTACGACGGCCCCGCGGAGGAGGTGATCGAGGGCAAGGGCCTGATGGTCATGCCGGGCCTCGTCAACATCCACTCCCACCCGACGAGCGAGCCCATGAACAAGGGGCTGCTCGACGAGATCGGCTCGCCCGGGCTCTACAACTCCTCGCTCTACGAGTTCATGCCGATCTTCCGCTCGGATGCGGAGGCCGTTCCCGATTGCGTGCGCGTCGCGCTGGGCGAGCTGCTGCTGTCCGGCGTCACGACGCTCGCGGACCTGTCCATGGCCCATCCGGGCTGGCTCGACCTGCTCGCGGAAGCGGGGATGCGCGTCTGCATCGCCCCCATGTTCCGCTCCGCCCGCTGGTACACGAAGAACGGCCACGTCGTGGAATACGAGTGGGACGAGAAGGCCGGCGTGAAGGCCATGCAGGAGGCCTTCACCCTGATCGAGCGGGCCGAGCAGCACCCCTCCGGCCTGCTCTTCGGCATGGCCTGCCCGGCGCAGATCGACACCTGCTCGCCCGAGCTGCTGCGCGACAGCCGCGACGAGGCGCGGGCGCGCGGCATCTCCTGGCAGATCCACGCGGCGCAGTCCGTGGTCGAGTTCCACGAGATCACGCGGCGGCACGGCTTCACGCCGATCCAGTGGCTGCACGAGCAGGGGCTGCTCGACGAGCGCGCGATCATCGGGCACGGCATCTTCCTCGACGACCACCCCTCGACGCGCTGGCACACCGACCGCGACCTCGGCATCCTCGCGGAGACGGGGACGACGGTGGCCCATTGCCCGACGGTCTTCGCGCGGCGCGGCATCACGCTGAAGGATTTCGGGCGCTACAAGCGCAACGGCGTCAACCTCGGCGTCGGCACCGACACCTACCCGCACAACATGCTCGATGAGTTGCGCCTCGTCGCCTATCTGGCGCGGACGCAGGCGGGCAACCCGCGCACCATGACGACGACCGACGTCTTCGACGCCGCGACGATCGGCGGCGCGCGGGCGCTCGGCCGCGACGACATCGGGCGGCTTGCGCCCGGCTGCCGCGCCGACTTCGTGCTGGTGGACGCGACGCATCCCCGCATGCAGCCCGCCTACGACCCCGTCCGCTCCCTCATCTACGCGGCAGGCGACCGCGCGGTGAAGGACGTGTTCGTGGACGGGCGCCAGGTGGTGCGCGATGGGGAGGTGCTGACCATCGACTTCCGCAAGGCCGCGCTGAGCCTCGCCGAGGCGCAGAAGCGCGTGGTCGGCAACGCGACGGCGCAGGACTGGGCGCACCGCCCGGTCGAGAAGATCGCGCCGCCCACCTTCAAGTGGATGTGATGCCCCTCCTCGCCATCGACAACCTGAGGACGGTCTTCCGCACCTCGGGCGGCGACGTGCCGGCCGTGGACGGCGTCTCCCTCTCGGTCGAGCGCGGCCGCACGCTCGGCATCGTGGGCGAGAGCGGGTGCGGGAAGTCCGTGCTCTCTCTCTCGGTCATGCGGCTCGTCGCCCATCCCGGGCGCATCGCGGGCGGGCGCGTGCTGCTGGAGGGGAGGGACCTCGCCGCCTTGTCGAACGCCGCCATGCGCGACGTGCGCGGCCGCGACATCGCAATGATCTTCCAGGAGCCGATGACCTCGCTGAACCCGGTGCACACGGTGGGCTTCCAGATCACCGAGGCGATCCGGGCGCATGAGCCGGGCGTGGGCGCGGCGGAGCTGCGCGACCGCGGCATCGAGGCGCTGAAGCGCGTGCGCATCCCCTCGCCGGAGCGGCGCTTCGACGAGTATCCGCACCAGCTCTCGGGCGGCATGCGCCAGCGCGTGATGATCGCGATGGCGCTGGCCTGCAGCCCGAAGCTGCTGATCGCCGACGAGCCGACCACGGCGCTCGACGTCACGGTGCAGGCGCAGATCCTCGACCTGCTCCGGGAACTCCAGGCCGAGACGGGGATGGCGATCATCCTCATCACCCACGACCTCGGCGTCGTCGCCGAGATGGCCGATGAGGTCGCCGTGATGTATGCCGGCCGCGTGGCCGAGCGCGGCTCCGCCCGCGCCATCTTCGAGGATCCGCAGCATCCCTACACGCTCGGCCTGCTCGGATCGGTCCCGCGGCTCGACGAGGAGCGGGACCGGCTGCTCGCCATCGGCGGCGCCGTGCCGCCGCCCTTCGCGCTTCCCAGGGGCTGCCGCTTCCACCCGCGCTGCCCCTTCGCCGTCGAGGCCTGCAAGGGCGGCCAGCCGGAGCTGCGCGAGCTGACGCCAGGTCACTTCGCCGCCTGCATCCGCGCGCCGGTCGAGCAGGCGCTGGCGGCATGAGCGCGCCGCTGCTCGAGGTCGAGGACCTCGCCAAGCACTATCCGGTGAAGTCGGGGCTGATCCTGGCGAAGCGCATCGGCACGGTTCGCGCGGTGGACGGCGTCACCTTCAGCGTGAACCGCGGCGAGACGCTGGCCCTCGTCGGCGAGAGCGGATGCGGGAAGTCCACCACGGCGCGTCTGGTGCTGCGGCTCATCGAGGCGACCGAGGGCCGCGTGCGCTTCGACGGGACCGACATCACCAGCCTCGATCGCGCCGCGCTGAAGGCCTTCCGCCGCCGGGCGCAGATCGTGTTCCAGGACCCCTACGCCTCGCTCAACCCGCGCTACACCGTGGCGCAGACCCTCTCCGAGCCGATGGAGGTACACGGCATCGGCAACGCCGCCGAGCGCCGGGCGCGCGTCGAGGAGCTGCTGCGCCTCGTCGGCCTCGCGCCCTTCCACGCGCAGCGCTACGGGCACGAATTCTCGGGCGGGCAGCGGCAGCGCATCGGGATCGCGCGCGCGCTCGCGGTGAACCCGGACCTTGTCGTCTGCGACGAGCCCGTCTCCGCGCTCGACGTCTCGATCCAGGCGCAGGTGGTGAACCTGCTGCGGGAGCTGCAGCAGCGCCTCGGCCTCGCCTACCTCTTCATCGCGCACGATCTCGCGGTGGTGAAGCACGTCGCCGACCGCGTGGCCGTCATGTATCTCGGCCGCATCGTCGAGATCGCCGACAAGCGCGAGCTCTTCGCCAACCCGCGCCACCCCTACACGCGCGCGCTGCTCTCCGCGATCCCCCATCCGGATCCGGCGCGGCGGGGCCGCGTGAAGCCGCTCGGCGGTGACCTGCCGAGCCCGCTCAACCCGCCCCCGGGCTGCCGCTTCCACACGCGCTGCCCGCTGGCGCAGGACGTCTGCCGGACCGCCGAGCCGCCGGCCGTGGACCTCGGCAACGGTCACCGTTCGGCCTGCCACTTCGCGAGGGACCTGCCGCCGGCGGGGATCGATTTCACCGGCGGGCTGACGCCGGCGGCGAGCCGGCGCCTGGCGCTGTTCGCGGAGGCGAGCGCGCGGGGATAGCGAGGCCGGGGAGGGGGCGTTGCCCACCCGCGACCCGGCTCACCCATCGCGGTCCCGGGTGAAGGAATCTCCGAGGGGGGCGACGCCCCCTCCCGGCGTCAGTCCCGCGCCATGACGCGGACGTAGCTGCCGGGCGCGTCCTCGATGGCGGGGAGGCCGCCCTGGCCGGGAATGCGGGCCGGGACGCGGGCGTTGTCGATCGAGGTCACCCAGCGGTTCCAATCCAGCCACCAGGAGCCGCTGAACTCGGTGGCGCCGGCGAACCAGTCATCGGGCGAGGCGGGCAGCTCCTCGTTGATCCAGTGGCTGTACTTGCCGGAATCGGGCGGGTTCACGACGCCCGCGATGTGGCCCGAGGCCGCGAGGACGAAGCGGATCGGCCCGGAATAGATCTGCGTCGCGCGGTAGGTGCTCTTCCAGGGCGCGATGTGGTCCTCGCGCGTCGAGATCATGTAGGTCGGCACCTTGATCTTCCGCAGGTCGATCCTGGTGCCGAGCAGCTCGATCGCGCCGGGCTTCACCAGGTCATTCGCCTGGTACATGCGCCGCAGGTAGAAGCTGTGCATGCGCGCCGGCATGCGGGTGCTGTCGTCGTTCCAGTAGAGCAGGTCGAAGGGGAAGGGGTCCTGGCCCAGCAGGTAGTTGTTCACCACGAAGGACCAGATGAGGTCGTTGGCGCGCAGCATGTTGAAGGTCGTCGCCATCTCCGACCCTTCGAGGAAGCCGCGCTTGCTCATCTTCGTCTCGAGGCTCTTCAGCTGCTCCTCGTCGATGAAGACGCCCAGCTCGCCCGCCTCCTCGAAATCCGTCATGGTGACGAAGTAGGTCGCGGACTTGATACGCGTGTCCCGCTTCGAGGCCATGTAGGCGAGGGTGGTGGCGAGCAGCGTGCCGCCCAGGCAGTAGCCGATGGCGTTGACGTTGCGCTCGCCCGTCGCCTTCTCGATGGCGTCGAGGGCCGCGAGCACGCCCTCCTGCATGTAGTCGTCGAAGCCCTTGTCGGCCAGCTCCTCGTCCGGGTTCACCCAGGACGCGACGAAGACCGTGTGGCCCTGCTCGACGGCCCAGCGGATGAAGCTGTTCTTCGGCCGCAGGTCCAGGATGTAGAACTTGTTGATCCAGGGCGGCAGGATCAGCAGGGGCCGCTTCAGCACCGTCTCGGTCGTCGGGCTGTACTGGATCAGCTGCATGAGCGGCGTCTGCGCGACGACCTTGCCCGGCGTGACGGCGATGTTCTCGCCCACCTTGAACTTGGTGTCGTCCGTCATGCGGATGCGCAGCTGGCCTTTGCCCCGTTCCAGGTCGGACAGTAGGTTGGACAGGCCCTTCAGCAGGTTCGCCCCGCCCGTCTCGGCGGTGCGGCGCAGCACCTCCGGGTTGGTCATCACGAAGTTCGCCGGGCTCATCGCGTCCACGAACTGGCGCGTGTAGAAATCCACCTTCTGCGCCGTCTTGGGGTCGAGCCCCTCCGTCCCGTTCACGACATTGGTGAAGTAGCGCGACGAGAGCAGGTAGGACTGGCGGATGAAGTCGAACACTTCGTTGTCGCGCCAGGCGTCGTCCTTGAAGCGGCGGTCCCCCTTCGGCTCATCGATGACGGAGCCGACCTTCTCGCCCATCATGCGGCGCGCGGTGTTCGACCACAGCGTCAGGTAGTCCTGCCAGAAGCCGATCTGGGCCTGCACCACGCGCGCCGGGTTGGCCATCAGCCGCGTGGTCATCTCCATGAAGGCGGATCCGATGTTGAGCGGGTCCGCCTGCGGCACCTCCTCCGACTGGCGCTTGAGGAAGTCCTGCACGATGCGCTGGCCGCGCTCGGCGACCTCCGCCATGGTGCGGGTGACCAGGGCCGGGTCCGGCAGGCGGATGTCCGGCAGGCCGCCATTCCCCGGGCCTGGTTGGCTGCCGCCGCTGTGATCCGCCATGCTGCTTCCCCTCGCGGGCGGGCCTCGCTATGCCGATGGCTCCTTCCTCCGACCGGAGGCGGCCATCCGGGAGGCCCGTCCGAATGCCTGTTGACGCTTGGTTTCCGACGAAAGGTAAGGGTCGCTACCGGGCCGATCAAGCGATCCTCGCCGCCGCATGCCTGTTCCTCGCCGGGTGCGAGGTCCCGGCGCGGGCCGATCTCCGGGCCATCGCCCGGGACGTCTCGGGCGCCTCGCTCGCCGCGCGCCTCCCGCCGCCCGGCCTCGACGGCCCCAATCCGCATCTCGGTCTCGTCCCGCCCCGGCCCGAGCGTCCCGACGCCTCCTTCCGCAGCAACGTGACCCGCGCCCTCGAGGCGGACCGCAGCCGCGCGCAGGAGCCGCTCGCGCCGCGGGACCGCCCCGCCCCGCCGGCGGCGGCCGAGGC
>JAIEOO010000422.1 GCA_019750475.1 Acetobacteraceae bacterium | reverse complement strand
CAGCGCCTCCGGCCGGCGGGCGAGGGCGATCAGCAGCGCGGCTTCCCCGGCGTCGAGGGCGTGCCAGGGCCGGCCGAACCAGGCCAGCGCGCCGGCCCGCAACCCCTCGATGTTGCCGCCCTGCGGCGCGAGGGTGAGCCAGATGGCCAGCACCCCGTCCTTGCCGAAGCGCCATTCGAGCTGGAGCGCGCGGGCGATCTCGACGGCCTTGGCGCGCAGGGTCCGGGGCCGCGGTTCGAGCAGGCGCGCGGCCTGCATGGAGAGGGTCGAGCCGCCGGAGACGACGCGCCCCGCGCGCGCCCACTGCGCGGCGGCGCGGGCGAGGGCCAGCGGGTCCACGCCCGGGTGCCAGCGGAAGCGCCCATCCTCCGCCGCCACCAGCATCTCGATCAGCGCGGGCGGCGCCGCCGGCGCTTCGGCGGGCAGGCGCCAGACGCCGCCGCGCCCCGGCAGCACGGCGAGCACGCGGCCATCCCGGTCCGTCACCTCCCGCGCCGGCTGGGCGAGGCGCGAGAGTTCCGGCGGGAAGGCCCGGTCGAGCGCCAGCAGCGCGCCCAGGATGGCGAGCGGCAGCAGCAGGACCGGGAGGAGGCGCCGGCGCGTCATGGGGTTCACCGGCCGCGAGGCTATCATCCCCCGCCCGGCCGGGAAGCCGCGACGCCGTGGCGCGGCGTCCCGGCCGGCCGTCGCGATGCCGGGCCGCCGGCGGCTCGCCCCGTTCCGCGAAATGTCGTCCGCCCGGCCGAAACCTCGCGGCCAAGTCCGCGTTCTCGCATGCTGGGCGGATGACGGGGCATGGATAGCGTGGGCGCGTGACAACCCGAGCGAGCAAGCCGCGGCACGTGCCGCGAGCGGCCCGGTCCCGGGCGGCTCCCGAGGCCATCGCCGCATCGCCCCGGCGTGGCATCGGATCGTGCGCGTGACGCCGGACCGGGAGGCGGTGCCGGTCGCGCCGGTGTTCGGCCGACGGCTTCGGGCCTCCGCGGCCGCGCTCGTCGTCGCGCTGCCCCTGCTGCTCTGGGGTTGGCTCGCCTACGACATGCGCCAGCGGGCGCTGGAGGTGGCGAAGGACGACATGCGCCGCGTCAGCGCCGCCTTGGCGGAGCAGGTGGTGCGGCTGCTCGACGTGCAGGCGATGATCCTCGACCTCGCGGACCGCGAAGCCGGCCCGCGCCCCTGCGCCGAGTTGCGCGCCGATGCCCGGCTGGCCGACTTCCTGGCCACGGCGGCGCGCCGCGCCGCGCAGACCGAAGTCGCCTGGGTGCTCGACGAGGGAGGGTTCCAGTGCGCGGGCAGCGACCCGGCGCGGCTGGACGACATGAGCCGGGCGTTCCGCGACTATTTCTCGGGCGCGCGCGGCGCCGGGCCGGGCCGGTACTCGGTGGATCGCGGCGTGATCGGCATTCCGTCCGGCACGCCCGCCTTCACCATCTCGCGACGCCGGGGGGACACCGATGCCTTCACGGGGGTGGTCATCGCGGCGGTCGGGCTGCGGGACCTCGTGGCCTCCTGGCGCGAGCTGCTGGTCGCCCACCCGACCCACCGCGTCGCGCTGTTCCGGGCCGATGGCGCGCTGATCGCCCGCTCCTTCGAGCCGCTGGTCGCGCCGCCCAACCCGGCGGCGGAGCGGACCATCGCCGCCAGCTGGCAGACCCAGCCCGAGGGCGCGCGGCTGGTGACGGCGCTGGTGGACGGCACGGAGCGCGTGAGCGCCTGGCGCACCATCCCCCGCTGGGGCGTCGTGGTGACGAGCAGCATCGCGAAGGCGGAGGCGCTGCGCCCGTGGTGGCGCTTCGCGATCCTGTCTGGCGCCGTCGCGGCGCTGGCGTCCGCCCTCATCGCGCTGGTGCTCGGCCGGTTCGCTCGGAAGGGCCAGAACCTCGAACGCGTCAACCGGGAGCTCGAGCGGCGGGTGGCCCGCCGCACCGGCGAATTGCAGGCGAGCGAAGCCCGCTGGCGGAGCCTCTTCGAGCGCATGCACGAGGGGCTCTTCCTCGGCGAGATCGAGTTCGGGCCCGATGGCCGCCCGGTGGACCTGCGCTTCCTCGGCGTCAACGCCGCCTTCGAGGGTCAGTCCGGCCTGCCGGCCACGGTGGTCGGCCGCCGCGCGACGGAGGCCATTCCCGGCCTCGAACCCTTCTGGATCGAGACCTATGGCCGCGTCGTCACGACCGGGGAACCCGCGCAGTTCGAGCACGCGGCGGCGGCGCTCGGCCGCTGGTTCGAGGTGCGCGCCTACCGCACCGAGCCCGGCCGCTTCGCCGCGCTGTTCCTCGACATCACCGATCGCAAGGCGTCGGAGGAGCGGCTGCGCCGGAGCGACGGCCGGTTCCGCGCCGCCGTGGAGGCGGTGAGCGGCATCGTCTGGACCAACAGCCCGAGCGGCGAGATGGAGGGCGAGCAGCCCGGCTGGGCCGCCCTCACCGGACAGACCTTCGAGGAGTACCAGGGCCATGGCTGGGCCAGGGCGGTCCATCCCGAGGATGCCGGCCCCTCCGTCGAGGCCTGGGACCGGGCCGTCGCCGAGCGCCGCACCTTCGTCTTCGAGCACCGGGTGCGCCGCCGCGACGGCGCCTGGCGGCGCTTCGCCATCCGGGCCATCCCGATCCTCGGCGCGGATGGCGCGATCCTCGAATGGGTGGGCGTCCACACCGACGTGACCGAGCAGCGCGAGGCCGAGGCCGTTCTCGCCCGCGGCAAGGAGGAGCTGGAGCGGCTGGTGGAGGAGCGCACGCGCGACCTGCAGGAGACGCAGGCGCGCCTGGCCCATGCGCAGCGGATGGAGGCGCTGGGGCAGCTCGCCGGCGGGATCGCACACGATTTCAACAACGTCCTCCAGGCCGTGGGCGGCGGGGCGGCGCTCATCGAGCGCAAGCCGGGCGATCCCGCCCATGTCCGCCGCCTGGCGCGGATGGTGGCGGACGCGGCGGAGCGCGGCTCGGCGATCACGCGGCGGCTGCTGGCCTTCTCGCGCCGGGGCGACCTGCGCGCCGAGGCGCTGGACCCGGTGGGCCTGCTGATGGGGCTGCGCGAGGTGTTCACCCACACGCTCGGCTCCGGCATCGGGGTGCGGGTGGAGGCGACGGCGGCGGTGCCGCCCATCCTCGCGGACAAGGGCCAGCTCGAGACGGTGCTGGTGAACCTCGCGACCAACGCGCGCGACGCGATGGGCGGGAACGGGACGCTCACCCTCGCCGCCGCCGCGGAGTCCCTCCGCGCCGACGCGCCGGACCATCCGGGCCGGCTGCGGCCCGGCGATTATGTGCGGCTCTCCGTCATCGACACCGGCGCCGGGATGCCGCCCGACATCCTCGCCCGCGCCTCGGAGCCCTTCTTCACGACCAAGCCGCAGGGCCAGGGCACCGGCCTGGGATTGGCGATGGCGCGCGGCTTCGCGCAGCAGTCCGGCGGCGGCTTCGCCATCGCGAGCGAGCCGGGGCGCGGCACCGCCGTCACCCTGTGGCTGCCCGTCGCGACGGCCGGCGTGCTGGAGAGTGCCGCGCCGGCCGAGGATCCCGGCGCGGGGCAAGGGGGCCGGGCGCGCCGCATCCTGCTGGTGGACGACGATGCCGTCGTGCGCGAGGTCACGGCCTCGGGCCTCGAGGCCGCGGGCTTCACCGTGCTGAGCGTCGCGGGCGGCGACGAGGCCCTCGCGCGGCTCGACGGCGGCGCGGCGGTGGACGTGCTGATCTGCGACCTCTCCATGCCCGGGGTGGACGGGCTGGAGACGATCCGCGAGGCGCAGCGGCGCCGCCCCGGCCTGCCGGCCATCCTGCTGACGGGCTTCGCCACCAACGCGGCGGAGCTGGCGGTGGGCGGCGCGCTCAGCGGCTCCTTCTCGTTGCTGCGCAAGCCCGTGACGGCCGAGGCGCTGGCCGAGCGCGTGGACATGCTGCTGGAGGAGGCGGGGACGTCGCCCCAGGCCTGGTAGGACCGGGGGAGGGGTTTGCGCCGCCGCGCCCTTCCGCGCGACACTCTCCCACACCAGACAGCCCGGGAACGACCAAGACGATGCCCATCGCCCGCCGCGCCGCGCTCGCCCTGCCGGCCCTCGCCCTCCCCGCGCTCGCCGCGGCGCAGGACGGTTTCCCGTCCCGCGACCTGCGGCTGATCGTCCCCTTCGCGCCGGCCGGGACGACGGACGTCGTCGCGCGCCTCGTCGCCAATGCGATGCGCGAGCAGCTGGGGCGGAACGTGACGGTCGAAAACATCCCGGGCGCGGGCAGCATGGTGGGCGCGCAGCGCTTCGTGGCGCAGGCCGACGACCACGCCATGTTCCTCTCCCAGATCGCGTCGCATGCCATCGTGCCGGCCTTGCAGCGCAGCCCCGGCTACGACCCCGAGCGCGATTTCAAGGCGCTGACGCTGATCGTCACCGTGCCGAATGTCTGGATCGGGAACGCCAGCCGCATGGGCACGCGCGATCTGCGCGAATGGCTGCGCCGCGTGCGGCAGGGCCCCGCCGGGCGACCCTATGCGAGCGCGGGCAACGGCACCTCCACCCACCTGACGCAGGAGCTGATCAGCCAGTCGGCCGGGCTGCGGATGCAGCACATCCCCTATCGCGGCGCGGGCCCGGCGATGACGGCGCTGATCGCCGGCGAGGTGGACGTGCTGATGGACAATCTGCCCACGGCGCTGCCGCAGATCCGCGCCGGGACGGTCGTGCCGCTGGCCGTCACCAGCCGCGAGCGCCTGCCGGAGCTGCCGGATGTGCCGGCCTTGGGCGAGCTGGGGGCGGAGTTCAACCTGGCGGGCTTCGAGGCGGAGGCCTGGTTCGGGCTGCACGCCCATGCCAGCGCCTCGGACGCCGCGGTGGCGCGGCTGGCCGCGGCGGCGGAGGCCGCGCTGAACGACCCGGCGGTGCGCCGCCAACTGGCCGAGCGCGGCACGACGCCGCGCGGCGGCGGCCCGGCCGCCTATGTCGCGCTGGTGCGGAGCGAGCGCGAGCGCTGGGCGCGCGTGGTGCGCGAGGGGAATGTGCAGGCGGATTGAGGACGACGAGCAATGCCTCACGAAGAAGCAGGAATGATCGATCCTCGAAATGGATATCCTAGTCCAGTAATCACGCCAGAGAAATTTGAGAATATTGCAAAAGAATATCTTGATGCGCTCGGTGGGCAGCTAACTCAATATACGAGCAGAGCGCGAATTATCGAAAGCGCAACGGATGGAGACTATGAGATCGATATTTCTTGCTCCTTTGAAGCTCTTGGTGTAGAATTTCGCGTAATCGCAGAGTGCAAACGGTATAAAGAACGCGTTAAGCGGCAAGTTGTTTCAGAGCTTCATAGCAAAATGCAGTCCCTAGGTTATCATAAAGGTATTGTTTTTTCCGTGGCTGGATTTCAATCTGGAGCAATTCGATTTGCCGATCAGCATGGCATCGCACTTATACAGATTTGCGATGGAAGATCAAAAATATTATTGCGTTCTTTTGCTGCCCAAAATCTGCTCCATTGGGATCAAGTGCCGAATGACACTCCTGATTTGGTTTGTTGGGTCGTAAAAGAAAGCTCCGTTAGTTTGCTGGAGCTTGAAAATCCGATCGGGATGAGAGCCTCTCTTGGGATATCTGTATCAAACTAATGCGCCAGATGCACATAATTTGAGAGGCATATACGATTCAATTAAGTGGGTCCAAATTTTCCTTATGCGCCTTCCCTTCAAGCCAACCGCCGTCGTCTTCGACATGGACGGCCTGCTCTTCGACACGGAGGCGCTGTACCAGGCGACCGCCGCCATGGCGGCGGCGGAGCAGGGGCGGGACTTCCCGGACGCCCTGTTCCTGCGCCTCATCGGGGAGCCCTGGCCCGCGAACCGCGCGCTGCTCATCCGCGAATGGGGCAGCGCGGCGGAGGTGGACCGCCTCCATGATGACTGGATGCGCCATTTCGACGCGCTGGCCGGCGAACGCCTGACGCTGAAGCCCGGCGTGGCGGAGCTGCTGGACACGCTCGACACGCTCGGGCTGCCACGGGCCATCGCCACCTCCTCCGCCCACGCGGAGGTCGTGCGGAACCTGGCGATGCACGGGCTGACCGGGCGCTTCGACGCGGTGGTGGCGCGCGGCGACTATGCCCGCGCCAAGCCCGCGCCCGACCCCTATCTGATGGCGGCGGAGCGGCTGGGCATGGCGCCCGGGGCGTGCCTCGCGCTCGAGGACAGCCATGTCGGCGTGCGGGCGGCCGCCGCTTCGGGGATGGCGACGGTGATGGTGCCGGACATCCTGCCGCCGACCGACGAGATTTGTGCCCTCTGCGTCGCCGTGGCGGCGGACCTGCACGCGGTGCGCGGCGCCATCCTGGCCGTGCGCGGCGATCCGGTGGATGCTGGCTGAAACGCCACGGAGGAAACCAGCGATGCTCCCACGCCGTCTCATGCTCGGCGCGCCGCTGCTCGCCGCGCCCATGCTCGCCCGCGCCCAGAGTACGACGACCGCCGGCGCACCCGCGGGTCCGCGCTTCGAGACCATCGCGCGCTTCAACACGCCCGCCGCGCGCCAGGGCGTCTGCGCCGATCGGGACCATGTCTATGTCGTGGATGACCGGCTGATCGCGAAGTTCACCAAGGACGGCTTCCGCGAGGTCGCGCGCTTCGAGAGCCCGCGCGAGGGGCCGATCATCCACATGAACAGCCTGTCGCTGCATGAGGGGCGCCTCTACGCCGCGCATTCCAACTACCCCGAGGACCCGATGCTCTCCTCGGTCGAGATCTTCGACCCGGCGACGATGCGGCATGCCGGCAGCCATTCCTTCGGCTTCATGCCGGGCAGCCTGACCACCTTCGAATGGCATGAGGGCAGCTGGTGGACGATCTGGGCCAACTACTCCCGCGTGTTCGGGCGGAACCAGCGCCCCTACGGCAACACGCACTGGACGCACATGACCCGCCTCGACGCGCAGATGCGCCAGATGGCGGGCTGGAGCTTCCCCGCCGACGTGCTGACCCGCGCCGAGCCGATGAGCATCTCGGGCGGATCCTGGGGGCCGGGCCTGCCGGGCCATCCGGGGCCGCTGCTCTGGTGCACGGGCCATGACCACAAGGAGGTCTACGCGCTGCGCATCCCCCGCCAGGGCATGCGGCTGGAGCGCGTGGCGACCCTGCCGATCGAGGCAGAGGGCCAGGCCATCGCCTGGGACAAGGGCGATCCCTCGGTGCTGTGGATGATCGTCCGCAGCCGGCGGGAGGTGGTGGCCCAGCGGCTGGTGACGTAGCCGGGGCGGGGCGGGCACCGCTTCCAAGGGCGGGCGCCCTCCTACATATGGGGGCGATGGCCGCCGCCCCTGCCCGCGTGCTCGACACGCCCGATCCGTCCTTCTCCGACCTGCTGGCCGCCCGGCCGGCCCTCGCCATGGACCCGCTCGCCGGCCTCATGGTCGAGGAGGTGCCGCTGGCGCGCATCGCCGCCGCCGTCGGCACGCCCGCCTGGGTCTATTCGGCCACCACGCTCAAGCGCCGCGCCAACGCGCTGAAGAGCGCCGTGGCGGAAGCCGGGCTCAACGCCACGATCCACTTCGCCACCAAGTCCAACCCCAACCTCGCGGTGGTGAACCTGCTGGCGGGCCAGGGGCTGGGGGCTGATGTGGTTTCCGAGGGCGAGCTGCGGGCGGCCCGCGCCGCCGGCGTGCCCGCCGGGATGATCGTCTTCTCCGGCGTCGGCAAGACCGAGCGCGAGATGCGCCTCGCGCTCGCGGAAGACATCCTCCAGCTCAACATCGAGAGCGCGGAGGAGGCCGAGATGCTGAGCGGCGTCGCCGCCTCCCTCGGCCGGCGGGCGCGCTGCGCGCTGCGCGTGAACCCCGACGTGGACGCCAAGACCCACGCCAAGATCACGACGGGCCTGACCGAGAACAAGTTCGGCGTGCCCATCGCGCTGGCCCCCGAGCTCTACCGCCGCATGTGCGCGATGCCGGGGCTCGAGCCGGTGGGGCTGGCCGTCCATATCGGCAGCCAGATCACCCAGGGCGTGGCCAGCTACCGCGCCGCCTATCAGCGCCTCGGCCAGCTGGTGCGGGAGCTGCGGGCGGCCGGCCTTCCGGTGAAGCGGGTGGATTGCGGCGGCGGCCTCGGCATCGCCTATCGCGACGAGATCCCCGGCACGCCGGAAGCCCTGGCCGGCGCCATCAAGGCGGGCCTCGGCGACCTCGGCGTCGAGATCATGCTGGAGCCGGGGCGCTGGATCTGCGGGCCGGCCGGCGTGCTGCTCGCCTCCGTCATCGTCGAGAAGATCGGGCAGGACCGGCGCTTCGTCATCGTGGACGCGGCCATGAACGACCTGCTGCGCCCGGCCATGTACGATTCCTGGCACGGCATCCTGCCGGTCTCCCCCGTCGCCTTCACCGCGCCCGTTTCGGCGGCGGATGTGGTCGGGCCTGTCTGCGAGAGCAGCGACACCTTCACCAAGGGCCGCGAGCTGCCGGCCCTGCCCCCCGGTTCTCTGGTGGCATTCCTCGATGCCGGGGCCTACGGTGCGAGCATGAGCAGCACCTACAACGCCCGCCCCCTGGCGCCGGAAGTGCTCGTCGAGGGCACGCGCTTCGCCGTGGTGCGCGACCGCCAGTCCCAGGAGGCGTTGCTGGCAGGGCAGAGGCTGCCCGATTGGCGCGCGGCGTAGGCGGGAGCGGCTGATGGCGGACGAGACGGACGGACCCCACCTCGGCCTCCCGCCATCGCTTCCCCGCAAACGGGCGCTCGCCCGGCTCGCGCTCTGGTGGGAGGGGTTCTGGCCCGCCCTCTGGCCGACGCTCGCCGTGCTCGGCCTCTTCGTCCTCTTCGCCCTGCTCGGCGGGCCGGCCCTGCTGCCGGGCTGGGCGCATGCCCTCGCGCTGCTGGGCTTCCTGGCCGCGCTGACGGTCGCGCTGCGCCGGGGCTTCGCCGGCCGCGTCCGGCCGGCGCCCGACGCCGCGGACCGCCGGATCGAAGCCGCCTCGGGGCTGCGGCACCAGCCGCTGGCCACCCTCCAGGACCGCCCGGCCACCGACGATCCGACCGGGCTGGCGCTCTGGCGGGCGCATCAGAACCGGATGCGCGCGCAGCTCGCGCGGCTGCGGGTGGGGACGCCGCGGCCGGGCCTGCCGGCCCGGGATCCGCGCGCCTTCCGCGCCGGGCTGCTGGTCGCCGTGGCGGCCGCCCTCGGCATCGCCGGCGCCGACGCGCCCGCCATGCTCTGGCGCGGCGTGGTGCCGAGCTTCGCGAGCCCCCTCGTCCCGCCCGCCCTCCGGGTCGAGGCCTGGGTGGTGCCGCCCGCCTATACCGGCGCGCCGCCCGTGTTCCTCGATGCCGCCGGCGGCTCGGCCATCGTGCCCGCCGGCAGCCGCCTGCACCTGGCGCTCTCGGGTGGGGTGGGGCTGGCGCCGGAGCTGACGGGGCTCCCCAACACGGCTTTCGAGGCGCTGGGCGCCGGCTCCTACGGCGTGCAGGCCACGCTGACCGAGGGCGCGCGCGTCGCCATCCGCCGCAACGGCGCCGAGGTCGCGGCCTGGAACCTCGCCGTCCAGGCGGACGCGCCGCCGACCGCCGGCTTCACCGAGCCGCCGGGGCGGGTGCAGCGCGGCCTCGCCATCCGCATCCCCTGGCGCGCCGAGGACGACTGGGGCGTCACCGCGCTCCGGGCGGAGCTTCGCCTGGCCGCCCGGCCCCAGGCCGCGCCCATCACGCTCGAGCTGACGCTGCCCTCGGGCCCGACGCGCTCGGTGCGCGGCCAGGTTCTGCCGGACTTCTCGGCCCATCCCTGGGCGGGGCTGCCGGTCACGCTGCGCCTCGTCGCGCGTGACGGGGCGGAGCAGGAAGGCGTCTCCGCCGATGTCGCGCTGACGCTGCCCGAGCGCTCCTTCAACCACCCCGTCGCCCGCGCCCTGATCGAGGTGCGCAAGGCCCTCTCGCTCGACCCCGAGGCGCGCGTGCCCGCCATGCGGGAGCTGGACCGCATCGCCGCCGCGCCCGAGGCTTTCGAGAACGACAGCGCCACGGTCATGGCGCTGCGCACCGCGCGGGGGCAGCTCCAGCGCGACCGGCGCCCCGAGGCGGTGCCGGAGGTGCAGGAGCTGCTGTGGGAAACCGCCCTCGCCCTCGAGGAAGGGCGGGACGAGCGCACGGCCCGCGCGCTCGCCGAGGCGCGGCAGGCCCTGCGGGAGGCGCTGGAACAGGCCGAGCGCGAGCGCCAGCAGGCCGAGGCCGAGAACCGCGAACCCCAGCGCAGCGAGGAGCAGCGCAGCGAGACGCAGCGCCGCATCCAGGAGCTGCGCGAGGCGATCCGCCGCCATCTGGAGGCGCTGGCCGAGCGGCTGCAGCGCGAGAACGCCGAGGCCCTGCCCTACGATCCGCAGCAGCGGATGATGGACCAGCGCGAGATGGAGCGCCGGACCCGCCGCATGGAGGAGGCGAACCGCCAGGACCGCACCCGCGACGCCGAGCGCGAGCTGGCCGAGCTGGAGGAGATGCTGAACGCCCTCCAGGAGGGGCGGGTCGCGCGCGGCGAGAACCCGGAGCGCCAGCGCCAGCGGGAGCGCGGGCAGCAGCAGATGGGCGTGGTGCAGGACATGGTCCGCCGCCAGGGCGAGCTGCTCGACCAGTCGCAGCGCCGCGCCGAGGCGGAGGAGCAGCGCCAGCAGCAGCAGCGCCGTCAGCAGCAGCCCTGGACCCAGCGGCAAGGCCAGCCGGCGCAGCCCCAGCAGGGCCAGCCGCCGAGCCAGGCCGAGCAGCAGGCCGAGGCCCGCCGCCAGCGCGCGCTGCGCCGCGCCCTGGGCGAGCTGATGCAGCAGCATGGCGACCTGACCGGCGAGGTGCCGGAGGCGCTGGGCCGCGCCGACCAGGCGATGCGCGAGGCGCAGGAAGCGCTCGGCGAGGGCCGCGACGCCCGCGCCGCCCAGCAGGAGGCGATCCGGCGCTTGCAGGAAGGCGGGCGGCAGATGGCGCAATCCATGCAGCGCCAGTTCGGCCAGGGGCAGGGCGAGGGCGAAGGCGAGGTCGGCGACGATTTCGCCGATGGCGACGACATGGGCGGCGAGGGCATGGACGGCGAACGGCAGCTCGGCGAAGGGCGGGATCCGCTCGGCCGACGCTCGCGCGACACGGCCGGCAACGCCGAGAACGGCAGCGACACCCGCGTGCCCGACGAGGCCGAGCAGCTGCGCACCCGGCGCATCCAGGAGGAGCTCCGCCGCCGCGGCGCCGAGCGCGAACGCCCGGCGGAGGAGCTGGACTACATCGACCGGCTGCTGCGGCGCTTCTGACGCGACGCAGCGCCAGCATCGTCCCGACCGTTTCCAGTCAGGACAGTGGCGCGCAGACAGGGCCTACGGGAACACTCGGGCGGCGCCGCGAAGCGGTGTCGTGGGGAATTCCTAGAGGGTCCAGCCGCCGTCGATGATCAGCGCCTGCCCGGTCATGAAGGCGCTCTCGTCGCTCGCGAGATAGACGACGAGCTGCGCCAGCTCCTCCGCCGAGGCGAGGCGCCCCATCGCCTGGCGGGCGATGAAGGCGGCCCGCGCCGCGTCGAAGCCGCCGGCGGCCTCGGCATTGGCGGCGATGCGGTCATGCAGGCTGGGCGTGTCCACCGTCCCGGGGGCGAGGCAGTTCACGCGGATGCCCCTGGCCACCACGTCGGCCGCGACGCTGCGCGTCATGCCGATCACGGCGGCCTTGGTGGTGCCGTAGACGAAGCGGTTGGGCGCCCCTTTGATCGAGCCCGCGGCGCTCGCCATGTTGATGATCGAGCCGCGGCCGCGCTCCAGCATGGCGGGCAGCGCGGCGCGGATGCCGCGCCACATGCTCCGCACGTTGAGGGCGAAGGCGAAGTCCCACTCCTCCTCGGTGCAGGTCAGCGCCGTGTTCTGGTGGACGAAGCCGGCGCAGTTGAACAGCACGTCGAGCGGCCCGGCGCGCGTGATCGCCTCGTACAGGGCGATGTCCTCCAGCACGTCGAGCGGATGGGTCTCGATCCCGTGCGCGGCGAGGTCCGCGAGCTTGCGGCCGTCGCGGTCGGTGGCGACGACGCTCGCACCCTCGGCCGCCATGGCGAGGGCGGAGGCGCGCCCCATCCCCTGCCCCGCCGCGGTGACGAAGCAACGCTTGCCGTGAAGCCGTCCGGCCATGGTTCCCTCCCGTCTGGTCTGGGCGACGATGGCACGCCGGATCGGCGCCCGGGGCAAGAGCGAACGGGGCAACAGTGAGGGGCCACGTTGCCGCTGGCGACCCGGCCGCCGATAGTGGCGGGCAGAGGATGACGCCATGAACGAACCCGCGGCGGCCGCGCACGGCCCCGCCCCCACGCGCGGATGAGCCGACCCGCCGGGCGCTCCCCCTTCGCGGTGCGCGGCTACCGCTTCCAGTGGTCGGCCGACCTGATGACCTCCTGGGCCTTCGAGATGGAGACGGTCATCCTCGGCTGGTACATCGCGGTCGAGACGCAATCCGTCCTGCTCGTCACCCTGTTCGGCGCGTTGCAGTTCATCGGCACGCTGATCTCCCCCTTCATCGGCCTCGCCGGCGACGCGATGGGCTATCGCGCCGTGCTGTGCGCGATGCGCGCGGTCTACGCGGTGGTGGCGGGCGTGCTCGCGCTGCTGGCGCTGACGGGCTGGCTGACGCCGACGCTCGCGCTCGTCGCGGCCGGGATCGCCGGGCTGCTGCGGGCCTCCGACACGGGCATCCGCAACGTCCTGATCAGCGAGACCCTGCCGGAGGACCGGCTGATGAGCGGCATCAGCCTCTCGCGCATCACGGCCGATTCCGCGCGGGTCGCGGGCGCGCTGGCGGGGGCGGGCGTCGTGGCGCTGCTGGGCATGGGACAGGCCTACCTGGCCGTGGTGGTCTTCTACCTGCTGGGCGCGGCGCTGACGCTCGGCGTCGGCGGCAGGCGACCGATGCCGGGCGCCATGGCGACCCTCGCCACGCCGCTGCGCGGATTGTGGGAAGCGGCGCGGTCGGTGTGGCACGCGCCGCCGCAGCTCGCGGCCATGCTGGTCGCGCTGCTGGTCAACCTCATGGCCTTCCCCTTCACCCTCGGCCTGCTGCCCTATGTCGCGCAGGAGGTGTACGGCACCTCCCAGACGGGCCTCGGCCTGATGATGGCGACGGTGGGGGTGGGGAGCATCCTCGCCTCCCTCCTGCTCAGCCGGATGGGCCCGACGGTGCGGCCGGCGCGGATGATGCTGGGCTTCAGCGTCGCCTGGCACGCGCTGCTGATCGTCTTCGGCCAGACCGGCGGCCTCGCGCCGGGGCTGCCGCTGCTGCTGGCGATCGGCGCGGCGCAGATCCTCTGCACCCTGCCCATGTCCGTCCTGCTGCTGCGCGGCGCGCCGCCCGAGCTGCGCGGGCGCGTGATGGGCATCCGGACCCTCGCCGTCTACGGGCTGCCGGTCGGGCTGCTCTGCGCCGCGCCGCTGATCGAGCGCTTCGGCTTCGCCGCCACGGCCACGCTCTATGGCGGCACGGGGATCGCGCTGACGCTCCTCGTGCTGCTGCGCTGGCGGCGGCATCTCTGGCCGCAGAACGTGCCGGGGAACCGCGGCTGACGTTCCACGCCCATCGGCGCTACGGTGCCCGAAGACAGCGGAGCGCCACGCCATGAACCAGATCCACGCCCCCACCCGGCACGCGGACCTCCTCGCCCGCCTCGCGGACATCGCGGTCCGCGTCGGGCTGAACCTGCGCGAAGGGCAGGAGGTGGTGATGACCTCCCCGGTCGAGGCGCTGCCGCTCGCGCGGCTCATCACCGATGCGGCCTATCGCGCCGGGGCGAGCCTCGTCACCACGCTGCTGTCCGATGACCGGCAGACGCTGTCGCGCTTCCGGAACGGCCGGCCGGAGGGCTTCGACGTGGCGCCGGGCTGGCTGTTCGACGGCATGGCGCAGGCCTTCCGGCAGGGCGCGGCGCGGCTCGCCATCGTCGGCGACGACCCCAGCCTGCTCGCGGCCCAGAACCCGGAGCACGTGTCCCGCGCCAACCGCGCCCGGGCCAAGGCCTATCGCCCGGCGCTCGAGCTGATCACGGCATCGGCCATCAATTGGACGCTCGTTCCCTTCGCCAACCCGGCCTGGGCGCGGGCCATGTTCCCCGAACTGCCGGAGGAGGAAGCGACGTCGCGGCTGTGGGACGCGATCTTCGCCGCCACCCGCGCCGACGCGCCGGACCCGGTGGCCGCGTGGGAGGCGCACAACGCGACGCTGCTGGCGCGGCGGCGGATGCTGACCGAGCGGCGCTACGCCGCGCTGCGCTTCCGCGGCCCGGGGACGGATCTCGTCGTCGGGCTGGCGGACCGGCACGCC
The DNA here is from genome assembly GCA_019750475.1 of Acetobacteraceae bacterium. GTDB lineage: Bacteria > Pseudomonadota > Alphaproteobacteria > Acetobacterales > Acetobacteraceae > Roseococcus. The sequence continues at coordinate 3,000 of JAIEOO010000422.1, read as the reverse complement.
TGGATGGGCGGGCCCTCGCTCGCGCTCAACGGCATCACCGGCAACCCGAACATCCCGACGGAGGAGGTGTTCACCACGCCGCACGCGCTGCGGACCGAAGGGCATGTGGCGGCGACGAAGCCGCTCGCGCACCAGGGCACGCTGATCCGCGACATCCGCGTGCGCTTCCGGGGCGGCGTCATCACCGAGGCGCATGCGAGCACCGGCCAGGAGGTGCTGGAGCGCATGATCTCCACGGACGAGGGCGCGCGGCGCCTGGGCGAGGTGGCGCTGGTGCCCGCCTCCTCGCCCATCTCGCGCAGCGGGCTGCTCTTCCTCAACACGCTGTTCGACGAGAACGCGGCGAGCCACATCGCGCTCGGGCAGGCCTACAAGAAGTGCTTCCTCGACGGCGACACGCTGGGGGAGGACGACTTCGTCGCGCGCGGCGGCAACCGCAGCCTCATCCACGTGGACTGGATGATCGGCTCGGCCGAGGTGGACGTGGACGGGCTCGACGCCGACGGCCGGGCCGAGCCCCTGATGCGCGCGGGGGAATGGGCCGCCTGACCCACCCGCCGCATCGGCCGCGCGGCGCCCTTCTGCGCGACGACGCCGAGCGTCAGCCCGCGCGCCAGCGAGCCGAGGTCGCGCAGGTCGCCCTCGACCATGTCGCTCCAGACGGGGCCTGACGACCGGCCGTCGAGAAGCTGCACGATGACGCGCAGCCGCGGGCGGCCGCGGCGGGCGGACACGGGGGGGGCGGCGGCTTCCAGCACGTAGCCGTGCTTCGGGATGGTCCGCAGCGCGACGCCCGCATCGGCGCCGAGGGCGCGGCGGATCTCGCTGATGCACTGCGTCAGGCTGTCATCGGTGACGTGGACGCCGGGCCAGGCGGCGCACAGCAGCTCCGCCCGCGTCATCGCCCGGCCGAGCTGGCCGATCATGATGCGGAGCAGCTCGAAGCTCTTCGGCCGCAGCACGATGGGCGCCCCCTCGGCGTCGCGCAGCACGCGCCGCCGGAGGTCGAGGGCGTAGGCGCCGCAGGGCAGGGTCTCGGGGAAGGGGTTGGGTCCGTCGAACATGCTCGCACCTCGGATCGGCGGCGCTGCCGCCCGCGCCCCTTCTGCGCGCGGGCGGACGTCACGGTCTGTGCGAAAAAGCACAGACGATGCCGCTTCAATCGGCCAGCATCTCCGATACGGCGCGCGCCAGCTTGTCGGGCTGGCGAAGGACGAGCGCGCCACGGGTGCGATGGAGCATCCCCTCGCGCAGCAGCCGCGCGATCTCGCGCGAGACCGCCTCGCGCCGCGCACCGATGCGGTTGGCCAGGATCTGCTGCACGGGCGGCGGCGAGATCGCGCGGGACCCGTCGCCGGCGGCGGGCCCGGCCTCCCGCAGCAGCTCGGCGTAGAGACGGTGCCGGATGTCGAGGCTCGTCAGCTCGAGGATGCGGGCATTCGCCTCCCGCACCCGCGTGACGAGCACGCGCATCAGCCGCAGCGACAGCTCGGGCGCGTCGGCCAGCAGCGCCAGGAAGGCGGGCGCGGGAAGGCGGCAGATGCGGCTGCGGTGCAGCGCGGTGACGGCGGCCGAGCGCGGCGCGCCGTCGATCGCCGCCATCTCGCCGAAGAACTGGCCCGGCGCGGCGTCCGTCAGGATCACCTCCCGCCCGCCCGCCGTGCGGACGGCGACGCGCACGCTGCCCGTCAGGACGAAGAACACGTCGTCCGACACGTCGTCGAAGTCGAGGATGAGCTGCCCCGGCTCGGCCTGGAGCCAGGTCGCGCGGCTCTCGTGCCGCCGGGCGATCTCCGGCGGCACGCCGCGGAAGAACGGGATGGTCGCCAGCGTTGCGCGTGAACCCGACATGGCCCTCGGTTTCCCTCCCGGCCGAGGTGACGCATCCGGCGCGCCGCCGCAAGGGCGGCCGCGTCACTTCCCCCCGGGGACGATCGCCAGCCCGCAGACGCCCTCGGCCAGGCGGCGCCGGTGGAACAGGATGACGAGGTCGTCGGGCCGGGTCTCCGCCAGGGCGTCGAGCAGGCGGCGGGCCGTGGCCGCGTCGCCGTCCCGCAGCGCCTCCATCGCGGCGGCGTAGCGCCCGGCCGTCTCCGCTTCGGCCAGCCAGGGCGACCAGACGGCGATGGGCGCGGCGCGGCCGGCCAGCGCGGCTTCGCCCACCAGGCGCAGCGTCGCCGCGCCGGCGCGGGACGCGGTCTCCCCGGAGACGAGGATGCGCGTGCCGATCCAGCGGTTGAGGGATTCGAGGCGCGCCGCGACGTTCAGCGTGTCCCCCAGCGCGCCGTATTTCAGGCGGCTCCGCGTGCCGAGATTGCCGACGAGGGCGGAGCCGGTGTGGACGCCGATGCGCGTGTGGCCGAAGGCGATGCCCTGCTTCGCCAGGCGCTGCGCGAAGTCGCGCGCGAAGGCGTCCGCCGCCTCCGCCGCGGCGACGGCGCGGGCGGCGTGGTCGGGCTGCTCCATCGGCGCGCCGAACAGGGCGATCAGCCCGTCCCCCACGAAGTCGTTGACGAGCCCGCCATGGCGGATGACCGCCTCGGCCATGCCCTCGAAGTAGCTGTTCAGCAGCTCCGCCAGCTGCGGCGCCGGCAGCCGCTCGGCGAGGCCGGTGAAGCCGGCGATGTCGGTGAAGAGCGCCGTGATCTCCCGGTGCTCGCCGCCGAGGCTGGGCGGGGTGTCGCCGGCCAGCATGCGGCGCACGATCTGCGGGTCGAGGTAATGCTCGAAGGAGCGGCGGATGCGCTGGCGCTGGCGATGGCCGAGCCCCTCCAGCAGCGCCGCCGCCGTCACGGCGGCGAGCAGCAGCGAGAGCGCCGCGGGCAGGACCGGCAGCAGCCATCCCGCCCCATCGGCGGCGAGCCCGGCGACCAGCAGCGCGGCGATCGCGCCGATCGTGCCGAGGCCGGCGACCAGCGCCCAGCCGGCGGGCGGCGCCAGCAGCACGATGCCCGCCCCGAGCGTCGCCGCGCCCCAGATCAGCGCGTGGTCGGCCGCGCG
>JAIEOO010000392.1 GCA_019750475.1 Acetobacteraceae bacterium | reverse complement strand
CGCCGAAGCCGTCGCGGCCGATGCAGCCGGCGAACGCCGTGGCCGCGCCGTCGCGCGCGGCGGCGATCGCCTGGTTGGCGCCCTTGCCGCCCTGGAGCGCCGGCCCGCATTCGGCCAGCACGGTGTGGCCGGGGGCGGGCAGTTCGGGCGCGCGGAAGACGAGATCGGCGATGGCCGAGCCGAAGACCAGCACGGTCACGGGCGCAGCAGACCCTGCGCCATGGCGCGCTCGTAGAGCGCCTCGATCAGCGGCGCGAAGGGCGGGCCGAGGCGGATGGCGGGGCCCATGCGGACGAGGGACCGCGCCCGTGTCAGCCCCACCTCCGCCCAGGCGGGCGCCCCGCAGCCCACCTGCTGCGCGAAGCCCTGCAAGCGGTCGCAGCCCATGGCGAAACGCGCCTCCGGCGTCTCCTGCGCCTCGAACTCCTCCCACATGGCGCGGAGCGGCGGCCCGAGGTCGTCGGGCAGGGCGCCGAAGACGCGGCGGGCCGCGTCGCGCTCCCGCTCCGCCTGGGTGAGCAGGCCCTGCTCGTCGAAGGCGAAGGTGTCGCCCGCCTCGATCTCCACGAGGTCGTGGATGGCGATCATGGACAGCACCCGGGCGAGGTCGGGCGCGGGCGAGACCTCCCCGTGCAGCAGCACGGCGACCAGCGCCACGTGCCAGGCATGTTCCCCGGCGTTCTCGCGCCGCGACGCGCCGTCGGGCCCGATGCTGCGCGAGGCGCGGAGGACGTGCTTCAGCCGGTCGGCGAGCTGGATGAAGCCGAGCAGCGCCGCGGTGCGCTCAGGCGTCACGCCCGATCGTCTCCATCAGCTCGCGCCATTCGCGCTTGGACAGGCCGCTGCCCGGCTGGTCCACCGCCTCGCCGGCCAGCATCCGCTTCACCACGGCGAGCATCTGGGAGGAGAGGGTGACGGCGCCGACGCGATAGTCCTGGAAGGCCTCGAAGCAGAGCGGCACCCAGGCCCGCACCGTGTCCAGCATGGCGTCGGCATAGGCGCGGATCTCGTACTGGGCGTGGCTGTCGGCGCGCAGCGAGAGGAAGTGGAAGAGGTTGTGGAGATCCGTCTTCCAGTACCACTGGGTGTAGGTGTTGAGCGTGAGGTTCATCCGCGCGAGCTCGCGCGCGAGGCCGCTGCGCCCCTCGTCGGCGACCTGGCCGTCCGCGCCCTCGTTCAGCATCCAGGCGTAGTGGTCGTAGTTGCGGGCCGCGTCCTCGCGCAGCAGGCGCAGCACCTCGGTCGCCTCGGCGCCTTCCAGCACGGCGCCGCGGCCCTGGCGGTTGGTGGCGGACTGCGCGGCCAGGTGGTCGGGGGAGGGGATGTAGAACTCCCGGTCCATCACCGAATAGCGCGCGCTGTACTCGTTCACGTTGGCCGTGCGGTGGCGGATCCACTGCCGCGCCACGAAGATCGGCAGCTTCACGTGGTACTTGATCTCGCACATCTCGAAGGGCGTGGAGTGCCGGTGCCGCATGAGGTAGCGGATCAGCCCGCGGTCCTCGTTGGCGGCCTTGGTGCCGCGCCCGTAGGAGACGCGGGCGGCCTGCACCACCGCGCCGTCGTCGCCCATGTAGTCCACGACGCGGAGGAAGCCGTGGTCGAGCACGGGGATGGCGCGGGCCAGCATCGCCTCGAGCGTCGCGACGGTCGGGCGCAGCGTGGGCGCGGCATGGGCGCGGGCGGCCGCGACCTCGGCTTCCTGTTCCTCTGTCAGCGGCATCGCTTGTCCCCCGATAAACGCGGGGGGTGCCATGCCACGCCGAAACGCGGGAGGCCAGCGGCCGTCCCGGCCTTCACGTCCGCCGCGCCGCGGCCGTAGAGCCGCCCGCCCTCGCGCCGGCCGGACCAGCCCTGGCCGTCCACCGGGGGGAGACGTCGATATGGTCGTTCAGCACGAGATGCGGGCCGGGCCGCGTGCCCGGGACGGACGCGAGGAGGTTCGGCAGGTGGTCGAAGGCGGCGTGGGTCGCCGCCGGCCGCGTGTCGCCGGGTGGATGTGCGGACGGCGCGCGGAGGAAGCCTGGCAGGAAGCCGGGCAATGCCTCCCGCTCACGCTCCAGGCGGGACCGCAGCATATCGCGCATGCGAAGCCTCCTCTCGATTCGAGAGGGCGGCATCGCTATATGTGGGGCGTCACCTCGGTGACTATGGCGATAAACGTTGCGTGGAATAAACGTTGCGGACCCGGGGGCAGTGCCCGGCGTCTCCACCATCACCACCTTCCTTGTCGGGAAGGACGGCATGGGGACGAAACAGGCTCGACGCGCGTGGTAAAGACGCAGCTTTTGCCCGGCATTGTACCGCCGTTATCGGGCTAAATCACAAGTGCCAACGACAACAGCCGCGAGGCTGTGGCGCTCGCTGCCTAACAGGTAAGCGCGGTTCGGGGGGCACCGGGCAACAGAAGCCCCCCACTAATCCTTCCCCACGCCAGTTTCGCGCGCGGTCCCGCCTGTGAGGCGGGGCCGCGCGCGAAACCGCCGTGGGGGCTCCGGTCGGGGGTCGTGCCGGGTGGGGCGGGTGGCCCTGGTCTTGCGCTGTGGCTGCGCTGGGCTTGGGAGGTGGCACTGCCCTCGCGGCGGAGCCGCTTCGGGGCACCGGAACGGGCCCTGGATGACCGGCGCTTCGGGCGCCTGCGCGACCGAATGCGGGGAGGGGTCTTGTTCTGCGCTGTGGCTCTGCCCTCGCGGCGGAGCCGCTTCGGGGCACCGAGGCGGGCCCTGGACGCAGCGGCCTCGGAGTTTCGGCTCGACGGAATGCGGGGAGGGGACTGCTGCGGCGTTGTGCCGCATCCTTCGCCGCGTGGCCGCCGCGCGCGGTGGCGCGTGGCTCGCTTCCCTTGCTTCGCCGCGCGACCTATGTTCCGCCGCCAGGACGCACCATGACCGACAACGCCAACCCCAGCCTGCTTCCCTACGAGCAATGGGCCGCGCGCGCCTTGCGCGCCGTTGCGGTGGATGCGTTGCGCCATGCGGCGGAGCACGGGCTGCCCGGCGAGCATCACTTCTACCTCTCCTTCCGCACCGACCACCCCGGCACCATCGTGCCGGGCCACCTCAAGGCGAAATACCCGCGGGAGATGACCATCGTCCTGCAGCACCGCTTCTGGGACCTGGCGGTGGACCCGGCGGGCGAGCGCTTCTCGGTCGGCCTCTCCTTCAACGGCATCCCGGCGATGCTGACCGTGCCCTTCGCCGCGCTGACCGCCTTCCACGACCCGTACGCCCAGTTCGGCCTCCGCTTCGAGCCGGAGTTCGAGGACGCGGCGGACGAGGAGGTGACGGACATCACCCCGCCCGCGCCCGAGGCCCCGCCGGCCGAGCCCGCGGCGCCGGCACAGCCCCAGGTCGTCAGCCTCGACGCGTTCCGGCGCAAGCGGGAATAGTCCGCGCGGGCTGACGGGCTTTTCCCGTTGGGCTATTCGGAGGCGAAATCACTCCGGGGAAGGCCATCCCATGCCGCTCGACACCGCCGCCCGCCCGGCCAACTTCGCCTATTCGCCGATGTTCCCGCTGGGGCCGGACGAGACGCCCTATCGCAAGCTGCCGATCGAGGGCGTCACCACCATCGAGGTCGAGGGCAAGCGCGTCCTCAAGGTGCCGGCCCGCGTGCTGGAGGAGCTGGCGTTCCAGGCCTGCAAGGACGTCTCCCACCTGCTGCGGCCCGGCCACCTCGCGCAGCTCGCGAAGATCCTCAAGGACCCCGAGGCCTCGGCGAATGACCGCTTCGTGGCGCTCGACCTGCTGAAGAACGCGAACATCGCGGCCGGCGGGAAGCTGCCCATGTGCCAGGACACGGGCACCGCCATCGTCACCGGCAAGAAGGGCCAGCGCGTCTGGGTCGAGGGCGACGAGGAGGAGGCGCTGAGCTTCGGCGTCCACCGCACCTACACCGAGACCAACCTGCGCTACTCGCAGATGGCGCCGCTGACCACCTGGGACGAGGTGAACACCGGCAACAACCTGCCGGTGGAGTTCTCCATCTCCGCCAGCCCCGGCGAGTACAAGGCCGACGAGCTGCACCTGATGTTCGTGCTCAAGGGCGGCGGCTCGGCCAACAAGACCTTCCTGTTCCAGCAGACGCGCGCCGTGCTGACGAAGCCCAAGCTGCTCGCCTTCCTGGAGGAGAAGATCAGGACGCTCGGCACCTCCGCCTGCCCGCCCTACCACCTGGCGGTGGTGATCGGCGGCACCTCGGCCGAGGCGAACCTCAAGACCGTCAAGCTCGCCTCCACGCGCTACCTCGACGCGCTGCCGACGCAGGGCAGCAAGGCCGGCCACGCCATCCGCGACCCGGAGCTGGAGGCCGAGATCCACAAGCTCACGCAGAATCTCGGCATCGGCGCGCAGTTCGGCGGCAAGTATTTCTGCCATGACGTGCGCGTGATCCGCCTCGCGCGTCACGGCGCTTCGCTGCCCATCGGCATCGGCGTCTCCTGCTCCGCCGACCGGCAGATCAAGGCGAAGATCACCGCGGACGGCGTGTTCCTGGAGGAGCTGGAGCACGACCCGGCGAAGTACCTGCCCGAGACCACCGACGAGATCCTGGGTGGTGACGTGGTGAAGATCGACCTCAAACGCCCCATGGCGGAAATCCGCGCGGAACTCTCGAAGCACCCGGTGAAGACGCGCGTGTCGCTGACCGGCACCATCGTCGTCGGCCGCGACATCGCCCATGCCAAGCTGCAGGAGCGGCTCGACGCCGGGCAGGGCCTGCCCGACTACATCAAGAACCACCCAGTCTATTATGCGGGCCCCGCCAAGACGCCGGAGGGCATGCCCACGGGCAGCTTCGGCCCGACCACGGCCGGCCGGATGGACAGCTATGTCGAGGCCTTCCAGCGCGCGGGCGGGTCGCTCGTCATGCTGGCGAAGGGCAACCGCTCCAAGGCCGTGACCAAGGCCTGCCAGGCCTATGGCGGCTTCTACCTGGGCAGCGTCGGCGGGCCGGCCGCGCGCCTCGCCCAGGACTGCATCCGCAAGGTGGAGGTGCTGGAGTATCCCGAGCTGGGGATGGAGGCGATCTGGCGCATCGAAGTGGAGGATTTCCCGGCCTTCATCGTCGTGGACGACAAGGGGAACGACTTCTACGACGGGCTGGAGTGAGCTTCGTGGCGTCGGGTGCTCGCCTTATGCCTCGACGCTCCGCGACGGCTTTGGCCGCGTCCGTCATCCTCGCCGGATGCGCTGCGCGGGAAGAGCGCGAAGGTGTAAGCGTCGGCCCCAGACCATCGGACCCATATCGTGTTGTCCAAACACGCCTGGACCTTCTCTGGGTTGTTGCATCGCTTGGCTTTCTCAGACCTGAGGTGGGACGCAATCTTTCTGATGAGCGCGTAAGGCGAATTCTTCGTGCACAGACGTTGGGCCGGTGGATGCGACCCGAAGGTACTACCCTAACGGTAAGGTCCTTTGACCTCGCTCCAGATACCGAGGAACCGCGGGCGGCCAGTACGGGTCCGGAGACGTGGGTGTTTTTGAGCTATCATGTCGGTGCGGCTGAAGGAGGGGCAGCCGCGCGTCTGTTGAGCCAAAGTGCCATCAGTTTTCGCAACGCCTTCCCTGACCTGCACTTTGAGCATGTGGTTAACCTTTTCGGCGATGGGTTCCGACCAGGATCTTTGGTCAGAAGGCCACTGACCACCCCCGCCGTCACGCCGTTACCACCACCAACGGACCGGCGCGGCTACAGCTTGATTCACTACGTGTGGACCGACGCCCTAAGCCGCGCCACGCTGGAGCTCTTCTTCGGACACGACGGCACCGTGGCAAGGATGTCGACTGCCCGTCGCTTCGTAACGTGAGGATTGCCCCGTGACCCGCCACCATATCTCCTCCGGCTCCGTCTTCGAGGAGCAGATCGGCTACTCCCGCGCCGTCGTGGACGGCGACTGGGTCTTCGTGTCCGGCACCACCGGCTACGACTACGCCACCATGACCATCGCCGAGGACGTGGTCGCCCAGGCCGACCAGTGCTTCCGCAACATCGCCGCCGCCCTGGCCCAGGCCGATGCCAGCCTCGATGACGTGGTGCGCGCCACCTTCATCGTGCCGCGCCGCGAGGACTGGGAGCCCTGCTGGCCGGTGGTGAAGAAGTGGCTTGGCAAGGCGCGCCCGGCCTCTACGCTGATCCACGCCGGACTCCAGACCGATGCCATGCGCATCGAGATCGAGGTGACGGCGCGCCGCCAGAAGGGAGACGCCTGACCGATGCGCTTCGCCGTGGACCGCCTCGACCACCTGGTCCTGACCTGCAAGGACGTGGAGATCACGGCCGCGTGGTACCAGCGCGTCCTCGGCATGGAGCGCGAGGAGTTCGGGCCGCACAAGCGCACCTCGGTCCGCTTCGGCGGGCAGAAGATCAACCTGCGCCCGGCCGAGGCCACCCAGGCCGAGTGGTGGTCCGCCACCGAGGCCGCGCCGGCCACGCAGGATCTCTGCTTCATCGTGACCGCGACGGCGGACCAGGTGATCGCCCACCTGCATGGCTGCGGCGTCGCCATCGCCGAGGGGCCGGTGAAGAAGGACGGGGCGCTCGGCCCCATCACCTCGGTCTATTGCCGGGACCCGGACGGGAACCTGATCGAGATCTCGAACTACGGCGATTAGTTTCCCCACGCCCGTTTCCGCCTGCGGCTTCGCTCCGGCGGACATCGCCGCGGGAGCCCCATGGGGGACATCACCGTGATGGGGGAGGTCCGGCGCCGGGCTGCCATGCGCCGCGGCGCGCTGGCGTCGGCAACGCTTGCGGCGCTTGGTAGGTTCTGAGTCCCTGTGAAGGATCAGGCCATGCCGACGCGAACCGAGACCGACAGCCTCGGCACCATCGAGATCGAGGCCGACCGCCTCTGGGGGCCGCAGACCGAGCGCGCGCGGCGCCTCTTCGCCATCGGGACCGAACGCTTCCCGCCCGGGCTGATCCGCGCCGTCGGGCTGCAGAAATGGGCCTCCGCCCGCGCCAACGCCGCCATCGGCCAGCTCCCGCGCGAGCTGGCCGAGCCGATCATGGCGGCGGCGGAGGAGGTGATCGCCGGGCAGCGCGACGCCGATTTCCCGCTGCCCGTCTGGCAGACCGGCAGCGGCACCCAGACCAACATGAACGCCAACGAGGTGATCGCGAACCGGGCGAACCAGATGCTCGGCCGGCCGCTCGGCAGCCGCGACCCCATCCACCCCAACGATCACGTGAACCGCGGCCAATCCTCCAACGACAGCTTCCCGACCGTCATGCACCTGGCCGCCGCGCAGGCCGTGGAGGAGGTGCTGGTGCCCGCGCTCCGGATCCTGGCCGAGAGCCTGGAGGCGCGGGCCGTCGAGTGGCACGAGGTCGTGAAGATCGGCCGCACGCATCTGATGGACGCCGTGCCGGTGACGCTGGGCGGGGAGTTCCGCACCTACGCGCATCAGGTCCGGCACGGGCTCGCGCGGCTCGATGCCTGCATGCCACGGCTGCTGATGCTGCCGCAGGGCGGCACGGCGGCCGGCACCGGCCTCAACCGCCATCCGGAGTTCGACCGCGCCTTCGTCGCCGCCGTCGCCGAGCGCACCGGGCTGCGCTTCGTCCCCAACCCCGACAAGAGCGAGGGGATGGCGGCGCATGATTCCTTCGTGGAGCTGCACGGGGCGCTGAACACGCTCGCCTGCTCGCTCATGAAAATCGCCAATGACGTGCGGCTGCTCGGCAGCGGGCCGCGCGCCGGCTTCGGCGAGCTGGTGGTGCCGGAGGACGGGCTCTCCTCCTCCATCATGCCGGGCAAGACCAACCCCACCCAGTCCGAGGCGCTGACCATGGTCTGCGCCCAGGTGATGGGGAACCAGATGACGGTGACGGTGGGCGGCAGCCAGGGCCATCTGGAGCTGAACGTGTTCAAGCCGGTGATCATCCAGGCCGTGCTGCAATCCATCCGGCTGCTGGCCGACGCCTCCGTCAGCTTCGCGCGCAACATGGTGGACAAGCTGGCGCCGAACGCGGCGCGCATCGCCGACAACCTGGCGCGGTCGCTGATGCTGGCCACCGCGCTCAATCCGCGCATCGGCTACGACCAGGCGGTCGGCATCGCGAAGCGCGCGCTGCACGAGAACCTGACGCTGCGCGACGCCGCCGTCGCCAGCGGCCACGTCACCGCCGGGCAGTTCGACGAATGGGTCCGCCCCGAGGCGATGCTGACCCCGGGCGGCACCCTGCCGGGGGCCTGAGGCCGTGCCGCCGCGCCGTGGCGGGTTGGAGCCCGCGTCGGAGCCCCCGCATCACCTCCGCAAGCGCAGCCTGCGCCTCGCGGGCCACCCGACCTCCATCGCGCTCGAGCCCGTGTTCTGGACCGTGCTGGAGGAGGAGGCGGCACGCCGCCACACCAGCCTCGCGGCGCTGGTCGCGGAGCAGGACGCGCTGCGCGCCGAGACGGGCGAACCGCTGACGAGCCGCCTGCGCGTCTTCGCCCTGGAGGTGGTGCGGGGAGGGTGAGGGGCCGTGCCGCGGAAGCGCCCGGCGCCTCACGATCAGGCTTGCGTGGCGCGCGAAGTTCTTGTTATGTTCTTGTCATCATCGGGGCGCGTTGCGTCCGGCGCGTCGCGGCGCAGCGGCTGGCGGGCCGGGTCCGATGGCACGAAAAGCCGATCAGAAACTCAAAACGCCGGAATCTCAAAATTCCGGTCGCGGTCCACCGCCACGCGAGGGGATGAGGCGCTCGCCAACCCGGAGGCCGCCCCGGTGCCCCGAAGCGGCTCCGCCGCGAGGGCGGCGCCACCCTCCAGGACCGGACTGCCAACAGCATTCGGCCGCACAGACACCCGGAGCGGCCGCCATCCAGGGCCCGCTCCGGTGCCCCGAAGCGGCTCCGCCGCGAGGGCAGAGCCGCGTTGCAGGATCAGGCTCTCGACAGCATTCGGTCGCACCGGCGTCCCGAGCGCCCGCCATCCAGGGCCCGCCTCGGTGCCCCGAAGCGGCTCCGCCGCGAGGGCGGAGCCACCGAGCAAGAAAAAGGGCAGCCCCCTCACAGGAAGCTGCCCAACCCACCAACCAGCACGAACCCTAAACCGGGGGCCCCGCCGAGGTTTTCGCCGCGCCCGCCGCGGCGCGGCGGGACGGCGAAAACTTCGGCGGGGAAACTCTACCCGGGTTGCCCCCGCGGCGGCGCGAGGCGCAGCGGAACGAAGCGCTGCCCGCCCTGGCCCTCGACGAGGAACAGGGCGGTGGCCCGGCCCTGGCGCCGCAGGCGCTCGATGCGCTCCTGCAGCTCCTGCGGGGTGGTCACGCGCTCCTGCTGGACCTCGAGGATGACGTCGCCCGGGCGCAGCTCGCGCTCGGCGGCCGGGCTGTTGGGCGCGACCTCGGTGACGACGACGCCGCGCGTCTCGGGGCGGAGGCGGAAGCGCTCGCGGTTCTCGGCGGTGATGCCGGCGACGCGGAGGCCGAGGCCCGAGAGCTCCACCGGCCGGTCGCCGCGCGGCGTGGGCTGGTTCGGCGTCGCGGCCGCCTGCTGCGCCTCGGCCGGGAATTCGGCGACCGTGACCTGCAGCGTCTCCTCGCGCCCGTCGCGCCAGACGACGACGGGGACGCGGCTGCCGACCGCGGTCTCGGCGACGATGCGCGGGAGGTTCCGCATCTCGCGGACCTCCTGGTTGTTGAAGCGCAGCACGACGTCGCCGTTGCGGATGCCGCCGGCCGCGGCCGGGCCGCCCTCCTGCGCGCGGGAGACGAGGGCGCCCCGCGCCCCGCCGCGCAGCCCGAGGCTGTCGGCGATCTCGTCCGTGACCTGCTGGATGTTCACGCCGAGCCAGCCGCGGCGCACGCGCCCGGCATCCGCCAGCTGCCCGGCGATGCCGCGCGCCAGGTTGGAGGGGATGGAGAAGCCGATGCCGATCGATCCGCCGGTGGGCGAGTAGATGGCCGTGTTGATGCCGACGACCTCGCCCCGCATGTTGAAGAGCGGCCCGCCGGAGTTGCCGCGGTTGATGGCGGCGTCCGTCTGGATGAAGTCGTCGTAGAGGCCCTGGCGGATGTCGCGGCCGCGGGCCGAGACGATGCCGGCCGTCACCGTGCCGCCGAGGCCGAAGGGGTTGCCGATGGCGACGACCCAGTCGCCGACATTGGCGGTGTCGGAATCACCCCAGGGCACGGCCGGCAGCGGCGCCGTGTGGCGGACGCGGAGCACGGCGATGTCGGTGCGCGGGTCGGTGCCGACCAGCTCGGCCCGGATCGTCGTGTTGTCCTGGAGGATGACGTTGATCTCGTCCGCGCCGTCGATCACGTGGTTGTTCGTGATGACGATGCCGGCCGGGTCGATGATGAAGCCCGAGCCGAGCGACTGCGCGCGGCGCTGCGGCGGGGCCTGGGGGCCGCGGCCCGGCGGCGCCTGCTGGCCGTCCTGGCCGGGGCGGTTGCGGTTGAAGAAGTCGCGGAAGAACTCCTCGAAGGGGGAGCCGGGCGGGGCCTGCGGCGTCTCCGGCGCGTCGGGGCGGCCCGGACGCGCGGCGACGCCCTGGGTGGTCGAGATGTTCACGACCGCGGGGAGCAGCTGCCGGACGAGGGGTGCGAAGCTCTCGGGCGCGCCGCGATGCGGCACCGGCTGCGGCGCGTTGGCGCCCGTCGCGGCATTGGCCGGGGCGTCGGACATGGCGCCCGGGTTCGGCGTCTGGGCCGCGCCCGGCAGGCTGAGCGCGACGGCGAGGACCGAGGTGGAGAGAAGCGCGGCAATCCGCATGAGGTGAGCCTTCGGGGCTGGTGGCCGGGACGGCGGGGAACCGCCCCGGCATGGAAGACAGGACGCTAGGGCCGGGTTGCCCCGGCCGCCAGTCACAGTTTCGTCACGAGGTCACGGCCCCTGGCGGGTGGCGTTGCCCGGCATGTCGCGGAACAGCCGCAGGAAGTCGCTGTCGGGCGTCAGCACCATCCGGGACTCGCCGTTCGCGAAGACCTCGCGGTAGGCCTGGAGCGTCCGCCAGAACTGGAAGAATTGCGGGTCCCGGCCGAAGCTCTCGCCGAAGATGCGGATGGCCTCCTGCTCGCCGGTGCCGCGCAGGATGTTCGCGTTCGACTCCGCCTCGGCCAGGATCACGGTCCGGTCGCGCTCGGCCTGGGCGCGGATGCGGGCCGCGACCTCGGCGCCCTCGGCGCGGGCTTCGCGCGCGACGCGCTCGCGCTCGGACTGCATCCGGCTGAGCACGGCCTGGGTGTTCTCGTCCGGCAGGTCGGCGCGGCGGATGCGCACATCCGCGACCTCGATGCCGAAGCGGCGCGCTTCGTCGTTCACGAGGCGCCGGATCTCGCCCATGACGCGCGGCCGCTCGTTGGAGAGGACGGCGTTGAGCTGCTCGCTCGCCAGCACCCGCCGCAGCGAGGAGGTGACGATGGAGGACAGCCGCCCGCGGATGCCCTGCTCCGCCACGCCGACCGTCTGGTAGAAGAGCAGCGGGTCGGTGATGCGGAAGCGCGTGAAGCTGTCCACGATGATGCGCCGCTGGTCGCCGAGGATGACTTCCTCGCCGGGAGCGTCGTAGTCGAGCAGGCGGCGGTCGAAGGTGATCACCGTCTGGATGAAGGGCACCTTCCAGTTCAGGCCCGGCTGCTGGATGACGCGGATCGGCTGGCCGAACTGCGTGATCAGCACCTGCTGCGTCTGGTGCACCGTGAAGAAGGACGAGAGCAGCAGCGCGAGGGCCACGAGGCCGACGGCGCCCAAGGCGATCAGGCGGTTCATCGCATCGCTCCCGGGCGCTGCTGGGGCGGGGCGGTCAGCACCGGCGCGGCGACGGCCGGCGGCACCTGCGGCCGCTGGCCCTGGGCCGGGCGCTGCCCGTCGCCGAGCTGCAGGAAGGGCATGATGCCCTGCATGCGGTCATCCACCACGATCAGGCTGTTGCGGCGGAGGATCTCCTCCATCGTCTCGAGGTAGAGGCGCCGCATCGTCACGTCCTGGGCCTGCGAATAGGCCTGGAACACGGCGTTGAAGCGGCCGGCCTCGCCTCGCGCGCGGGCGACCTGGCTGTCGCGGAAGCCCTGGGCTTCGGCCACCATGCGCTCCGCCTCGCCGCGGGCGCGGGGGATGATGTCGTTGCGGAAGCTCTCGGCCTCGTTGCGCAGGCGCTCGCGGTCGGCGTTCGCGCGCTGCACGTCGCGGAACGCGTCCACCACCTGGGCCGGCGGGTCCACCTTCTGCATCTGGATCTGCGTGATCTCCACGCCGGCGCGGTACTGGTCGAGGATCGCCTGGGTGCCGCGGCGGACATCCTGCTCGATCTGGGCGCGGGCCTCGGTCAGCGCCTGCTGGATCTGGGTGCGGCCGATCACCTCGCGCATCACCGATTCCGCGGCGCTCTTCACCGTGTCCTCGGGGTTGCGGGTGTTGAACAGGAACTCGCCCGCCTCGCGGATGCGCCAGAACACCGCGAAGTCGATGTCCACGATGTTCTCGTCGCCCGTCAGCATGAGCGATTCGGCCAGCACGTCGCGCGTGGCGCCCTGGCGGGTGCCGACCGGCGCGTCGGCCGGGCCGCGGAAGCCCACATCCACGCGGTTGATGCGCGTGACGCGCGGCGTCGTGACGGTCTCGACCGGCCAGGGGATGCGATAGTTCAGGCCCGGGGGTGTCGTGCGGTCGAAGGCGCCGAAGCGCATGACGACGCCGAGCTCGTCCGGCTGGACCCGGTAGAAGCCCGAAGCGGCCCAGATGCCGATGACGACGAGGCCGGCGATGCCGATCAGCTTGCCCGAGCCACCGCCGCGCGGCAGGAAGCGCCGCACGGCGTCCTGGGCCTGCCGGATGACGTCATCGAGATCGGGCCCCGGCCCGCGGCCACCGCCGCCACCCTGGGGCGGGCCGGGCGGGGGCGAGCCCCACGGCCCACCGCCGCCGGGACGCGGATTGCCCCAGGGGCTCGGTCCGCCATTGTTCCACGCCATCTGCGCCGAAATCTCCTGTCCGGGCCGGACCCGGAATGGTCGCGCCCACCTTGCGGGGCGTTCACGCAACATATGGTGCGGCGCCGCCCAAGGGGAGGGGTGCACCGAAATCCCGCTCCGTGCATAACCCGCCGCCGGCCGCCGGGAGCAAATCAGTCATGTCCGAAACGATCGCCCAAGCCGTCCGCGACGCGCTCCGCGCCGTGCGCGACCCCGCGACCGGGCAGGATGTGGTGTCGGCCGGCATGGTGGGCGACATCGCGGCGCGCGACGGCATGATCCAGTTCGCGCTGCAGGTGCCGCGCGACCGCGCGCGCGAGCTGGAGCCGCTGCGCCAGGCCTGCGAGAAGGCGGCGGCGGCCGTTCCCGGCGCGCTCTCGGTCACGGTGGTGATGACGGCCCATCGCGACGCCGCCGCGGCGAAGCCGGCGCCCGCCGCCGCGCCGCCCCCAGGGGCCGTGCCCAAGGCCCCGGCCGGTCAGGGCGCCATGCTGCTGCCGGGCGTACGCAAGATCATCGCCGTCGCGTCGGGCAAGGGCGGCGTCGGCAAGTCCACGACGGCGGTGAACCTCGCCGTCGCCCTCGCCGCGCAGGGGCTGCGCGTCGGGCTGCTCGACGCCGACATCTACGGCCCGTCGCTGCCGCAGATGCTGGGCACGCAGGAGAAGCCGCGCGCGGTGAACCAGCGCATCATCCCGCTCTCCCGCTGGGGGCTGAAGGCCATGTCCATCGGCTTCCTGGTCGAGCAGGAGACGCCGATGATCTGGCGCGGCCCGATGGTGATGGGCGCGCTCGAGCAGATGATGGGCCAGGTCGAGTGGGGGGAGCTCGACGTGATGGTGGTGGACATGCCGCCGGGCACGGGCGACGCCCAGCTGACGATGAGCCAGCGCGTGCCGCTCGCCGGCGCCGTCATCGTCTCGACGCCGCAGGACGTGGCGCTGATCGACGCGCGGCGCGGCGTGCGCATGTTCGAGAAGGTGAACGTCCCCGTGCTCGGCCTCATCGAGAACATGAGCTTCTTCTGCTGCCCGAAATGCGGCGAGCGGACCGACATCTTCGGCCATGGCGGCGCGCGGGCGGAGGCCGAGCGGCTCGGCACCGAATTCCTGGGCGAGCTGCCGCTGAAGCTCGCCATCCGGCAGATGGCCGACGCGGGCACGCCGATCGTGCTCGCCGCCCCCGACAGCCACGAGGCCGGCGCCTACCGCGCCATCGCCGCGCGCGTGTGGGAGAAGGCGAACGCGGCGACGGCCGCCGCCGCGCCGCGCATCGTGATGGAGTAGGCCGGCGTCACGCCACCGCGCGGCGGTACAGGTGCCAGGTCGCGTGGCCCAGCACGGGCAGCACGACCGCGAGCCCCACCATCACCGTGGCGAAGCCGAGCGCGAGCAGCAGGGCGACGGTCAGCCCCCAGGCGAGCATCGGCACGGGGTTGGCCAGCAGCGCGGCGACGGAGGTGCGGATCGCCGTGCCGAGCGGCGGCGCGCGGTCGAGCAGCAGCGGGAAGCTGAGCGCCGACAGCGCGAAGGCGGCCAAGGCGAAGACCGCGCCGACGGCGTTGCCGAGCAGGATCAGCCGCAACCCCTCGGGGCGGTCCGTCACGTCCCGCAGCATGGCCCAGATCGAGGGCGGGGCCGCGTGGCCCATGATGCCCACGTAGAGCTCCTTGGCGACGGCGATCCAGGCGACGAAGAGGCCGAGCAGCAGCGCCGAGAGCGCGAGCATGGGAAACAGCGCGGGCGATGCCATGACCTTGAACATGTCGGTCCAGCGCGGGGCCTCGCCCGCTTCGCGCCGGCGCGACAATTCGTAGAGCCCGACGGCGAAGGCCGGGCCCAGCAGCGCGAAGCCGGCCAGCAGCGGATAGACGAGCGACACCCAGTCGGCGCGGGACGCGGCGCGCGCGAGCACGAAGCCGGCGACCGGGTAGATCAGGCACAGGAAGACGAGCTGCGTGGGCATGGCCATGAAGTCGTCCCAGCCGGCACGCAGCGCGGCGGGGATGTCGGCCAGGGTCAGGCGGCGGATCCGGGGTGCGTCGGACACCATCGCCCCGGCGGCGTTCCAAACGGTCGGCATCTGGATTCTCCCTCGCGGCCGCGAAGCCGGGGCCGCCTGGCGGCGAGCGGACCGAGGGTGGGGGCGAGCAGGCGCCAGCAACCCCGGCACGTCTCGCCCGCAACCCTAGCGTGTGGCCACGGGAAAGTGGTCGTGAATAAGCGTTATGGCCTCGCAACGAGGACGGCCGCGAGCATGGGCGTGCGGGTGCGGCGATGCTCGACGCGGGTGAAGCCGGCGGCCCGCAGCAGCGCCGCGTTCTCGGCGAGGGTGCGGGGCCGGCCGCGCCCCATGGCGAGCAGGTAGAAGCCGAAATACGCCTCCCCGATCGGCTCGGCACCGGGCGTGCCCGACATGGGCTCGCCCAGCAGCAGCGTGCCGTCCGCCGGCAGCGCGGCGCGGACGCGCCCGAGCAGCGCGAGGACCGCGTCGTCGTCATGGTCGTGCGCGACGCGGATCAGGGAGACGATGTCGGCCCCCTTCGGCAGTTCGTCGGTGTGGAAGCTGCCGCCGACGCAGCGGGCGCGCTCCGCGAGGCCGTTCGCCGCGAAGCGCGCCGCGGCGCGCTCGGCCACCGCGGGCAGGTCGAACAGCATGAGCCGGAGGCGCGGGGCGCGCGCCGCCGCGGCCGAGAGGAACACGCCCTCCCCGCCGCCGACATCCATCAGGCAGCGATGGCGGCGGATGTCGTAGGCGGACAGCACCTCCTCCGCGATCATGGGCTGCGTCGCCGCCATCAGCTCGGAATAGTCGCCGACGCTCTCGCCCGGCAGGGCGGCCGCCTCGGGATTGGCGGTGTAGGCCCAGTAGGCGGTCAGGTTGTTGCCGCCGCGCTCCTTCCGCAGCAGCGCCACGGGGTCGGCGAGGTCGGCGTAGAACAGGGCGTGGTGCCGCACCATCGCGGCGACGCCCGGGTTGTCCACCATCGCCGCCCCCAGCTCGCCGAGGCCGTAGCGCCCCCCGCCGCGCGCGGCGGTGAGGCCGAGCGCGGCGGCCGCTTCCAGCAGGCGCAGCGTCGCGGCCTGCGAGAGGGAGAGCGCCGGCGCGAGTTGCGCCGGCGTGCGCGGGCCGGCCCGCAGCGTCTCGAACAGGTCGAGCCGCACGCAGGCCGAGAGGATCTGCGAATAGACGAAGCCCGCGTTGAGGTCGAAGAGCTGCCGTGCCCGGCGCCGGGCCAGCGGACGGGTCAGCGGGAAGCGCGCCGCCCAGTCGCGGAAGGCCGGGCTGGAGACGAGGCGGTCGCGGAAGGCGAGGAAGCGCTCGCGCAGGGTGGGGGCGGCTGGATGGCCGTCGGCGGTGCTGTCGCTCATGATCCGGCCTGACGATTGAACATCGCGAGTGTCATGCCGACTTGACACTCGCGTCAACGCCGTTTTCGGATGCGAGGGATGAATTCGGGCCGCGTGATCGTCGTGGGGGCGGGTGTCGGGGGCCTCGCCGCCGCCATCGAACTCGCGGTCGCGGGGCGGGAGGTGCTCGTGCTCGAAGCCGCGCCCGTGCCGGGCGGCAAGCTGCGGGACGTCACGGTGGCCGGGCGCCGCGTGGATGGCGGGGCCACGCAATTCGCGCTGCGCTTCGTCTTCGACGAGCTGTTCGCCCGTGCCGGCGCGGATCTCGGCGCGCGTCTGCCGATGCGCCGGGCCGAGCTGCTCGGCCGGCATCTCTGGCCCAACGGATCGCGGCTCGACCTGCCGGCGGATCCCGCGGCGGCGAGCGAGGCGATCGGCGCCTTCGCCGGGGCCGCCGCGGCGCGCGGCCACCGGGAGATGCTGGCCCGCGCCCGCCGCATCCACGAGACGCTGGAGAAGGGCTTCCTGCGCGCCGCCAGCACGACGCCCATGGGCCTCGCCATGCGCGTGGGCTTCGCGCCGCTCATGGCGATCCCCGCCTTCTCGACGCTGGCGGAGGAGGTGGCGCGGCACGTCGCCGATCCGCGGCTGCGCCAGCTCTTCAACCGCACGGCCACCTATGTCGGCGCCTCGCCGCTGCTGGCCCCGGCGACGCTGCTCCTGATCCTCCACGCCGAGGCCCAGGGCGTGTGGCGGGTGGAGGGCGGGACGGCGCGGCTCGCCGAGGCCATGGCGGCGCTCGCGCGGGAGAAGGGCGTGGAGATCCGCTGCGGGACGCGCGTCGCGGCCCTGCACGTCGCCGGCGGGCGCGTGGCCGGCGTCCGCCTGGCGGATGACGGGGAGATCGCGGCGCGCCAGGTCGTCGCCAATGTCGAGCCGGGGGCGGTCGCGGCCGGGCTGCTCGGCGCCGACGCG
>JAIEOO010000145.1 GCA_019750475.1 Acetobacteraceae bacterium | reverse complement strand
CTCGCCGCCGGCCATTCGGCCGGCGGGCACCTCGCGGCCTGGCTCCTCGCGCGGAGCCCCGCCGCCGGCGCGGCGCTGCCGGTCTCCGGCGTGTTCTGGCTGGAGCCGCTGCTGCCGACCAGCATCAATGCCGGCCTCGGGCTCGACGCCGCCGCCGCCCGGGCCCTGTCACCGGCGCTGCTGCCCGCGCCGGGGCGGCCGCTCCACGCCGTGGTGGGCGCGGAGGAATCGGGCGCCTTCATCCGCCAGACGGAAGCCTTCGCATCGCTCTGGGGCGGCACGAGCGAACGGATCGCGGGCACGAATCACTTCACCGTGCTTGACCCCTGGGCGAACACGTCGCACCCGCTCATGGCGGTCGCGGAAAAGCTTGCGCGCCAGGCTGGCGCCGGGTTAACGAACCTTTAAGCTTAAAACGATTTTGGGAGACGGACGATGGGTGCTGATCGCGAGTTCCGAGTTCACCGCCGCGCCTTGCTGGCCGGCGGCGCCGTCCTGCCGCTCGCGGCACCCGCCATCGCCCAGGGCGCGCCGATCAAGGTCGGCGTCGTCGCCGTGCTCACCGGCCCGCAGGCCGCGCTCGGCACCCAGCTCCGCGACGGCTGGGCGCTCGGCATGCGGCACCTCAACAACCAGCTCGGCGGCCGCGCGGTCGAGACCATCGTCATCGACGACGAGCTGCGGCCGGAGGTCGCGGTGACCAAGGTCCGCGCCGCGCTGGAGCGCGACCGGGTGGATTTCGTCGTCGGCGTCGTCTTCTCCAACATCCTGCAGGCGATCATG
Source organism: Acetobacteraceae bacterium (assembly GCA_019750475.1). Taxonomy (GTDB): domain Bacteria; phylum Pseudomonadota; class Alphaproteobacteria; order Acetobacterales; family Acetobacteraceae; genus Roseococcus. Next base: position 16,314 of record JAIEOO010000145.1, on the reverse strand, counting down.
CGCCCGGTGACGGAGGCGAACACCTTCCTCATCTCGACCAATGCCGGCCCGTCCACCTTCGCCGGCCGCGGTTGCAACCCGTATTTCTTCACGACGAGCTACAACAACGACCAGGTCCACAGCGTGATGGGCCAGGCGGCGCAGGATGAGGGCTATCGCCGCGTCGTGCTGCTGACGCCCAACTACCAGGCCGGGCGCGACGCCTTCGCCGGCTTCAAGAGCCGCTTCCAGGGCCAGGTGCTGGACGAGATCTTCGTCCCGCTCACGCACACCGACTTCTCGGCGGAGCTCGCGCGCATCGCCTCGCTGCGGCCCGACGCGATCTTCACCTTCATGCCGGGCGGCCTCGGGGTGAACCTCGTGCGCCAGTACCGCCAGGCGGGGCTCGCCAACATCCCGTTCCTCTCGACCTTCACGGTGGACGAGGCCACACTTCCGGCACAAGGCGAGGCGGCGCTCGGCTTCTTCGCCGGCGCCAACTGGGCGCCCAACATGCCGGCCGAGAACAACCAGCGCTTCGTCCGCGACATGGAGGCGCAGTTCAACTACGTGCCCGCGACCTACGCCATGCAGAGCTACGACGCGGCGATGCTGCTGAACGCCGCCGTGCGCCGCGTGGGCGGCAACCTCGCCGACAAGAACGCGCTGCGGGCCGCCATCGCGGCCGCCGACTTCCAGAGCCTGCGCGGCGCCTTCCGCTTCGGCGCGAACCAGTACCCGGTGCAGGATTTCTGGCTGTGCCGCGTGGCGCGCCGCCCCGATGGCCGCTTCCAGACGGAGACCGTCCGCCGCGTCCTCGAGGCCAGCGTGGATCCCTGGGTCGGCGAGTGCCGGATGCCGCCCCGGGTGTGATCCCCACCGAAGTTTTCCGCTTCACTGCGCTGCGCTTCGTTTCGCGCAAAACCTCGGCGGGGGCCCCGTTGGCACGTCCGCTTGTCGGGGAGGTTGGTCCAAGCCTTCCGGGGTTGCTGTGCTGGTCCTCCGCGGTTGCTCCGCCCTCGCGGCGGAGCCGCATCGGGGCACCGCAGCGGGCCCTGCATCAGGGGCGCGATTGTTCTCAGGGGTCCGGGGACCAAAAGTCCCCGGCGGGGGTGCGGGGGCGGAGCCCCCGTGACTTGGGGGTCGGGTGAACACCACGCTCTTGCTGGTCCAGGCGCTGAACGGCCTGCAATTCGGCATCCTGCTGTTCCTGATCGCGGCCGGCCTCACGCTGGTGTTCGGGGTGATGGACTTCATCAACCTGGCGCATGGCGTGCAGTACATGCTGGGCGCCTATCTCGCGGCGTATTTCGCGGCGATCACCGGCTCCTTCTGGCTGGCCTTGCCGCTCGCGCTGCTGGGCGCGCTGGTGATCGGGCTGCTGCTGGAGTTCCTGGTCTTCCGGCACCTCTATGACCGCGACCACCTCTCGCAGGTGCTGGCGACCTTCGGCGTCATCCTGTTCCTGAACCAGGGCGTGAAGGCGGTGTTCGGGACCGCGCCCTTGCAGGTGCCGGTGCCGGATCTGCTGACCGGCGGCGTGCGCGTGATGGACGGGCTGCTCTATCCCACCTACCGCATCGCCATCCTGGCCGCGGGCCTCGCGACCGCGGGGCTGCTGTGGTTCCTGGTGGAGCGGACCAAGGCCGGCATGCTGGTCCGCGCCGGGGCGTCGAACGCGCCCATGCTCTCGGCGCTGGGCGTGGATGTGAAGCGGCTGTTCATGCTGGTCTTCGGCTTCGGGGCGATGCTGGCGGGCTTCGCCGGCGTGATGGCCGCCCCCATCCTCTCGGTCGAGCCCGGGATGGGCGACAACTTCCTCATCCTCGCCTTCGTCGTGATCGTGATCGGCGGCATCGGCAGCGTGCGCGGCGCCTTCGTCGCGGCGCTGCTGGTCGGGCTCGTCGAGACGATCGGGCGGGGGCTGATGCCCGATGTGATGCGCCTCTTCCTCGATCCCTCGGCGGCGCGGCAGACGGGTGCCGCGCTCGCCTCCATGCTGGTCTACATCGTGATGGCGGCGATCCTCGCGGTGCGGCCGGCCGGCCTGTTCCCGGCGGGTCGCTGAGCATGGGCTTCACCTGGCGCTCCGCCGCGCTGCCGCTCGCCATCTTCGCGCTGCTGGCGGCGGCGCCGTTCCTCGGCTTCTCGCAGGGCTGGCACTTCACCATGCTGGCGCGCGGCATGGTCTACGCCATGGCCGCCATCTCGCTGATGCTGCTGGTCGGCGGGGCGGGGCTGGTCTCGCTCGGCCACGCGGCGATGCTCGGCGTGGGCGCCTACGTCGTCGTGGTGATGGACCATGCCGGCGTGGTGGAGGCCTGGAAGGTCGTGCCGCTGGCGGTCGCGGCGGCGGCCGCGTTCGCGCTGCTGACGGGGGCGATCGCCATCCGCACCTCGGGCGTCCACTTCATCATGATCACGCTGGCCTTTGGGCAGATGGCCTTCTTCGCCACCTCCTCCCTCGCGCTCTATGGCGGGGATGACGGCTACACCCTCTACAACCGGCTGGAGCTGTTCGGCACGCGGGCCCTCGAAGGGCGGATGGTCTTCCACTTCACCTGCCTCGCCCTGCTCGTCCTCACCTGGGCGCTGGTGACGGCGCTGCTGGCCAGCCGCTTCGGCCGCGTGCTGCGCGCCGCGCGCGACAACGAGACGCGCGCCCGCGCCGTCGGCTTCGAGCCCTACCCCTACCGCCTCGCGGCCTATGTCATCGCCGGCGCGATCGGCGGGCTCGCAGGGGTGGTGCTGGCCAACGCGACGGAGTTCGTGGCTCCAGCGTACCTTGCTTGGCAGCGCAGCGGGGACCTGCTGTTCATGGTCATCCTGGGCGGCCTCGCCGGGCCGCATGGCGCGCTGCTCGGCGCCTTCGCCTACGTGCTGGTCGAGGAATGGCTGGCGAAGCTGACCGAGCATTGGCGGCTGATCTTCGGGCCGCTGCTGATCCTCTGCGTGTTCTTCCTCCGCGGCGGGTTGATCAGCCTGCCCCAGCTGCTCGGGGGGCGCCGCGATGGCTGAACCGCTGCTGGAGCTGCGCGGCCTGCGCAAGAGTTTCGGCGGCCTCGCCGTCACCGACGACGTCTCGCTCACCGTCGTGCCGGGGGAAATCCATGCCCTGATCGGCCCGAACGGCGCGGGCAAGACCACGCTGATCCACCAGATCAGCGGCACGCTCGCCCCGGATGCGGGGGCGGTGATCTTCGCCGGGCGGGACGTGACGCGGCTCCCGCTCGCGAAGCGCGCGCGGCTCGGCCTCGCGCGGTCCTTCCAGATCACCTCCATCGTGCCGAGCTTCTCTGCGCTCGAGAACGTGGCGCTCGCGGTGCAGGCGCGGCGCGGCTCCTCCTTCCGCTTCTTCCGCCCGGCCGGGCGCGAGGCGGCGCTGAACGACGAGGCCATGGCGGCGCTGGCGGAGCTCGGGCTCGACCGGCGGGCGGGCCTGCCGGCGGCCGCCCTATCGCACGGGGAGAAGCGGCAGCTCGAACTCGCGATCGCGCTGGCCATGCGGCCGCGGCTCCTCCTGCTGGACGAACCGCTGGCGGGCACGGGGGCCGAGGAGGCGGAGCGCCTGGTGCGCATCCTGACGGCGCTCAAGGCGCGCTACGCCATCCTGCTGGTCGAGCACGACATGCAGGCCGTCTTCGCGCTCGCGGACCGGATCTCGGTGCTGGCGCAGGGGCGCGTGATCGCGAGCGGCCGGCCCGACGAGATCCGCGCCGACGCCGCCGTCCGCAGCGCCTATCTCGGCGACGAAGACCTGCCGGAGGCGGCGTGATGCTCTGGATCGAGGGCCTCTCGGCCTCCTACGGCCAGTCGCAGGCGCTGGCCGACGTCACGCTCTCCGTCGAGGCGGGGGAGGTGGTGACGCTGCTCGGCCGCAACGGCATGGGCAAGACCACGACCGTGCGCGCCGTGATGGGCCTGCTGCCGAGCCAGCGCGGGCGGCAGACGGGGGGGCAGGTGCGCTTCGCCGGGCGGGACCTCGCGGGCCTCGCGCCGCATCGCATCGCGCAGCTCGGCCTCGGGCTCGTGCCCGAGGGGCGGCAGGTCTTCCCGACGCTCAGCGTGGAGGAGAACCTGGTGGCGACGGCGGCCAACCGCGCCGGCGGCACGCCGCGCTGGACGCTCGATGCGGTGTACGGCTTCTTCCCGCGGCTGAGGGAGCGGCGGCGCAACGCGGGGCGCAACCTCTCGGGCGGGGAGCAGCAGATGCTCGCCATCGGGCGCGCGCTGATGACCAACCCGCGCCTGCTGATCCTCGACGAGGCGACGGAGGGCCTCGCGCCGCTGATCCGGCAGGAGATCTGGGCGGTGCTCGGGCGCCTGAAGGCGGAGGGGCAGGCGATCCTGCTGATCGACAAGAACCTCTCGGCCGTGCTCGCCCTCGCGGACCGGCACGTCATCGTCGAGAAGGGCCGCACGGTCTGGACCGGCGACAGCGCGGCGCTTGTCGCGGCCCCCGAGGTCAAGGAACAATACCTGCACGTCTGAGCGACTGGCACGTTTGAAGGAAGGGAGAGCGACCATGATCGAGACCGCCGGCATCACCCGGGCCGATTCCGGCCTGGACGGCGTGGTGTGGAACATCCTCGGCCAGACCTATCACCCGAAGCAGAGCACCGAGCACTCCTTCGCCTTCGAGGCGCTCAGCCCGCCCGGCACCTTCGTGCCGCCGCACATCCACCCGACGCAGGACGAGTACATCCTGATGATCGAGGGGGAGTGGAAGCTCGTCCTCGACGGGCAGACGCATGTCGCCAAGGCGGGCGACCTGGTGCGGATGCCGATGGGCATCATGCACGGCTACTTCAACGAGAGCGGCCAGCCGGCCCGCGCCTTCTTCTGGGTCAGCCCGGCGCGCCGGCTGCACGACCTGTTCAAGGCGATCCACAACGTGCCCGACCCGGCCGAGGTGGTCCGCCTCTCCGCCCTGCACGAGGTGGACTTCCTGCCGCCGCCCGCTTGAAGGGTGCGGCGCGCGCGTGGCACGGTCCCGGCCCAGGATGCCGACCGGAGACCGTGCCCCATGAGCCTCGCGCTGCGCCGCCGTGACCTCCTCGCCGCCAGCGCCGCGACCGCGGCGGCGGCGGTCAGCCCCGCCATCGCCCAGGCGCCGCGGCTGCTGAAATTCGTCCCCCAGGCCAACCTGACGAGCCTCGACCCGATCTGGACGACGGCGAACGTCACGCGGAACCACGCCTACATGGTGTACGACACCCTGTACGGCATGGACGCGCAGTTCCGCCCGCAGCCGCAGATGGCCTCGGGCCACAGCGTCGAGGATGAGGGCCGGCGCGTCGTCATCACGCTGCGCGACGGGCTGCGCTGGCACGACGGGGAGCGCGTGACGGCCGAGGATTGCGTCGTCTCGCTCCGGCGCTGGATGCGGCGCAACCCCTCCGGTCAGCAGCTCGAACGGCAGCTCGACGAGCTCGCGGCGCTGGACGACCGGCGCTTCCAGTTCCGCCTGAAGAAGCCGTTCCCGCTGCTGTTCATTGCGCTCGCCAGCTCGGTGAACCCGGTCGCCTTCATGATGCCGGCGCGCATCGCCTCCACCGACCCGTTCCAGCAGTTCCGCGAGGTCGTGGGCAGCGGTCCCTATCGCTTCGTCCAGCGCGAGTACAACAGCGGCAGCCTCGCGGTGTACGAGCGCAACCGCGACTACCAGCCCAACCCGAACGGCCCGACGAGCTTCACCGCCGGGCCCAAGGTCACGCATTTCGACCGGATCGAGTGGCACATCATCGTGGACGCCGCGACGGCGGCGGGCGCGCTGCAGACGGGCGAGATCGACTGGTACGAGCAGCCGCCACCGGAGATCCAGCAGCTGCTGCGGCGCAACCGCAACGTGGCCCTCGACGTCATCGACCCGCTGCCGCTCTCGACCGTGCTGCGCTTCAACCACCTCCACCCGCCCTTCGACCGGGCCGAGGTGCGGCGCGCCTTCATGCCGGCGATCAACCAGGCCGACTTCATGCAGGCGATCGTCGGCAACGACCCCGCCCTGTTCCGCACCGGCGTCGGCATCTTCACGCCGGGCACGCCGCTCGCGAACAACGAGGGGCTGGAGCCGCTGATGGGGCCGCGCAGCGTGGACCGCGCCCGCGCCCTGCTGCGGGAGGCCGGGGTGACCAACCAGCCCATGCGGCTGATCGGGCCGACCGACATCCTGGCGCCGTCCGCCCTGACGCAGGTGATGGCCGACGTGCTGCGCCGGATGCAGGTCAATGCCGACATCGTTCTGACCGACTGGGGCACGGTGGTGCAGCGCCGCGCGAGCCGCGAGCCGCTGGACCGCGGCGGCTGGTCCATGTTCCTGACCGCCTTCTCCTCGACCGACTTCATGGACCCGGCCGGGCATTTCCCGCTGCGCGGCAACGGCACGGCGGCCTGGCCCGGCTGGCCGACCATCCCGCGCCTCGAGGAGCTTCGCGACGCCTGGTTCGACGCGCCGACGCTGGAGGCGCAGCAGGCCATCGCGCGCGACATGCAGCGCACCGCCATGCAGGAAGTGCCCTTCATCCCCTGCGGCGCCTACATGTCCACGACCGCCTTCCGGCGGAACCTGACGGACCGGGTGCCGGGCTTCGCCATCTTCTGGGGGCTGCGCCGGGCCTGACGGCGGCCACGACGGCGTGAAGTTCTTGTAACGGCCCGTCCCGCCGCGTAGAGAGGCGGGACGGGAACGCGCGGTCCCTCCGGCGGAAAGAGCACGGAAGGGAGTTCATCATGGATCGTCGCAGCCTGCTGCGCGGCTCGGCCGCGGTGGCGGCCGGGTCGTTCGCGGCCAGCACGCCCGCCCTGGCGCAGCCGGCGGGCAGCCGCCTGCTGAAATTCGTGCCCCAGGCCAACCTGACCAGCCTCGACCCGATCTGGACGACGGCGACGGTCACGCGGAACCACGGCTACCTCGTCTACGACACGCTCTACGGCATCGACGAGCAGTTCCGGCCGCACCCGCAGATGGCCGAGGGCACGCTGTTCGAGGAGGGCGGGCGCGTCGCCACCATCACGCTGCGCGGCGGCCTGTTCTTCCACGACGGGGAGCCGGTGCGGGCGCAGGACGCCGTCGCCAGCCTGCAGCGCTGGATGGCGCGCAGCCCCATGGGGCAGAAGCTGCGCGACTACACCGAGGAACTGACGGCCCTCGACGACCGGCGCCTGCGCTTCCGCCTGCGCCGGCCCTTCCCGTTGCTGCTGACGGCGCTCGGCTCGGTCGCGACGCCCACGCCCTTCATCATGCCCGAGCGCCTGGCGCGCACCGACCCCTTCCAGCAGATCCGCGAGGCCGTGGGCAGCGGGCCCTTCCGCTTCAACGCGAGCGAGTACAACTCCGGCAGCCTCGCCACCTACAGCCGCTTCGAGCGCTACGCGCCGACGACGGTGCCGGGGCCGAACAGCCTGACGGCGGGGCCGAAGACGGCGCATTTCGACCGGCTGGAGTGGCACATCATCCAGGACGCGGGCACCGCGACCTCGGCCCTCATCCAGGGGGAGATGGACTGGTTCGAGCAGCCGACGCCCGAGAACCAGCTGCTGCTGCGGCGCAACCGCAACGTCTCGGTCGAGATGCTGACGCGCTTCATGTCGCTCGGCGTGCTGCGCTTCAACCACCTGCATCCGCCCTTCAACGACCCGGCGATCCGCCGCGCCCTGCTGCCCGCCGTCAGCCAGTCCGACTTCATGATCGCCGTGCAGGGCACCGACCCGCAGAATTTCGACGCGCAATGCGGCGTGTTCACGCCCGGCACGCCGCTCGCGAGCGATGCCGGCCTCGAGCCGCTGCGCGGGCCGCGCTCCATCGACCGGGCGCGCCAGGCGCTGCGGGACGCGGGCTACACCAACCAGCCGGTGCGCATCATCGGCCCGACCGACATCCTGGCCCCGGCCGCCATCACGCAGGTGGCGGGGGACCTGTTCCGGCGCCTCGGGATGAACCTCGATCTCGTGCTGTCCGACTGGGGCACGGTGGTCCAGCGGCGCACCAGCCGCGAGCCGCTGGAGCGGGGCGGGTGGTCCGTCACCTGCACGACCTTCGCCGGCTTCGAGACGGCCGACCCCGCCGGGCACTTCCCGCTGCGCGGCAACGGGCTGAACGCCTGGCCCGGCTGGCCGACCAGCCCGCGCCTCGAGGCGCTGCGCGACGCGTGGTTCGACGCGGCCGAGCTGCCGGAGCAGCAGCGCATCGCGCGGGAGATCCAGACCGTCGCCATGGAGGAGTTGCCCTTCCTGCCGATCGGCGCGGTCGCGGCCATCACCGCGCTGCGGCGGAACCTGACGGGCCGCGTGCCGGGCTTCGCCATGTTCTGGGGCATCCGCCGCGCCTGACGGGCGCTACGCCGCGACGCCGCCCCGCACCACCTGCCGGGGCGGCGCGCCGCCGAGCCAGTAGCAGAGCTCCGCCGGCTCGCTGATCTCCCACAGGACGAAGTCGGCGGGCAGGCCGGCCCGCAGCTCGCCCACCTGGCCGCCGTGGCCGATGGCGTGGGCCCCTTCCACCGTCAGCCCGCGCAGCGCCTCCGTCACCGTCATGCGGAAGAAGGAGCAGCCGAGGGCGAGGACGAGCAGCGGCGAGAGGGTGGGGGAGCTGCCCGGGTTGCAGTTGCTGGCCAGCGCCATCCGCACGCCATGCTTCCGGAACCCGTCGAGCGGCGGGCGGCGCGGCTCGTTCAGGAACAGGGTCGAGCCCGGCAGCAGCATGGCGACGGTGCCGGCCTTCGCCATGGCGGCGACGCCCGCCTCGTTCACGTATTCCAGGTGGTCGGCCGAGAGCGCGCCGAGCCCGGCCAGGATGCGGCCGCCATCCACGTCCCGGTACTGGTCGGTGTGGCCGCGGATCGGCAGGCCCCGCGCCTTCGCCGCCTCGTAGAGGCGGATCATGTCGGCGTGCGGGATGGTCAGCCCCTCGATCCCGCCGTCGCAGATGTCCACCAGCGTCTCGGCCATGGCGGCCGGCAGGACCTCCTCGATCAGGTGGGTCAGGTAGTCGGGGGCGCGGCCGGCATATTCCGGCGGCAGCGAATGCGCGCCGAGGAAGGAGGTGACGACGCGCACCCCGTTCTCCCGCCCGAGGCGCCGCGCGGCGCGCAGCATGCGCAGCTCGCTCTCGCGCTCCAGCCCGTAGCCCGACTTGATCTCGAGCGTGGTGACGCCTTCCGCCATCAGCCGGGCGAGGCGCGGGGCCGCCAGGGCCACCAGCGCGTCCTCCGAGGCGGCGCGGGTCGCGCGCATGGTGGCGAGGATGCCGCCGCCCTCGGCCGCGAGCTGCCGGCGCGTCGCGCCGGCGAGCTGGCGCTCGAACTCGCCCACGCGGTCGCCGGCGAAGACGAGGTGGGTGTGGCCATCCACGAAGCCCGGCAGGATCCAGCGGCCGCCACAGTCATGCCGGTGGCGCGCCGGCGTGGCGGGCAGCTCCGCCATCGGGCCGACCCAGGCGATGCGGCCCGCCCGCACGGCGATGGCGCCGGGCTCGACGACGCCGAGGCCCGGACCCTCCATCGTGCAGAGGCGGGCATCCACCCAGACGTCATCCCACATGCGCTTGCACGTCCACTTCCATGAGGATTTCCGGCGCGGCGAGGCCCTTCACGACGAGGAGCGCGTGCGGCACCGGCCGCCCGGCGAAGCGCGGCAGGATGGCCGCGGCGACGGCGGGGACATGGGCGCGGTCGGTGACGAAGATCGTGGCGTGGACCGCGTCGGCGAGCGTGGCGCCCGCGTCGGCGAGCAGCGTCTCCACATTGTCCATGGCGATGCGGGCCTGTTCGCCGGCGTCGTTCAGCCCGCCGAACACGCCGTCGAGCGACATGCCGGTCTGGCCGCGCAGATAGACGTGCGGGCCGGCGCGGACGGCCATGCAGAGCTCCGCGACGAAGGGCTGGTGATCCCGCCCATAGGGCATGGAGGTCGAGCGGTAGGGCCGCAGGCGCTCATGCGGCCCGCCGGGCACGGCATGGGCGTCGAGCTGGAACAGCGCGTGCGGATCATCGAGGCCCGGGACGATGAGGCCGGTGCTGACCGGGCGCACGCCGCGCAGGCGCCGGCCCATGACGGCGTAGACGGCCTGGCGGAAGGCGCGGTCGGTCAGCTGCATGGTGATCTTGCAGAGGTCGGTCAGCCGGCCGCCGCGGGCCGACAGCTCGGCCTCCAGCCGGTCGAACACGGCCTCGGCCTGGGCGGCGGCGGCCTCGGGCGTGTGGCCGCGCGTGGGTTCGGGGGCGGTAAGCCCAGGCAGGGCGAAAGGCGCGCTCACGGGATGACGGCGTCGATGTCGATCCCGACCAGCATCTCCGGCCGGGCGAGGCCGTTCACGATGAGGCCGGTGCCCACGGGCGCGACGTGGCCGAGATGCCGGCCGATCACGCGACGGACATCAGGGCCGAAGGCGCGGTCGGTGACGCAGGTGGTGATCTTGCAGATATGCTCCATCGCCGATCCCGCCTCCTCGAGCAGGAGCTTCACGTTCGTCATTGCCTGCTCGGCCTGGGCGGCGGCGTCGCCGAGGCCGACGAAGTCGCCCTCCAGGGTGAAGCCGGTCTGGCCGCGCAGGAAGACGAGATTCCCGGCGCGCACGGCCATGCACATCTCGTCGGCGATGCCCTGGCCGGGATACCAGGGGGCGGTGTCGAAGCGGCGGAAGCGCTGATGCGGCATGGGGCGATTCCTCAGTTGGCCGGGTTGAGCGACATGGCCATGGTGCGCTCGTCGTTGCGCGCCTCATAGGTGAGGCCCCGGCGCGCGGCCCAGATGTTGACCTGGTGGTGCAGCGGGATGATCGCCTGGTCGCGCAGCACGAGGCCGGTGGCTTCCCGGTACAGCGCCTCGCGCCCCGCGAGGTCGAGCGTGACGAGGGCGCGGTCGAGCACCGCGTCCATCGCCGGGTTCGAGTAGAGCGAGCGGTTGTTGAGGCCGCGGCCCCGCCCGCGGTCGAGCGTCGCCAGCAGCGCGCCGAGCGGGCTGTCGGGCTCGCCCGTGCCGGTGCCCCAGCCGAGCAGCCCGACCGAGAACTCATCCCGCGCCGCGCGGCTGAAGAAGACGTTGGAGGGCATGGCCTCCACGCGGGTGCGCACGCCGATGCGGGCCCACATCTGGGCGACCGCCTGCAGGATCTGCGCGTCGTTCACGTAGCGGTCGTGCGGGCCGTGCAGGGTGAGCTGGAAGCCCTGGGGGAAGCCGGCCTCGGCCAGCAGGGCGCGGGCGCGGTCGGGATCGAAGGCGTCGGGGCGGAGCGTGGGATCGTGGCCGATGGAGCCGGCGGGCAGCAACTGGCCCGAGGGGACGGCCTGGCCGTCCATCACCTGCCGCACCATCCCCTCCCGGTTGATGGCCAGCGACAGGGCCCGGCGCACGCGCAGGTCCCGCAGCGGGTTCTCGGGCAAGGGGCGGCCCTGATTGTCCAGGGCGTGGGGCGTCCGGGCGCGGCCCTGATCCAGGTAGAGGTAGATGTTCCGCACGCCCGCCTTGGTGAACAGCGTGAAGCGCGCGTCGCGCCCGACCTCGGCCGCATCCCGCGTCGGCACCTGGTCGATCAGGTCCACGTCGCCCGCCTTCAGCGCGGCGAGGCGCGCGCTGTCATGGCCGATGAAGCGGTAGGTGACGCGCGCCCAGGCCGGCCGGCCGCCATACCAGTCCTCGTTGCGCTGGAAGACGGCGCGGTCGCCCGCCGTGTAGGAGACGAGGCGGTAGGGCCCGGTGCCGATGGCGGCGCGGCCGCTGTTGAAGTCGGCCGTCGTCAGGCCTTCCGCCTGGGCGCGGCCGACGATGGAGAAGCCCGACATCAGCGCCGGGATGAGCGGGGCCGGGCCGTTGGTGACGAGGCGGACGGTGTGCGCGTCCACCACCACCACCTCCCGCACCGGGCGGGTGAAGAAGCCGTAGCCCGACGGGCTGCCGGTCACGTGGGGGATGCGCGCGAAGGTGAAGGCGACGTCGTCCGCCGTCAGCGGCCGCCCGTCGTGGAAGCGCACGCCCTCGCGCAGGCGGAACTCCCAGCTGTTGTCGTCGAGCGGGCGGAAGCCGTGCGCGAGGCCGGGTTGCGGGCGGAGGTCGGCGTCGGGTTCCAGCAGCCCGTCGAAGAGGTGCTGGGTGAGCGCACGGTTGGGCGTCAGGTTGTGGAAATGCGGATCAAGGGAGGAGAAGGCGCCGCCCACCGCGATGGTGACGTTCTGCGCCGCAGCGGGCCCGGCGAGGGCAACGATGAAAAGCGCGATCCGCCGGCGCATGCCCGTTCTCCGTCCTTGCCGTCCGCGCCCATCCTGCAAGAATGGTCCGGACAAAGGCAACCACGAGGAAGGCTGTGTGATGGACCTGCTGATCACCGATGCCGTGATCGTCACGCCCGATGGGATCCTCGACCGCTCCGCCATCGCGGTGACGGGGGACCGCATCGCCGCCATCGGATCGAACCACGATCTTGCGCAGCGCTTCCCGCGGCATGAGCGGATGGATGGCCGCAGCCTCGCCGTGCTGCCCGGCCTCGTGAACGCGCACACCCACACGGCGCTGACCATCCTGCGCGGGACGGTCGAGGATTGGGACGGCAACGCCGTCTACGGCTACATGTCGCCCGTCTCCTACGAGATGTCGGGGGAGGAGCGCGCCGTCATGGTGCAGCTCGGCTGCCTCGAGGCCATCCGCTCGGGCTGCACCACGCTGGTCGAGCCCTTCCGCCACATCCCGAGCTTCGGCCACGCCATGGCGGCGACGGGGCTGCGCCTCTGGATGAGCGAGAACGCCGCCGACATCAACACGCTGCGGATCCGGCAGGGCGACTACGCCGAGGACCGCGCGTTCGGGCAGGTCTTCCTCGATCGCACCGTGCAGATGATCGAGATGTTCCACGGCACCCATGGCGGGCGGGTGCAGTGCCAGGTGGCGGCGCACGCGCCGGACAACTGCTCGCCCTGGATCCTGCGGCAGCTGATGGACCTCTCCGCGAAGCACGGGCTGACGCGCACCGTCCACCTCGCGCAGTCCATCGAGGAGATCCGCGCGGTGCGCGCCATGCGCGACGCGACGCCGGCGGAATACCTGGACCGCGAGGGGTTCCTGGGGCCGGACCTCGTCGGCGCGCACTGGACCTTCTGCTCACCCTCCGATGTGGAGCTGCTGGCCTCGCGCGGGGTGCAGATGGCGCATTGCCCGGCCAACTCCTCCCGCCGGGGGCCGCACAAGGCGCCGATCGGGCTGATCCGTGACGCGGGCGTGAACATCGCCCTCGGCACCGACAACATGACCGAGGACATGTTCCAGGCGATGAAGATCGGCCAGATCATCCATCGCGGCGGCCGTGGCCGAGCGAAGGAGGACGGCGTCTCCCCCCAGCCCGAGGACACCTTCCGCATGGCGACGATCAACGGGGCACGCAGCGTGGGGGCGGCGGCCGAGATCGGCACGCTGGAGGTGGGGAAGAAGGCGGACCTGACGATCCTCGACCTGCGGACGCCGAGCCTGCGGCCGATCATCCGGCTGCTGGCCTCCGTCGTGCATTACGGGCACCCGGCGGCGGTGCATTCGGTGATGGTGGATGGCCGCTTCCTGATGCGCGACCGGCGGGTGCTGTCGCTCGACGAGGAGTTCCTGGTCGATGAGGCGCAGCGCGTGGCGAAGCGCGTTTGGGAGCGGATGCTGGCGAAGAACCCGGACATCCCGCCGCCGCCGGGCGGGCTGCGGTGGCTCGACCTCTAGCTCAGAAGCAGCTCACCCGCACGGCGTTCGCCAGCTGCTCGTTGCGGAGCGGCTGGCGGCCGGCGACGGTGTAGCCGAGCGCGATGGTGGTGCGGCCATTGGCGTTGACGCTCTGCTGGCCCGTGGGCTTGCCGAGCAGGTCGCCCACGACCTGCACCTGGAAGCGCGCCGTCTGCGGGCGCGGATTGAACACCCGCATGAAATACTCGCTGCGGCCCTGGGCGCCGGGCGTCACCCGCGTCTCGAACTGCTCGGCGATCAGGTTCCCGCCGCAATAGGGCGTCGGCACCGAATAGACCTGCGCGGCGGCGGGCCGCGCGCCGGCGAGGGCGGCGAAGGCGACGGCGGCGAGGAGCGGGCGGATCATGAGGTTGTTCCTGTGTCATGCCGCTTCTGCCATCCGCCCGCGCCCGCCGCCAATATGCTTCGTCACCGCCACCCATCGGCGGCACCGATCACCGCGCGCCCCCTCAGGCGCGCATCCGGATCCGCGGGCCCGCGGTCATCGGGGCCCTCAGGACTTGCCGTCCTGCAGCGGGTCGAGGGCCGCGCGCAGGTCGCGGTCCTGCCCGTCGCGGCGGACGGAGAGCGTCGCCTGCTCGCCCGGACGCTTGCCGGCGATGAGGCGGGCGAGGTCCCGCGGCTCCCGCACGGGGCTGCCGTCCACGGCGCGGACCACGTCGCCCGGGCGCAGCCCGGCGCGCGCGGCTGGGCTGCCGGGCGTGACCTCCGCCACCATGGCGCCCTCGGGACGCGGCAGGCTCAGCGCCTCGGCCACGGGGCGGGAGACGGGCTGGGTCGAGATGCCGAGGAAGCCGCGCTCCACCCGGCCGTTCGCCTTCAGGTCCGCCACCACCTGGCGCACCATGCCCGACGGGATGGCGAAGCCGATGCCGACCGACCCGCCGGTGGGCGAGAAGATCGCCGTGTTCACCCCGATCACGCTGCCATCGAGGGCGAAGAGCGGGCCGCCCGAATTGCCGCTGTTGATCGGCGCGTCCACCTGGAGGAAGTCGTCATAGGGGCCCTGGCCGATGTTGCGGCCGCGGGCGGAGAGGATGCCGGCGGTCACGGTGCCGCCGAGGCCGAAGGGGTTGCCCACGGCCACGACCCAGTCGCCCGGCCGGGCGCGGTCGCTGTCGCCGAGGTTGAGCCAGGGGAGCGGCGCGCCCGCCTCCACCTTCAGCAGCGCGAGGTCCGTGCGCGGGTCGCGACCAACCACGCGGGCCGGCAGCTCCCGCCCGTCGTCGAGCGTGACCATGACCTGGGACGCCCCCTGGATGACGTGGTTGTTGGTGACGACGTGGCCTTCCGCGTCCACGACGAAGCCCGAGCCGAGGGCCGCGCCCTCCCGCCGGGCGCGCGGGCCCGGCTGGGGGCGGCCCTCCTCGCCGAAGAAGCGGCGGAACATCTGGTCCTGCTCGGAGCCGGGCTGGAAGGGGGATCTGGCGGGCTGCGCCTCCTGCCGGCCGGAGGCGGTGATGGTGACGACGGCCGGGCGCACGCGGGCGACGAGGTCGGCGAAGCCGGCGGTGGGCGCGTTGGCGGCCTGGCCGGGCACGGCGATGGCGGGCGGCGCGGTCTGCGCCGTCGCCGGGTGGCCGTTCCAGAAGGCCAGCCCGGCGAGGGACGAGCCCCCGAGCAGGGTGGCCGCCAGCAGGGCGCGGCGGCGGCGGAAGGTGGCGGTGATCATCGTGCGGGATCTCCCCAGGGCGTGGTTGACGGGGAGGGTTCTCGCGCGCGGCGGATGGAAGCCCGTGGCGCGCGACCATGACAGGCGCGTCAGAATCAGAGACGCAGCGTCGCCACCAGGCCCCGCTCGCCGGAGAGTTCCAGCCGCCCGCCATGGGCCTGCGCCGCCGCGGCGACGAGGGCGAGGCCGAGGCCGGTCCCCGGCGTCGAACGGCTGCGGTCGAGGCGGTGGAAGCGGCGCGTCACCGCCTCCCGCGCCTCGGTCGGGATCCCGGGGCCTTCGTCCGAAACCGCCAGCGCGCGGTCGGGGGTGAGGGTCAGGCCGATCCGGCCGGCGCCGTGCGTCAGCGCGTTCTCGATCAGGTTGGCGACGGCCTGGCGCAGCAGCGCGGCGTCGCCCGGAAGGGTGACGCCGGGCGCGATGTCCGCGACCAGCGTCCGTCCCTGTTCCTCGGCGAGCGGCGCGTAAAGCTCGGCGGCGGCGCGGGCGAGGGCGGAGAGGTCCACCGGCTCGAAGCCGGCGCGGAGCGCGCCGCTCTCGGCGCGGGCGATGCGCAGCAGGGCGGAGAAGCTCCCCAGCACCTGGTCGAGCTCGGCGAGCGCGGCCTCCAGCGTCGCCGCGTCGGCCTCGGCGTCGCGCGGACGGGCGAGCGCGCCTTCGAGCGATTGCCGCAGCCGGGAGAGGGGGGAGCGCAGGTCATGCGCGATGTCGTCCGTCACCTGCCGCTGGGCGCGCATCAGCGCCTCGATCCGCGCGAGCAGCGCGTTCACCGTGACGGCGAGGCGGTCGAACTCGTCGCCGCGGCCGGTGACGGGCAGGCGGCGCGCGAGGTCGCCATCCATGATGGCGCGGGCCGAGGCGCTCGCCGCCTGGAGCCGCGATTCGAGCGAGCGCGCGGCGAGGAAGCCGAGCAGCAGCGCGGCGAGGGCGGCCGCCAGACCCGCCGCGGGCGGCGT
>JAIEOO010000375.1 GCA_019750475.1 Acetobacteraceae bacterium | reverse complement strand
GCGCCGGTGGTGGCGCGCAGCGCCGGCGGCGCGCGCGGCGGCGGGGCGAGCGTCACGACCGCGGGCGAGGAGGTGATCCGCCGCTATCGCGCGGCGGAGGCGGCGGCGCGCGACGCCGTGCTCGAAGGCCCCGATCCGGGCGGTTGAAGCGCTATCAATCGCCATTTACAACGTCGGGTGTCACGTAGGGAAACGCCCGCATGTTCCGCCGTGTCCTGCTCGCCGCCGCGCTTCTCGCCCCCGCCGCCCTCGCGCCGGCACGGGCGCAGGCGCCCCAGCCCCTGACCATCTTCGCCGCCGCCTCCCTCCAGGATGCGCTGCGGGACCTCGCGCGGCAGTGGGAGGCGCGGGGCAACCCCGCGCCGCGCCTGACCTTCGCGGCCTCCTCGGCGCTGGCCCGGCAGATCGAGCAGGGCGCCCCGGCCGATCTCTTCATGTCCGCCGACGAGGCCTGGATGGACCACGCGCAGCAGCGGGGCCTGATCGCCGAGGCCACCCGGGTCAGCCCGCTCGGCAACGCGCTGGTGCTGGTGGCGCCCGCCGCCTCCACGGCGAGCCCGGCGCTCGCCCGCGGGACGGACCTCGCGGCGCTGCTCGGCCCGCGCGAGCGGCTGGCGATGGGCGACCCGGCCCATGTGCCGGCCGGCCGCTACGCCCAGGCGGCGCTGACCTGGATGGGCCAGTGGGAGGCGCTGGCCCCGCGCCTCGCCCGGGCGGAGAATGTCCGCGCCGCCCTCCTCCTCGTGGAGCGCGGCGAGGCGCCCTTCGGCATCGTCTACGAGACCGACGCCCGCGCCAGCCCGGGCGTGCGGACGGCGGGCGTCTTCCCGCCGGAGAGCCACCCGCCGATCACCTACCCCTTCGCCATCACCCGCCGCGCCGAGGGCAACCCCCAGGCCCGGGCCTTCCTGGCCTTCGCGGCCGGCGCCGAGGCCGCGCCCACCTGGCAGCGCTTCGGCTTCACCCTGCCGCGGTGATCACGCCCGAGGAGTGGCAGGCGGTCCGCCTCAGCCTGGAGGTGGCGGGGCGCTCCGTCCTCGTCGGGCTGCCGCTCGCCCTGCCGGTCGCCTGGCTGCTCGCCCGCCGCCGCTTCCCGGGCCGGACGCTGGTCGACGCGCTCGTTCATCTGCCGCTCGTCGTGCCGCCCGTGGTGGTGGGCTGGGCGCTGCTGATGCTGTTCGGCGTGCGCGGCCCGATCGGCGCGCCGCTGAACGAGTGGTTCGGCCTGCGCCTCGTCTTCACGACGGAAGGCGCCGCGCTTGCCACGGCCGTCATGTCCTTCCCGCTGATCGTGCGCTCGATCCGGCTCGGCCTCGAGAGCGTGGATCCGGGCCTCGAGGCGGCGGCCGCGACGCTCGGCGCCGGGCCGCTCGACCGCTTCCTCACCGTCACCCTGCCGCTCGCGGCGCCGGGCGTGCTGGCCGGCGCCATCACCGCCTTCGCCGCGGGCCTCGGCGAGTTCGGGGCGGTGATCACCTTCGCCTCCAACATCCCGGGGGAGACGCAGACCCTGCCGCTCGCCATCTACAGCGCCACCCAGACCCCGGGCGGCGAGGCCGTCGCGGCGCGGCTGGCCGCCATCGCCTTCGCCCTCGCGGTGGCCGGGCTGCTGCTGGCGGAGGTGGTGGCGCGGCGCCTGGCCGTGATCCTGGGACGCGCCGCTTGATCGAGGCGCGGGTCCTCCATCGCTTCCCGACGGGCTTCGCGCTGGATGCCGCCTTTCGGGGGGACGGGCTGACCGTGCTGTTCGGACCGTCGGGCTGCGGCAAATCCTCGCTGCTCGCCGCCGTCGCCGGGCTGCTGCGGCCTGCCGGCGGCCGCATCGCCCTCGCGGGCGAGGCGCCCTGGTTCGACGGCGCGGCGCGGCTCTTCGTTCCGCCCGAGCGGCGGCGCGCCGCGACGGTGTTCCAGGATGCGCGGCTGTTCCCGCACCTCTCGGTGCGCGCCAATCTCCGCTACGGGGGGCGGCGCGCGCCGCACGGCGCCCCGGGACCCGGCGAGGCGGAGGTGGTGGACCTGCTCGGCATCGCCCCGCTGCTCGACCGGCGGCCCGCGCGGCTCTCGGGCGGGGAGCGGCAGCGCGTCGCGCTCGCCCGCGCGCTGCTGGCGCGGCCTCGGCTGCTGCTGCTGGACGAGCCGCTCGCCGCCCTCGACGCGCCGCGCCGCGCGGAGGCGATGGGGCTGATCGAGCGCGTCCGCGACGCCTTCGGCATCCCCATGCTCTACGTCACCCACGCGCTGGACGAGGTGGACCGGCTGGCGGACCACCTCGTGCTGCTCCGCGACGGCAAGGTGCTGGCCGAGGGCGCGGCCGAGGCGCTCTCGCTGCGCACCGACCTGCCGCTCGCCGCGCGGCGCGACGCCGGGGTGCTGCTGCCCTGCGTGATCGCCGAGCACGTGCCGGCGCGCGGCCTGACGCGGCTCGACTTCCCGGGGGGGCACCTCTGGGTCCCCCCCCGGCCCGAGCCCGTGGGCACCCGCCTGCGGCTGCGGCTCCGCGCCCGCGACGTCGCGCTGGCGACGGAGACGCCGCGGGGCATCTCGATTCACAACATCCTGCCGGCCACGGTGGAGGCGATCCAGCCGGCCGGCCCGGGCGCCGACTTCGTGCGCGTGGCCGTCGGGCCGACGCCGCTGCTCGCCCGGGTGACGACGGATTCCGTCGCCCGGCTCGGCCTCGAACCGGGGCGCGCGGTGGTGGCCCTGGTCAAGACGGTGGTCTTCGACCATGCTCAACTCTGAGATCCTCCGATCCGGATGCCCGCCCCCGTCGTTCTCTTCGCCGCGGCCCTCGCCGAAATCGCCGGCTGCTTCGCCGTCTGGGCGGTGATGCGCCTCGGCGCGCCGGGCTGGTGGATCATCCCCGGCGCCACCTGCCTGGCCTTGTTCGCCTGGCTCCTCACCCTGGTCGAGCAGCCGGCCGCCGGGCGAGTCTTCGCCGCCTATGGCGGGGTCTACGTCGCGGCCTCCCTCGTCTGGCTCGCTGTCGTCGAGGGCGTGCGGCCGACGGTCACCGATCTCATCGGCGTGGCGCTCGTGCTCGCGGGCGCCTGGGTGATCCTCTGGGGCGCGCGCTGACCGGACGCGGCGGGCCGCGATGTCACGGCAACGTCATGCAAGGGTCATTGGGACATCCGGGCGCCGACCTATCTGCCCGGCCATCCGAAGGAGAGGTTCCCGCCATGGATCGCCGCGCGCTCTTCGCCTCCACTGCCGCCCTGGCCGCCGCCGCCACCGGTGCTGCCGCCCAGCCGGCCGCGCCCGCCGCCCCTCAGCCCGCCACCCCTGCCGAGGGCACGGGCAACGTGATCTTCTTCCACCCGGACGGCTTCGGCGTGAACCACTGGGGCGCGCTGCGCTTCGTGGCCCTCGGGCCCGACGGTCGCACCGAGTGGGACCGCCTGCCGCACACCGCCGTCTATCTCGGCCACATGAAGGACGGGCTGACCGGCACCTCCCATGGCGGGGCGACAATCCATGCCTTCGGCGTGCGGGTCCAGGCCGACAGCTTCGGGCAGGACGGCGCCGAGCCGATCCGCGCCCTCTCCGGCTTCGAGGGCTCCATCGCGAAGGAGGCGATGGCCCGCGGCAAGTGGGTCGGCCTCGTGAACTCCGGCGCCGCCTATGAGCCCGGCACCGCCGCCTTCGTCGTCTCCACGCCCCGCCGGAACTCGCTGGCCGAGATCACGCGCCTCGTCACCGAGAGCGGGGTGCAGGTGCACCTCGCCGGCGGCGAGCGCTGGTACCTGCCGCGCGGCGTCCAGGGCCGCCACGGCGAGGGCGCGCGCGAGGACGGGCTGAACCTGGTCGAGCGCTTGCAGGCCGCGGGCTACACGATCGTCTACACGCGCGAGGAACTGGCGGCACTGCCGGCCGACGCGACGAAGGTGTGGGGCATCTTCGCCCATGACCACACCTTCAACGACCGCGACGAGGAGACGCTCGCGCAGCAGAACCTGCCGCACTACGTCCCCGGCGCGCCCAGCATCGCCGACATGAGCGAGGCGGCGCTGCGCATCCTGGCGCGCGCCCCGCAGGGCTTCCTCCTCGTCGCCGAGGAGGAGGGGACGGACAATTTCGGCAACGTGAACAACGCGGCCGGCTCGATCGAGGCCGGTGTTCGCGCCGACGCCGCGATCGGCCTGTTCCGCCGCTTCGTCGCCGCCAACCCGAACACGCTGATGCTGACCACCGCCGATTCCGATGCGGGCGGGATGCAGGTGATCGGCCCAGGCCGGCAGCAGAACGTGATCCGCGAGGGCCAGAACCTGCCCGAGCGCGACCGCAACGGCGCCGCCCTCGACGGGCAGCGGGGCACCGGCACGACCGCCTGGCTGTCGGCGCCGGACCGCAACGGCGTGCGGCATCCTTTCGCCATCGCCTGGTCCACCCTGACCGACGTGTCGGGCGGGATCCTCGTCCGCGGCGCCGGCCTCAACGCCCACCTCATCAGCGAGGCGGGCACGATGGACAACGTGGACGTCTATCGCCTCATGTACCGCACGCTGTTCGGCCGCGTGGTCGGCTGACGCGCGCCGCCGCGGTTTCGCCCTGACCGGCCGCGGTCAGGGCGACCCTGCGCTACCCCGCCGGCAGCGGGAAGGCGTCGAGATAGGGCTGGTACTCGGGCTCGACGTCGATCGCGAGCGAGGCGAGGGCGCGCACCACGGCGCAGTAGAACGCGGCGGTGAGCGTCAGGTCCACCATGCATTCGGCGTCGAGGTGCCGGTGCAGCTCGGCGAAGGTGGCCTCGCTCATCGCGCCCGCATACACCTCCCGCGCGCCGCGCAGCACGAGGCGCGCGAGCGGTTCGAGCGCGTTCGCTTCCCCTGCCGTGTCGGCGATCAGCGCGCGGATGTCGTCGCCGCTGACGCCGAAATCCTGGCCGATCTTCACGTGGTGCGACCACTCGTAGGGCGAGCGCGCGAGCCAGCCGATCTGCAGGATCGCGAGCTCCCGCAGCCGCGGGTCGAGCCGCGACCCGTAGCGGATGTACTGCCCCATCCCGCTGAAGGCGCGCGCCATGCCCGGGCTGTTCACCAGGCACCGGTGCAGCGTGATCATCCGCTTCAGCAGGCCGCGGTCGGCCTCGGCCAGGTCGTCCGGTGTCAGGTAGGGCAGTCGCGCCATCGGGTTCCTCCCATGCTTTGACGGCAGCCTGAAACGGCGCGAACATCCGGACAAGTCGCCCGGCGAGGGCGACGCAAGGCAAGAGGGAATGTCCATGAGCCGGATCGCCATCCGGCGCCGCCTGGCCCTGTCCGGGGCCGCGGCGCTCCTCGCTGCCCCGCGCCTCGCGCGCGCCAGCTTTCCGGATCGTCCGATCCGCCTGATCATTCCCTTCGGCGGCGGCGGCCAGACCGACATCGTCAGCCGCCTCGTCGCCGACGCCATGCAGCAGCGCCTGGGCCAGACGGTGCTCGCCGACAACCGGCCGGGCGGCGCGGGCAACACCGCGGCCGAGGCACTGGTTCGCTCACCGGCCGATGGCTACACCGTCATGGTCGCGACCATGGGCACGAACAGCGGGGTGAACGCGCTGCTCTACCGCGCCGTCTCCTACGACTGGGAGCGCGACTTCTCGCCGATCGGCCATTTCTGCTCCACCAGCAACATCCTGCTGGTGCACAACTCCATCCCGGCCGCCGACTTCCCCGCGCTGCTGGCCTGGATCCGCGCCAATCCCGGACGCTTCACCTACGCCTCGGCCGGGGTGGGCGCGATCACCCACCTCATCATGGAGGATCTGGGCGAACGCGCCGGACTGCAGATGACGCATGTGCCCTACCGTCAGAGCACCCAGGCCATGACCGACCTCCTGGCCGGCCGCATCCATGCGCGCTGCCTCGGCCTGCCGGAGGCCGAGACGGTGCGCAACGCGACGACGCTCCGCCCGATCGCCGTGACGAGCGCGAACCGCCGCGACAACTGGCCGGGCGTCGCCACCATGGGCGAGACGGTGCCGGGCTTCACCGGCTCCTCCTATTTCGGGCTGACGGCGCCGGCGCGCACGCCGCCCGATGCCATCGCGCGGCTGGCGGACGCGCTGAACGACTCGCTGCGCGACGAGCGCGTGATCGCGGGATTCCAGCGCGTCGGCGCCGATCCGGCCCCGCCCAACACGCCCGAGCAGTTCCGCCAGCTCATCCTCGCGGCGAACCGGCAATGGGCGCCGCTGATCCGCCGCCTCAACCTCGTCGCGGAGTGAACGCCTTGGATTTCGACGCGGCGGTCGCCGCCGTCCGGCGCGAGTGGCTCGGCCGGGAGCGGGTGATCGAGGACGACGTCTCGCCGTCCATGCTCCGCCGCATCGCGGCCATGCTCGACCTCGACCCCGATGCCTACCCGCGCGGCGCCGTGCTGCCGCCGCACTGGTTCGCCCTCTTCGCGGTGGAGAGCGCGCGGCAATCCGATATCGGCCCCGACGGCCACCCCGCCCCGGGCGTCGTGCTGCCGCCCATCCCGCTGCCGCGCCGGATGGGGGCCGGGCGGCGCATGCGCATCCTGGGCGAGCTGCGCGCGGGCGACCCGCTGGTGAAGCGCGCCGAGGTCGTCGCGATCGAACCCAAGGCGGCGCGCACCGGCACGATCTGCGTGCTGACCATGCGCCACAGCTACGAGGTGCGCGGCGAGACCATCGCCGTGGACGAGTTCGACGCCGTCTACCGCGAGGCCGTTCCGCCCGGCACGAAATCCCCGGTGAACGCCGGCACGCCCGCGCCCGCGGATGCCGCCTGGCAGGAGGCGAAGCATCTCAGCCCCACGCTGATCTTCCGCTACTCCGCCGTGACCTGGAACGCGCACCGCATCCATTACGACGCCGACTACGCCCGCGACACCGAGGGCTACCCGGCCGTGGTGCAGAATGGCGGGCTGACGATGCAGTTGCTGCTCGACGCCGCGGTCCGCAACGCGGCTGGCCATCGCCTCTCCACCGTCACGGCGCGGCTGACGCGGCCGCTGCATGTGGGGGACCGCATCACGCTCGCCGGCAGCGCCGTGACCGACGGCCGCATGTCGGCCTGGGTGGCGGACGCCCAGGGCATGCTGGCGGCGCAGATGGAGCTCGGCTTCGCCGCGGGGGCGGCATGAGCGGCCCGCTCGCCGGCCTGCGCGTCGTGGACCTCACCACGGTGGTGGTGGGGCCGATCTGCACCCGCACCCTCGCCGACCAGGGGGCGGAGGTCATCAAGGTGGAGGCGCCGGGTGGGGACATCCTGCGCTTCCTCGCCGCCGGCAGCCGCAGCCCGGCGATGAGCGGCAAGTTCATCAACTTCAACCGCAACAAGCGCAGCATCGGCCTCGACATCAAGCGGCCGGAGGGCGCGGCGGCGCTGCGCGCGCTGCTGGCGAAGGCCGATGTCTTCGTCAGCAACGTTCGCCCGGCCGGGCTGGAGCGCGCGGGGCTCGACTTCGCCACGCTGCGCGCGCTCAACCCGCGGCTGATCCATTGCAGCATCCTCGCCTTCGGGCGGGGCGGCCGCTACTTCAACCGACCGGCCTATGACCCGATCATCCAGTCCCTCTCGGGCGTCGCGGGCACCTTCCACCGCGCGACCGGGGAGCCGCGCTTCGTGCCCATGGTGATGACGGACCACGTCACCGGCCTCATCGCCGCGCAGAGCATCGGCTTCGCCCTCTACCGGCGCGAGCGCACCGGCCTCGGCGAGGCGGTGGAGGTGCCGATGTTCGAGAACATGGCGAGCTTCGTCGCCAGCGAGCATCTGGGCGCCGCCACCTTCGAACCGCCCGAGGGACCGACCGGCGATGGCCGGCTGCTCAGCCCCTTCTATCGCCCGCTGCCGACGAAGGACGGCTTCATCACCGCGCACCCCAACAACAACCGCCAGGCCTTCGCCTTCTTCGACGCCATCGGCCGGCCGGAGCTGAAGGAGGACCCGCGCTTCCGCGACCCGCTCTCGCGCAGCCGCAACGCCGCCGCCTATTTCGAGGTGCGCGCCGAGGCGCTGCGCCAGAAGACGACGGCCGAGTGGCTGGAGATCTTCGCCGCCGTGGACGTGCCGGCCGCGCCCTACAACAGCCTCGATGACCTGCTCGAGGACCCGCACCTGCAGGATGTCGGCTTCTGGCAGGAGATGGACCACCCGACCGAGGGGCGCATCCGCCGCACCGCCGTGCCCAACCGCTTCTCCAACGGCATGCGGGAGGAGGTGCTGCCCGCGCCGCGCCTCGGCCAGCACACGCGCGAGGTGCTGCGCGAGCTCGGCCATGACGAGGCGGCGATC
Organism: Acetobacteraceae bacterium; assembly: GCA_019750475.1. Taxonomy (GTDB): domain Bacteria; phylum Pseudomonadota; class Alphaproteobacteria; order Acetobacterales; family Acetobacteraceae; genus Roseococcus. The sequence goes on along the minus strand of JAIEOO010000375.1, from coordinate 8,775 downwards.
ACCGCCCTGATGGAGAGCGGCGCCGCCTTCGAAGCGACCTAGAGGACGATCCGCGAAGGCGGCATCGCCGGTGCGGCGACGCGTCCGTCCGGAAGCGTGATCCCGTGTGACGGGGTCACGCCGGAGCCCTACTCCACGCGGATGTTGGCGCGCCGCACAATCCCCGCGTGGCGCGCGATCTCGGCGGCCAGGAAGGCCTCGGCCTGCTCGGGCGTGCCGCCGGCCATGTCGCCGTCCAGTTCGAGGCCGAGGCCCGCCAGCGTCTCCCGCCCGGGGCCATGGATCGCCTCGTTCGCCGCGGCGTTGAGCGCGCGGATGATGGCGGGCGGCGTGCCCTTGGGCGCCATCAGCGCGAACCAGGTGCCCATGACGACGCCGGGCAGCCCCTGCTCGATGGCGGTGGGGATGTCCGGCAGCACGGCGGCGCGCCGCTCCGCCAGCACGGCGAGCGCCCGGATCGTGCCGGCGCGGTGCAGCGGCACCGTGCCCGGCGTGCCGAGGAAGGCGCTGTCGAGCCGGCCCGCGATCACGTCCGTCGTCATCGCCCCGGGCGAACTGTAGGGGATGTGGTTCAGCTCCACATTCGCGGCGCCCGACAGCACCGTGCCGGCGAGATGCATGGAGCTGCCGCTGCCCGTGGTGCCGTAGCCGATCGTGCCCGGCCGCGCCCGCGCCGCGGCCAGGAAGTCCGCCAGGCTGCGCAGCGGCGATTGCGGGCCGACGATCAGCGCGTTCGGCACCCCGCCCGCCAGCACCACCGCGTCGAAGTGGCGCTGGGTGTGGAAGGGCAGGTCGGCGTAGAGCGCGAGGTTGGTGGCCAGCGGTCCGGCGAAGCCGAAGAGCAGCGTGTAGCCGTCGGGCGCGGCGCGCGCGGCCGTCGTCATGCCGACATTGCCCGCGGCCCCCGGCCGGTTCTCCACCACGAAGCCCTGGCCGAAGCGTTGGGTGAAGGCCTGCGCCAGGAAGCGCGCGATCGGGTCGGACGAGCCGCCGCCCGCCGCCGGCACGATGATGCGAACCGGCCGCTGCGGCCAGTCGCCCGTCTGCGCGGAAGCGGGCGCGGCGAGCAGCGCCGGGAGTGCGAAGGCGGCGCGGCGCGGGAAGGTGGGCTTCATGACGCGCTTCCTCCTCCGGCGGCGAGCAGCCGCTCCGCCAGCCGCAGATGCGGCCGGTCCAGCATCTTGCCGTCCATCCGCATCGCGCCCGCCTCGCCGGAGGCGAAGGCGGCGACGACGCGGCGGGCCCAGTCCAGTTCCTCGGCCGATGGGGCGAAGACGGCGTTGACCGGGGCCACGTGGCTCGGGTGGATGACCATCTTGCCGGCGAAGCCGTCGCGCTTCGCCGCGCGTGAATCGGCTTCCAGCCCGGCGATGTCCTCGATGTCCACATGGACCGTGTCGTAGGCGGGCACGCCGGCCGCCGCGGCGCCCGCGAGGCAGAGGTTGCGCGCCAACGCGTAGGGGCCGAGCCAGGCGCCGCCGTCACGGCTCGCCGTGCTGCCGATGGAGGCCGAGAGATCCTCGGCCCCCCAGGTGAGCCCCGCGAGGCGCGGCCCGGCCGCGCCATAGCCGCCGAGCCCGAAGAGGGAGGACGCCGTCTCCGTCGCGATGGCGAGGATGCGTGTCGTCCCCGCCGCGATGCCGTGCGCCGCCTCGAAGGCGTCGAGCCAGTGCGCCACCTGCCGCACCATCGCGGCGTCGGCGCATTTCGGCAGCACGATGCCGTCGGGCCGCGCCGGCATGACGGCGGCGAGATCGCCGAGGGTCAGGCCGGTGTCGAGCGCGTTCACCCGCACCCAGCGGCGTTGCCGGCCGCGCGGCGCCTCCAGCATGGCGCGCGTGGTGCCCCGCGCGGCCTCCTTGGCGGCGGGCGCCACGCTGTCCTCGAGGTCGAGGATGAGGGCATCGGCCTCCCCCTGGGAGGCGCGGGCGAATTTCCGCTCGCTGTCGCCGGGGACGAAGAGCCAGGACCGGATCATGCCGTGACCGCCCCCTGGGGCCGCTTCCGCATGAAGGCCATGCGGCGGCAGGTGGCCACCACCACGCCGTCCTGGTTCAGGCATTCATGCTCGAACTCGACGAGGCCCGCATCGGGGCGCGACTTGCTCTCGCGCTTCGACACCACGCGGGTGCGGGCGCGCAGCGTGTCGCCGTGGAAGACGGGCTTCGGGAACTTCACCTCCGTCATGCCGAGGTTGCCGATGGTGGTGCCGAGCGTCGTGTCGGTGACCGACATGCCGATCATGATCGCGAGGGTGGCGAGGCTGTTGAACAGCGGCTGGCCCCATTCCGTCTGCGCCGCGAAGTGCCGGTCCACATGGAGCGGCTGCGGGTTCATGGTCATGAGGCTGAACATCATGTTGTCGTGTTCCGTGACGGTGCGCGTCAGCGGATGCTCGAACACCCGGCCTTCCTCGAAATCCTCGTAGTGCAGTCCTGCCACGTGCGGCGTCCTTATCGGCTGCGGTGACCGAGGCGGCGGGAGAGGTCGCGGCACGCCTCGGTCACGCGCCGCGACAGGTCCTTGAGCTTGGGTTCCATGCGGGCGATGGGCCCGGCGAGCACGAGGCTCGCCACCACCTCGCCGCGCGCGTCGAAGACGGGGCCCGAGATGCCGGCCACCCCGTCCGTCGCCTCGCCGAGCGTCACGGCGACGCCCCGTTCCCGCACCTCGGCGACGAGGCGCCGGAGTTCGCGCTTCTGCGTCACGCTCGCCGCGGTCACGGGGCCGAGGCGCGCCTCCTTCAGCCAGGCTTCGGCCCAGGCGGCCGGGCGGAACGCCAGCATGACGCGGCCCGCGCCGGTGCAGTGGATGGGCCGGCGGTCGCCGACGGTCGCGGCGAAGCGCAGCGCCGTGCGGCTCTCCACCTTGTCGGCGTAGATCATCGCCTTGCCGTCCGGCGCGAGCACCGAGAGCATGGCGCTCTCCCCGGCGGTGTCCGCCAGGCGTTCCAGGATGGGCCGCGCGGCCGTCACCAGGTCGTCGGCCGGCTGGGCGGCGAGGATGGCGCGCGCCAGCCCCACCGCTTCGGGCCCGAGCAGCCAGACGCCGTCGCGCTGCACCGCGTAGCCCTCGGCGGCGAGTCCGCGCAGCAGCCCGAGCAGGCTCGTCTTGGGGGCGCCGGTCGCGGCCGAGAGCGCGGCGAGCGACACCCCGCGCGGCGTCGCCGCGAGCTGCCCGAGCAGCGCCAGCACCCGCCCGACCGAGCGCGGACCGGCGGTGAAGGCGACGTCCCCGCCGTCCACTAGGTCGGCTCGACGCCGGCGATGCGGACGAACTCGCCCCAGCTGCGCAGCTGATCGCGGATGTACTGGCCGAACTGCTCCGGCGTCTGGGTGAAGGGCAGGAAGCCCACCTGCCGCAGCCGCGCCACGACGGTCTCGTCGCGGAGCGCCCCGTTCAGCGCCTCGTTCCAGCGGGCGACGACGGGTGCCGGCGTGCCGGCCGGCGCCGAGAGGCCGAACCACACATTGATGTCGTAGCCCGGCACGGTTTCCGCGACCGGAGGGACATCGGGCGCCAGCGGCGTGCGCGCGGCCGCCGACTGCGCGATGCCGCGGACATTGCCGCCCCGCATCTGCGCGAGGCCGCCGGCGAAATCGGTGAAGGTGCAGTCGATGCGTCCCGCGACGACATCGGCGAGCGCCTCGGCCCCGCCGCGGTAGGGGACGGCGGTCATCCGCACGCCGGCGTTGCGCAGCATCACCTCCGTCATGATGAGGCTGCTGGCGTTGCCGTGGCTGAAGGTCAGCTCCCCCGGGCGAAGGCGCGCGCGCTCGAACAGCGACGGGAGCGATCCGTCGGGCGCCGTCGCCGGGATCGCGAGCAGGTAGGGCGCCTCGGCGATGGACCCGACATGGACGAAGTCGCGCACCGGGTCGAAGGGCAGGCGCCGGATGATGTGCGGGTTCACCGAGGCCGCGCTGGTGCTGATGATCACCACCGTCTCGCCATCGGGCGCGGCCTGCGCGACCGCCGCGGTGCCCACCGTACCGTTGCCGCCCGCGCGGTTGTCCACGATGACCGGCCGCCCGAGGCGCTGCGCCAGGGGCTCGGCCAGGAAGCGGGCCAGCACGTCGGTGAGGCTGCCGGCCGGGAAGGCGACGACGACGCGGAGCGCGCGGTCCGAACCCTGCGCCCGTATGAGCGCGGGCGCCGAGAGGCCCGCGAACGCGGTGCAGAAGAGCAGCCTGCGGCGGAGCGGCATGCCGTGTCCTTCCCTTTCGTTTCCTCCGGCCGGTTACTGCACCGTGCCGTTCTTATATCCGAACAGAGTAGATTTATCCGAACGACCTCGTCAAGTGGAAGATTGACAGCGCGCCCCGCCGCGCCATGCTGCCGCAAACGCATTCATCAGTGGAAACGCCCGATGGACTTCTCTCTGTCGCCCGAACAGCAGGCCATCCGCGACCAGGTCACCCGGCTGTGCGACGGCTTCGGCGACGAGTACTGGCTGCGCAAGGAACGCGAGGCCGTCTTCCCGCACGAGTTTCACAAGGCCATGGCCGATGGCGGCTGGCTCGGCATCGCCATGCCGCCCGAATATGGCGGCGGCGGCCTCGGCATCTTCGAGGCCGCCATCATGATGGAGGCGATCGCCGCCTCCGGCGCCTGCATGAGCGGCGCATCGGCCATCCACATGAACATCTTCGGCCTCAACCCGGTCGTCGTCTTCGGCAACGAGGCCCAGAAGCAGCGCTTCCTGCCGCCACTGATCGCCGGGCAGGACAAGCCCTGCTTCGCCGTGACCGAGCCCGATGTCGGCCTCAACACCACGCAGCTCAAGACGCGGGCGGAGCGCCGGAACGACCGCTACGTCGTCCACGGGCAGAAGATGTGGATCTCCACCGCGCAGGTCGCGAACAGGATGCTGCTGCTGGCGCGCACCACGCCGCTCGACCAGGTGCGGCGCAAGACCGACGGGCTGACGCTCTTCTATACGGAGATCGACCGCAGCAAGGTCGAGGTGCGGCTGATCGAGAAGATGGGCCGCCACGCCGTCGACTCGAACATGGTCTTCTTCGACGGCTTCGAGATCCCGATCGAGGACCGCATCGGCGAGGAAGGGCAGGGCTTCAAGGCCATCCTGCACGGGATGAACCCCGAGCGCATCCTGATCGCCGCCGAGGCGGTCGGCATCGGCCGCGCGGCGCTGCGCAAGGCGACGGGCTACGCGAAGGAGCGCCGCGTCTTCGGCCGCCAGATCGGGCAGAACCAGGCGATCCAGCACCCGCTCGCGCGCAACTGGGCCGAGCTCCAGGCCGCCGAGCTGATGGTGTGGAAGGCCGCGAGCCTCTACGACGCCGGCCGGGAATGCGGGGCGGAGAGCAACGCCGCCAAGTACCTCGCCGCCGAGGCCGGCTTCCGCGCCGCCGAGACCGCCGTGATGACCCATGGCGGCATGGGCTACGCCCAGGAATACCACGTGGAGCGCTACCTGCGCGAAAGCCTGATCCCGCGCATCGCCCCCGTCTCGCGCGAGCTGATCCTCTCCTTCGTGGCCGAACGCGTGCTCGGCCTGCCGAAATCCTATTGAGCCTCGACCTCACCCGTCACATCCGGCCCGGGGACCAGATCCTCTGGGGCCAGGTCACCGGGGAGCCGCCGAGCCTGGTCGAGGCGCTGGTGGCGCAGCGCGCGGCGCTCGGCGGCGTGTCGGTCTTTCTCGGCACGGGCCTCGGCCGGGCCCTCGGGATCGCGCATGCCGACCACATCGCGATGCGCGGCCTCGGCGGCCTCGGCACCTTCCGCGCGCTGACGCCGGTCATGGACATCCTGCCCGTGCATGGCGGGCAGGCGGACGCGCTGATCCGCGCCGGTCGCATCCGCTGCGACGTCGCCTTCCTGATGCTGCCGCCCGCCGCCCCGGACGGCACGCACAGCCTCGGCTGCTGCGTGGACTACATGGAAGCGGCCATCGCCCGGGCCCGCATCGTGATCGCCGAGATCAGCGACAAGGTTCCCGACACCACCGGCCACGTCCGCATCCCCACCACCCGGCTGGACGCGGCGATCCGCACGGACCGCTCCCCCCACACCACGCCGCGCGCGGCACCCTCCGCGCTGGAGCGCGCGATCGGCGGCCACCTCGCGCCGCTCATTCCGGATGGCGCCACGATCCAGACCGGTCTCGGTGCCCTGCCGGAGGCGATCCTGGCCGCGCTCTCCGGCCACCGCGATCTCGGCCTCCACTCCGGCATCATGGGCGACGGCGCCCTCGCGCTCATCGAGGCCGGCGCGCTCACCAACGCGCGCAAATCCGCGGATGCTGGCATCAGCGTCACCACCACCCTCGTCGGCAGCCCGGCGCTCTACGCCTTCGCGCACCGCAACCCCACGGTCGCGCTGCGCCCCTGCGCCCACACCCATGACGCGGCCGTCCTCGCGCGGCACGAACACCTCTTCGCCATCAACGCCGCCGTCGAAGCGGACCTCACCGGCCAGGTGAATGCCGAGGCGGTGGGGCGCCGCGTGGTCGGCGGCGTCGGCGGGCAGGCCGACTTCGCCCGCGCCGCCGCGCGCTCCCCCGGCGGCGCCTCGGTCATCGCGCTGCCCGCCGACCGGATCGTGGCGCGGCTCAACGGTCCGGTGACGACGCCGCGCGCCGACGTGGACATCATCGTCACCGAACGCGGCGCGGCCGATCTGCGCGGCTGTGGCCTGGGCGAACGCATGCGGCGCATCATCGCCATCGCCGCGCCCGAGGCGCGCGAAGCCCTGGAACGGGCAGCAAGGGAGGACACGACATGACGGCAGGCAGCAGGACGGATCGGGGCTTCGGCGCGCTGCGCGGGCTGCGCGTGCTCGACCTGACGGCGGTGCTGATGGGGCCCTTCGCCACCCAGATCCTCGCCGACCACGGGGCCGAGGTGATCAAGGTCGAAGGGCCGGAGGGCGACACCACGCGCCAGCTCCCGGTCAGCAAGGGACCCGGCCTGGGCGCCATGTTCCTCAACCTCAACCGCGGCAAGCGCAGCCTGGCGCTCGATCTCAAGAAGCCCGAGGCACGCGCCGCCCTGCTGCGCCTCGCCGCCGGCGCCGACGTGTTCATCCACGCCATGCGCGCCGACGCCATCGCGCGCCTCGGCCTCACCTACGCCGATGTCGCGGCGGTGAACCCGCGCATCATCTACGCCAATGTCTACGGCTTCTCCCGCCGCGGTCCCTACGCCAGCCGCCCGGCCTATGACGACACGATCCAGGCCATGTGCGGCATGGCCGGCCTGCAGGAGCGCATGCAGGGGGCGCCCGCCTACTCCGCCGCGCTCGTCGCCGACAAGGTCTCGGGACTGACCGCCCTCTACGCCGTCCTGATGGCGCTGCTCCACCGCGAACGCACCGGCGAAGGGCAGGAGATCGAGGTCGCGATGTTCGAGACCATGGCGAACTTCGTGCTGACCGATCACGTCAACGGCGCGCTCTTCGACCCGCCCGACGGCGAACCCGTCTACCCGCGCGCCGCCTCGCCCCACCGCCGTCCCTACCGGACGAAAGACGGCTGGATCGCGGCGCTCGTCTACACGGACAAGCACTGGCGCGCCTTCCTCGACCTCGCGGGACAACCCGCATGGGGCAAGGACCCGCGCATGGCGACGCTCAAGACCCGCGCCGCCATGATCGACGAACTCTACGCCCGCCTCGCCGAAACCCTGCTGACACGAACCACCGCCGAATGGCTCGCGGGCTTCGAACGCGCCGAAATCCCGGCCGCCCCCATCAACTCCACCGCCGACCTCCTCGCCGATCCGCACCTCAACGACACCGGCTTCTTCATCGCCCAGGACACGCCCCTCGGCGGGATGCGCTTCCCCGGCATGCCCGCCTGGTTCTCGAACACCCCTGGCCAGGTCACCGGCCCCGCACCCGCCCTCGGCGCCGACGGGCGCGCGGTGCTGGCCGAAGCCGGCTTCACCGACGCCGAGATCGCGGCCCTTGCGGCGGCGGGGGCGCTGGTGGGGTAGGAAGGCGGGGGCTCTGCCCCCGCGCCCCCGTTGGGGAGCCTGGGGCTCCCCAAACCCCTGCCGGGACTTATAGGTCTTGAGAGAGGGGCCGGAGCGGCCGCTGGGCCCAGAGCGAGCGCTGAGCCCCTCTCTCAAGACCCATCACACTTGGCGCGGGGGTCTGGGGGCCTCGTAGGCCCCCAGCGGGGGGGCGGGGGGCGGAGCCCCCCGACCTACCCCACCCCCAGTTCCCGCGCCGTCGGCAGCGCCGGCACTCCGCTGCCGGTGACGGCGGTTGCGGCCAGCACGGCCCGCACCACTGCGGCGGCCATCACTTCGGCGGCCATGAGGGGGATGGTCATCAGGTTGCCGGGCAGGTTCGCCTTGCCGGTGGCGAGGGCGAAGACCGTGTCGCCGTCCCACATGGTGTGGGCGGGTCGGATGGTGCGCGCGAAGCCGTCATGCGCGGCCCCGGCCACGCGGCGGAGCTGGGCCTTGGTGAGGGTGGCGTCGGTGGCGATGACGCCGATGGTCGTCGCCATGCCCGGCTGCAGGGCGGGTGGCAGCGTGCCGCCGAGGACGGCGGAGACGGCGCCGATGCGGTTGCGTCCGTCCTCGCTGCGGGCGCCGGCGAGGATGGCGCCCGTCGCTGGGTCCACCACGTCTCCCACGGCGTTGACCGCGACGATGGCGCCGACGGTGATGCCGCCGATGCGGAGGGAGGCCGTGCCGATGCCGCCCTTCATGGCGCGGGGCAGGCCGAACAGCTTGCCGACGGTGGCGCCCGCCCCGGCGCCGACGCTGCCTTCCGCGGGTGGGTGGGTGGTGGCGGCGG
>JAIEOO010000189.1 GCA_019750475.1 Acetobacteraceae bacterium | reverse complement strand
ACGCCGGCGCGCGCCGCCGCCGCCGTGGGCTATGCCAGCGCGCCGGCCTTCGGCGCGGCGTTTCGCGCGGCCTTCGGCCTGACCCCGGGCGAGGCGCGCTGACGCCGCCCGCGCCGCCGTCGCGTTAACGGGGCGTTCAGGGGAATGGTCTTGGTTGTTGCCACCGGCAGCCAAGGAGTGGCTCATGCTTGTCCCCGATGTGGATCTCTTCGCCGAGTTGCGCGCCTCGATGCTGCGGGTCGTCCCGCCGCCCGCCCCGGCGCCCGAGCCCGATGCCGAGGCAACGGCCCAGCCGGCCGAGGCCCCGCCCGCGCACTGACCGGCCCGCCGGCAACCGCGGGCCTCGCCCTGCCGTTGGCCGGCCATGACCGTCGCCCGACATGGCTGGCGCGTCCGGGTGCGGCGGCTCTACGTCGCGCCCGAGGCGAAGGCTTTCCGCTACGGCCTCCTCCTGCTCGACGCCGCGAGCCTCGTCTGGATCGTCGTGGCCTCCTTCCTGCCGCTCGGCTGGGGCGTCCACGTCGTGGACATGGTGTTCGGCGCCGTCCTGCTGACGGAGTTCATCGCCCGCCACGCCGTGCGCGACCGCCCCTGGCGGAGCGCCGCCAACCCGCTCGAGATCGCCGACCTCGTCGCGATCCTCACGCTGCTGCTCTCGCCGCTCCTCGTGCACATGCTGGCCTTCCTCCGCGTGCTGCGGGCGCTGCGGCTGTTCCATTCGGGGCGGGTCGCGGCCGCGCTGCGCCAGGACTGGGAAGGCTTCCGCCGCAACGAGGACGCGGTGATGGCCGCCTTTCAGCTCGCGGTTTTCCTCTTCGTCATGACCGGCACCGTCTTCGAGCTGCGGCACCTCATGCAGCTCGACGTCAGGAACTACGGCGACGCGCTCTATTTCACCGTCACCGCGCTAACGACGACGGGGTTCGGCGACATCGTGCCGCGCACGACCGCGGGCCGCCTGCTGGCGGTGTTCATCATGCTCGCCGGCGTGACGCTGTTCCTGCGGCTGGCCCAGGCCCTCTTCCGGCCGCGCAAGGTGCGCCACCCCTGCCCCGGCTGCGGGCTGCAGCGGCACGAGCCGGACGCCGTCCACTGCAAGAGCTGCGGCACGCTGATCAACATCCCCGATGAGGGCGCCGCCTGACGCGTCACGGTCGGGGCGGTTGTCGGCCGCGCCGCCCGGCGGCATGTTGCCCGCCGACGAGTCGGGGGCGGCGATGCAGCGCAGGATCGGCATCTTGGAGCGGCCCGACTGCCGCATCCACTACGAGGTCGCGGGCGAGGGGCCGGTTCTGGTCTTCGCCCACGGCCTCGGCGGCAACCACATGAGCTGGTGGCAGCAGGTCGCGCATTTCGCCCAGGGCTACACCTGCGTCACCTTCGCCCATCGCGGCTTCTGGCCCTCCTCGCCGGTGGAGGGCGGGCCCGACCCGCAGGACTACGCGGCCGACCTCGACGCGCTGTGCGACGCCCTCGGCATCGAGGAGTTCGCGCTGATCTGCCAGTCCATGGGCGGCTGGACCGGCATCGAGTACGCGCTGCTGCGCACCGGGCGCCTCGCCGGCCTCGTGCTGGCGGCGACGACGGGAAGCATCGGCTGGGACAGGCTCGGCCGCGACGAGGAGCTGGCGGCCTGGCGGCGCGGCGCCGACAGCGCCCGCGCCGCCTGCCTCGCCTCCGGCGTGCATCCCGCCTGCGGGCTGCGGATGGCGGAGGAGCAGCCGGCGCTGCACCTGCTCTACCGCCAGGTGGACGAGGCGAACCGCGCCCTCGACAAGGAAGGGCTGCGCGCGCGCCTCGGCGCCGCCCGCACCCGCGCCCCCGAGGAACTGGCCGCCGCCGGCTGCCCCATCCTGCTCATCGGCAACGCCGAGGACGTCGTGATGCCGCCCTTCGCCGCCGAGGCGATCGCGGCGAAGGTGCCCGGCGCCCGGCACGCCATGATCGAGCGCGCCGGACATTCCGCCTATTTCGAGCGCGCGGCCGCGTTCAACGCGATCCTCGACGCCTTCATCGGCGGGGAGTGAGCGGCAGGCGAGACCCTCCCCTGCGGCATTGTCGCTTGGCGGGGCTCGCCGCGGCTTCCATCCTGCCCACATGTACAACCCGCCCGCCTTCCGCGAAGAGGATCCCGAAACCCTGCTGCGGCTGATGCGCGCCGCCCGCCTGGCGCTGCTCGTCAGCAACGGCGCGGGCGGCGTGCCGGACGTGACGCATCTTCCGCTGCTGACGGATGGGCGACGCGTCGTCGGCCATCTGGCGCGCGCCAACCCGCATGGCGCGGCGCTGCGCGCGGCCGGCCGCGCCATCGCCGTCTTCCCCGGCGCCGAGGGCTACATCTCGCCGTCCAGCTACGCCTCGAAGGCCGAGCATCACCGGGTGGTGCCCACCTGGAACTACGAGGCCGTGCACGCCGAAGGACCGATCGAGATCGTCGAGGACGCGGCCGCCCTGCACGCCATCGTGAGCGAGCTGACCGACCATCACGAGGCCGGCCGCGCGGATCGGTGGCGCGTCTCCGACGCGCCGGCGGATTTCGTCGTCGGGCAGCTCAAGGGCATCGTCGGCGTGGTGCTGACGATCGAGACGCTGACCGGCAAGCGGAAGCTCTCGCAGAACCGCAGCGCCGCGGACCGCGCGGGCGCCCTCGCCGATGTCGCCTCGCGCGCCGACGCGCGCGATCAGCAGCTCGCCGAGGCCATGCGCCGCACCTGACGGCTCAGCGCGCCGCCAGGGCGGCCCGCGCGGCCTCCGGCTCGATCAGCGGGTAGGTGGTGAAGGTCGCGGGCACCAGGTTGCACCACTCGGTCAGCCGGCGGTGCAGCGTGGCGTTGTCCGGCACGTCGAACAGCACGACCGCGCCGCGTCCGACCCGGGCATGGACCGACCGCACCTCGCCCGCCGCGATCAGCGGCTCCACCCAGCGCCAGAAGCCCTGGCGCTGCTCGGCGACGGCGGCGGGCGGCTCCGGCCGGGGTTCGCTGATGACGAGGAACAGCATGGTCACTCCACCCGGATCTCGGCGTCGCGGATGATGCGCGCCCAGCTCGCCGCGTCGCGCTCCTGCAGGTCGCGAAGCCCCTCGGGCGTCGCGGTCGCGGTCTCGAAGGTCAGGGCGGCGTAGCGTTCCCGGATGGCAGGCAGTTCCTGGAAGCGCGCGACCTCCCGGTTGAGGGCCGCCACGATGCCGGGCGGCAGGTTGCGCGGCCCGTAGAGCGCGAACCAGGTGGTGGTGTCGAAGCCGGGCGCGATGGTCTCGGCGAGCGTCGGCACCTCCGGCATGAAGGGGGAGCGCGCGCCGCCCGTGACCGCGAGCGCCCGCAGCCGCCCCTCGGCGACGTGCTGCGCCACCCCGGGCATGAGCGCGACGACCAGGTCCAGCCGGCCGGCCACCAGCTCCGTCACGGCGGGGCCGAGGCCGCGGAAGGGGATGTGCTCCATCCGCGTGCCGGTGACGAGCCGGAGATACTCGCCGTAGAGATGCGCCGGCACGCCCACGCCGGCCGAACCATAGGAGAGGCTGCGCTGCCGCCCGAGCGCGATCAGCCCGGCGAGGTCCGTCACGCCGAGCGCCGCGGGCACGGTGACGGCGCTCGCCATGCGGGCGAGCAGCCCGACCGGCGCGAAGTCGCGCGCCGGATCGTAGCCGGCCCGCGGATTCAGCGCCGCGTTGACCGTCATCACCGTGTCGATGGTGACGAGGAGGGTGGTTCCGTCGGCGGCCGCCTGCGCGACATGCTGCGCGCCCAGGCTGCCCCCGGCGCCGGTGCGGAAATCCGGCACGAAGGGCGGCCCGAAGGCCTGGCGCAGATGCTCGCCCAGCAGGCGCGCGATGGCGTCCACCGGCCCGCCCTGCGCGAAGGGCACGACGAGGCGAACGGGCCGGTCGGGCCAGGCGGGCTGCGCCCGCGCCACCGTCGGCGCGGCGAGCGTGGCGCCGATCAGCGCGCGGCGGCCGGGATGGGCCATGCCGTTTCCTCCCTTCGATGCCGGGCGCGAGCATGACGCGGCGATGCCGGTGCTGTGAAGGAGAATTGCCAGGGCCGCGCGCGGCGCCCAAGCTCGCGAGCAAGCATTGAGGGGAGGACGCGACATGGCGCAGGGGCCGCGCATCGGGCTGACGGCGAGGGATTCGACGCCCCATTGGCCCGACCCGCCGCGGCCGCCGGCGGGGGCGCCGAACATCCTGCTGATCCTCTTCGACGATGCGGGCTTCGCCGATTTCGGCTGCTACGGCTCGCCCATCCGGACGCCCCACATCGACCGGCTGGCGGCGGAGGGGCTGCGCTACACCGGCTTCCACACCACCGCGATGTGTTCCACCACGCGCACCGCGCTGCTGACCGGGCGCAACCACCACTCCGCGGGCGTCGGCAGCCTCGCGAATTTCGACAGCGGCTATCCCGGCTACCGCGGCAAGATCGCGAAGGAGGCCGGGACCCTCGCCGAGATGCTGCGGCCCCATGGCTACCGGAACTACATGGTGGGCAAGTGGCACGTGACGCCGCTGACCGAGAGCGGCGCCACCGGGCCCTTCGACGGCTGGCCGCTCGGCCGCGGCTTCGACCGCTTCTACGGCTTCATGGACGCGGCGACGGACCAGTACACGCCCGAGCTCGTGCGCGACAACTCGCCCATCCCGCCGCCCCGCACGCCGGCGGAGGGCTACCACCTCACCGAGGATCTGGTGGACCAGTCCATCGCCTTCCTGGCGCATCACACGCTCGAGCGCCCGGACGAGCCCTGGCTGCTGTGGCTCGCGCTCGGGGCGGTTCATGCCCCGCACCAGGCGCCCCCCGACATCATCCGCGGCTACGACCCCGTCTTCGCCGAAGGCTGGGACGCGGAGCGCGAGCGCCGTTTCGCCCGCCAGAAGGAGATGGGCATCGTGCCGGCGGACACCGCCTTGCCGCCGCGCAACGACGATGTCCGTCCCTGGGATTCCCACCCGCCCGAGGAGCGGCGCTTCTTCACCCGCCTGCAATCCGCCTTCGCGGGGATGCTCGACCACGCGGACCGGCATATCGGGCGGCTGCTGGCCTTCCTCGAGGCGGCGGGGCTGCGAGAGGACACCATCGTGCTGGTGCTGTCGGACAATGGCGGCAGTCAGGAGGGCGGGCCGACCGGCGGCGTCAACCTGCTGGGCCCGCGCAACCTGCGCGAGGAGACGATGGCCGAGAAGCTGGCGCGCATCGAGGATGTCGGGCGGCCCGGGACCTACGCGAACTACCCGCTGGGCTGGGCGATGGCGTCCAACACGCCGCTCCGCCGCTACAAGCAGAACACCCATGGCGGCGGCATCCGCGACCCGCTGGTGATCTCCTGGCCCGGGGGCATCCAGGCCCGGGGCGAGCTGCGACACCAGTTCGTGCATGCCTGCGACCTCGCGCCGACCCTGCTGGAGCTGGTGGGCGTCGCGCCGCCGGCCACGGTCAACGGGGTGCCGCAGATGCCGATCGAGGGCGTGAGCTTCGCGCCCTCCCTGCGCGACGCGGCCGCACCCTCGAAGGACCGGCCGCAGTATTTCGAGATGTTCGGCCACCGCGGCATCGTCCACCAGGGGTGGAAGGCCGTCGCCTATCACGTGCCCGAGACTCCCTTCGAGGAGGACCGGTGGGAGCTGTTCCACCTCGCCCGCGACTTCTCGGAGGCGCATGACCTCGCCGCGGCGGAGCCCGAGCGCCTGCGGGCGCTGATCGCGCTGTGGTGGGAGGAGGCGCGGAAGCACCAGGTGCTGCCCCTCGATGACCGCTTCCGCCAGCGCTTCGCCGAGAACGCGGCGCGCTTCCACGGCCGCCGCACGCGCTACGTGTTCCACGCCGGCGTCGGGCATGTGCCGACGGAGGTCGCGCCCGATATCCGCGCGCGCTCCTACCGGATCGAGGCGGAGGCGGAGTTCGCCGGCGGCGACGACGGCGTCCTGATCGCCCATGGCGACGCGGCCGGCGGCTACAGCCTGTACCTCCAGGGCGGGCACCTGATCCACGACATGAACGTGGGCGGCGAGCACGTGCTGCTGCGGGCCGAGCGTCCGGTGGCGCCCGGGCGGCGCGTCGTCGGGCTGCGCGCGCGGCGCCTCTCGCGCGAGGCCAGGCCCACCATGGCGACGGGGCCGGGCGAGAGCGAGTTCACCCTCACCCTCGACGGCATCCCGGCCGGCCGGCTGTGCACGCGCCTCGGCTTCTTCAACTTCGTCTCCTGGGCGGGGCTCGATGTCGGGTGCGACCGCGGCACCCCCGTCTCCCACTACGAGGCGCCCTTCGCCTTCACCGGCCGGCTGCTGCGGGTGACGGTGACCATGGATGAGGACCAGGCGCTCGACCCCGCACAGGCGGCGGCGGTACAGCTCTCGCGCGAATGACGGGCGGCTTGCCGCCGCGGCGCCGCCGCGCGATGCAGGCACGGATCGGGGAGAGAACGGATGGATCTGGAACTCACGGGCAAGCGCGTCGTCGTCACGGGCGCGTCGAAGGGCATCGGCTTCGCCTGCGCCGAGGCCTTCGCGGCCGAGGGGTGCGACGTGGTGCTGGCCGCGCGCCAGCCGGAGGAGGCGGCGGCCCGGCTGCGCGACCGCTTCCAGGTGAAGGTGCAGGCCGTGACGGCGGACCTCTCCCGTCCCGAGGACCGCGTGCGGCTGTTCGAGGCCGCGGGCGACGCCGACATCCTGGTGAACAACGCCGGCGCCATCCCGTCGGGCGGCATCGCGGACGTGACGATGGAGAGGTGGCAGGAGAGCTGGAACCTCAAGGTCTTCGGCTACTTCCACCTGACGCAGCTCTTCGTGGCGGCGATGCGGGCGCGAAAATCGGGCGTGGTGTGCAACATCATCGGCATGGCCGGTCGCGCCTGGAAGCCCGGCTACATCGCCGGGACGGCCGGCAACGCGGCACTGATCGCCTTCACCAGCGCGGTCGGCGCGGACACGCAGAAGGACGGCGTTCGCGTCTTCGGCATCAACCCCGCCGTGACGCGGACCGAGCGCATGGTGACCCAGGCCCGCTTCCGGGCCGAGCAGGCGCTGCGCGACCCGGAGCGCTGGGCCGAGATGGTGAAGGGCCTGCCCTTCGACCGCCCGATCGAGCCGCGCGAGATCGCCGAGCTCGCGGTGTTCGGGGCGTCGGCCCGGGTGGCCTACCTGAACGGCACCGTCATCGACGTGGATGGCGGGGGCCAGTTCAAGGGCTGAACCGTCCGTTCAGGCGCGGCGGAACAGGCCGCGCATCTTCGCCCCCTGCCGCTCGCCCCAGGCGACGAGGCGTGCCTCCCGCTCCTCGATGGCGGGGACGGCCGTGGGCCATTTGCGGCGGATCCACTCCATCCCGCGATGGGCCCAGGCGTACTGATCCCGCAGCACGAAGGTGCCGAGGGCGAGGAACAGGAAACCCTGCAGGAAGGGCAGGATCAGGCCGAGGACGCCGAGGACCAGCAGGCTGATCCCGGCGACCTTGCGCTTGATCGAGGGGCGGAACTCCATCATGCGGCGGCAGGTGGCGTGGCTGTAACCTGATTGCAAGCAGAGCCTTGCACCGCGCGGGGCCGGGCCTAACCTCCAGCGCGTCGCCGCGCGAAAGCCCGCCATGCCCGCACCCCGCACCCTCGCCGAACTGGAAGCGGATGTCGCGCGTGACCTGGCGCTGACGGCGCATCCCCGCGCCGCCTGGCTCGTGCCCAGGACGAGCGGCGGGAAGCCCGTGCTGGACGTGCTGGTCATCGGCGGCGGGCAATGCGGCCTGGCGGTGGCGCACGCCCTCCGCCGGGACAAGGTGGAGAACATCCTGGTGCTGGACCGCGCCGGGTATGGGCGCGAAGGACCCTGGACCACCTACGGGCGCATGAAGGCGCTGCGGTCCTGGAAGGACCAGACCGGGCCCGACCTGCGGCAACCCTCCCTCACCTACCAGGCCTATCACGAGGCGGCGTACGGGGTGCGCGACTGGGAGGCGATGCGCTGGATCCCGAAGGAATACTGGAACGACTATCTGCTGTGGTTCCGCCGCGTCACCGGCATCCCCGTGCGCAACGGCGTCGAGGCCGGGCGCATCGGCCCTGCCGAAACCGATGACGGGCTGCCCTGCCTCTCCATCGAGACGAGCGAGGGGCCGATGCTGGCGCGCAAGGTGGTGCTGGCCACGGGGCAGGAGGGCATCGGCGGCTGGTGGATGCCGGAGCCGATCGCCGCGCTGCCCCCGCATCTCCGCGCCCACACCAACGAGATGATCGATTTCTCCCGGTTGCGCGGGAAGGTCGTCGCGGTGCTGGGCGCCGGGGCGTCCGCCTTCGACAACGCGGCGGTCGCCCTGGAGGAAGGGGCGGCGGAGGTGCACCTGTTCTGCCGCCGGGCCGAGCCCATGATCGTGCAGCCCTATCGCTGGCTGACCTTCGCCGGCTTCCTGCGCCACATGGGCGAGATGCCGGACGAGTGGCGCTGGCGCTTCATGAGCCACATCCTCGGCCTGCGGGAGGGCTTCGCGCAGGACCACTACGACCGCGTGATGCGCTGGCCCAATTTCCGCATGCATGTGGGCGAGCCCTGGGATGCCGCCCGTGTCGAGGACGAGCGCGCCGTCGTGGCGACGCCCAAGCGTGAGTTCCGCGCCGATTTCCTCATCACCGGGACCGGGGTTCGCATGGATCCCGCGCTCTGCCCCGAACTCGCGGGCTGCGCCGGCAACATCGCCCTCTGGCGGGACCGCTACACGCCGCCGGCGGAGGAGGCGAACCCGCGCCTCGGGGAGTTCCCCTACCTCGGCGACGACGGCGCCTTCCTCGAGAAGCGCGAGGGGGAAACGCCGTGGCTGCGGCACATCCACCTCTTCGGCATCGGCACGACGATGAGCTTCGGGCCCGCCGGCGCCTCGATCAACGCGATGGCCATCTCGGCCCCGCGCTGCGCCGCCGGCGTCACGCGCGGGCTGTTCGAACACGACCTGCCGCGGCTGTGGAAGGACCTGCGCGACTATGATCTACCGCAGGTGCGGCTGGCGGCGGAGTAAGCGGCGCCGGACGGCGTTGCCAAAAAGACCTCAGATCGGCTCGCGGCCACACTTAAACCGCACCACAACGGGTTGGCCAATCTGCCGGGTCGCGCCGATCAGTCAGGTTGGAAGTCGCCACTCCCATAATGAGAGAGATCACACACTATTCTGCCTCGTCTTCATCATCGGGCACTTCCTGACTGAGAACTCGAAACATCATGTCGAGAGTCATCAAGTTGCCCTGCGCCAGACTCTTGCGCGTATCTGAAACACGCTTTGAGCTTAGGCGTGTCCAGTCTTCCACAGATTTTGACCGAATTAAGGCGAATTCTTCTCCAAATTCGAACGCCAGCCAACCCCAGTCGCTTGCCAGAGCATCAATCCAGTCTTTAATGAAGGCATCGCGAAGATTCGTTCTTAAAGATAAAAGGCGAACTGTTCGCCTCGAAAGACGACAACGGGAAGTCTTCTTTCCTTTCTCTTCCTCATACGTGTGTATGAGATACGCTGTGAAGAGCGCTGTTTCCTCTGCCGTGAGCCGACGAACCATACAAGCCTCCTTTTCGGGCAAAAGAAGTGGCACTGCCACCAAAAAGATGAGCGCATCGTATTCGGGGCCGCGGTACCCGTCAACACTAAATTGGTGGCATCGCCACTTTTCAAGGCTCCTCCCGCCTTCGGCATGGTGCCTTTAGATGTTTTGCTGGCTTGGTGCGTTGCTGGGGCAGCAGCCGGCTCTGCCGACCCATAGAGACGCCGGCTACCGACAAGGCCGAAATCCGCTCCGGCTCCTGCGAAGAACCCTCTCAAGCCCTGTGCAAACAAGATCTCGTCCACATCCGCCGCGACCGCACGCGACGACTCGATCAACGCATGGCTATTTCAGCGCCGCGCTGCGCCGCGGGCGTCACGCGCGGGCTGTTTGAACAGGACCTGCTGCAGGTGCAACTCGACGCAGCGCGGCTGGCGGCGGAGTCGGTGCTAAAGCGATGCGCGATGAGGCCTCAGCAAGTCAGCGGTCGCCAGCAGTCCGCCCGCCTCGAAGCGAGTGAGCAACCCCTCGGCGTCCAACTCAGGCTTCCGGAAGCGCTCGCGCATCCGCCGGATGGCAGCTACCGCCCGCCCCACATCGAGAGCGATGGTGTCGGCTACGAAGGCGTCCGCCGACCGAGCCTCCATGCCGAGCCGCACCAAGGCCTCCGCCGGAAAGTGCCGAAGGTTGTCCGTTACGATGACGTCGGCACGCGTCTTCGCTGCCGCCGCGACCACATGAGCGTCCTTGGCATCGGGCAGGTCAGCCGGGCACACGCATTCGAAGGCTTCCCATCCGCACACCGTCGCGTCCTCGAACGCCTCCCGCAGTCCTGCGCACGCCCTCTCGGCCCGCTCCGCGGCGTCAGCGACGCCGCGGCCAGAAAGCATAGTGCTGATCGCACCCCTGGTTTCATCAAGCACCCGCTCAGACCAGCGGATGCGGAAGAACTCTGCCTCGGCCAAGCTACAGAGGACGTTCCGCTTTAGCGCCCCGGCGAGCACGCAGGCATCCACGAACGCCGTGAAACGGTTGGCGAACATCCGTCAGAGTAGGTCGGCGTCCGCCTCGGCGAGGCGGGAGAGGGCGGCCTCTCGGCGCTCGTCGCGGTCGCGCTTGTAGCTGAACAGATCTTCGGCGCGGATCCGACGGTGCCTTCCCGTCAGGCTGAATGGGATGTCTCCCCGCTCGAGCAGCGATATCAGGAAAGGCCGCGACACATTCAAGATATCAGCCGCCTGCTGCGTGGTCAGCATTTGACCGACCGGGACGATCGTGACGGCCTCGCCATTGCCGATGTGGCGCAGCATCTGCATGAGCAGACCTGACAGTGCGGGCGTCAGCACGATCTCCGCGGGCTGGTTCTCCCCGTCGAGAATCCTGAGCCGCTGTTCGCCTGTGCCGCCGGAAGCGAGGACGCGGCGGAGCTGGTTGGCCGCCGCAGCTTCGGAGACCGACGGCAACCGAGCATCCAGTTGTCGTGCTGTCGCTGGCATCGTCATGGCGCACTCCTCATTGAAGCGTTGCGTAGCACATATTCGCAATATTCGCAACGCTTATCCGCGGGCGGGGTTGGCGCCTACCGCAGGCGACTACGCCGGCAGCAGCTTCTCCACATCGGACGCAATCGCCTCGGGCTTCGTCGTGGGGCCGTATCGCCCCACCACCTCGCCCTTGGGGTTCACCAGGAACTTGGTGAAGTTCCACTTGATCCGCTCGGTGCCGAACAGGCCCGGCGCCGCCGATTTCAGGTGGCGGTAGAGCGGGTGCGCGTTCGGCCCGTTCACCTCCAGCTTGGCGAACATGGGGAAGGTGACGTCGTACGTCGTGGAGCAGAAGGCGCCGATCTCGGCCTCGCTCCCCGGCTCCTGCGCGCCGAACTGGTTGCAGGGGAAGCCGAGCACCGCGAAGCCGCGATCGGCGAAGCGGCGGTGCAGCGCCTCCAGCCCCTGGTACTGGGGCGTGAAGCCGCAGCGGCTGGCGAGGTTGACGATGAGCAGCGCCTTCCCCGCGAAGTCGGAGAGCGGGCGGGCGGTGCCGTCGAGGGCTTTCAGTTCGATGTCGGGCAAGGGCATGGCCGGAAGCTGGGGCCGGAGGGGCGCGGCGTCCAGCCTGCGCCCTCAGTCCCCGGCGCCGAGGGCGGCGCGGATCATGGCGTGGGGGATGACGACGGTGTTGGTGCCCCAAATCCCGCGGAGATCATTCACAGCGCGACCGTAGAGGCAAAGGTCCTCGCGGTCGGTGCGGAGATTCACGGCGGGCGACCGGGCACTCGGGTAGAGGCGCGGATCTCTGCCGGGCGGGACGAGCAATCGGAGGGGGACGGTGTACAGGAAGCGCCCAGACGGATGCGTGGCCGCAGCCTCGGTTTGGTCCCAAACAGGGGCGGTGGAGTTGTAGAAGCGCGACATCGCGATCACGTGTTGATCGCCAGGGCGCGGGTCGATCTCGGTTCGGCCGACGCATCGCGAGACGATCGCGTCGTCGTTCGACGACCCGCGCGCGCTGCGGCGCAGGTCCTCGGCCGACGAGAGTTCAACCACGAGCGGCGTGCTGGCGACGCGACCCCGCATCAGGTCATCCGCCTCCATCAAATTGCGGTCCGTCTCTGCCAATGGGCGAACGCCCTCAAGCCGCAGGTCGCGCACGCCATATGCGCATCCCGATGAGAAGACGAGAGCAAGAAGGCAAACGCCGACGCGTAGCGACGTCATTCGCCCAACGCCTCCTGCAAGATCGGGCGGGGCCGCGGACCGGAGCGATCCCACCGCCCCAGGATGTCGTCTCGCATGGCACAAGCAGTCAATATCGTGCGGCACCCCGCGTCGTCGCGTGAGTGACCGGCTGTGTGGATGACCGACGCGAACCTGCATCAGTCCCCTGCGCCGAGGGCCGCTCGGATCATAGCGTGGGGGACGACCACTGTGTTGGTGCGCCAGATGCCGCGGAGGTAGTTCACCGCGCGGCCGACCACGCAGACATCGCCCGCCGCGACGACTCGAGTCGCTGCGCCTCCACCGACGTTGCCGACGCCGCCATCGTCGCCAAGGAACAGCCGCAACGGCATCAGATACCGGTAGCGAGGGTCGCCGAGCGGCACTGCCGCCCTGTCCTCCCACACAGGCCCGTGGCGGTCATAGATTCGCGAGGTGCCGATGAGCCGCGGATCGTCGAAGCCTGTCCCCAGCGCTTCCCGCCCGTCGCACTTGGCGATGAGCAGGATGTCCTCGACGTAGCCCCGCGCGGCGCGCCGCATGTCATGACGAGACGAAACCTCGGCGACGACCGGCACGGCCTCGATCCGGCCGCTCATGCGCGGGTCCGCGGCCAGGAGCCGCCGGTCGGCGCCCGTCGTACGCCTCACCTCCTCGAGGCGAAGATCCTCCACGCCGGGCGCGCACGCTGCGAGCACCGCCAGCGCGAGGCAAGCCATCGCACGCGACATCACGGGCCCAGAATGTCGACTAGCAGCGGGCGGTTGCTTGAGCCTGGATGGAGAAGCATCCGTTGAAACTCGGCGTGGCTATACGGAGACCGCAGATGTTCCGTCGCGAACGCGGCGGGTCGGTCACCGTAGGGGCCACCCACCCGAGCGATCAGGTTCGAAGGGTCAAGCGTACCACCGCCAACCGCTTGCACGTTGATCCAGCGGCCAGCCCCGGCAGATACACGTTGCAGGAAGTCGTCGCTGACGCCACGCCCGACCGGATCCACCGTGACAAGCGTGTCAATCGTCCGACCGCGCTGCCCCAGCGACGCAACGATCTGCGCCGCCGTGTCGGCGCCCCAGCTGTGGCCGATGAGGATGATCCTCGTACCGGCGGGCTGCGCAACGATGGCGTCATTGATGCGATCCATCTCGAAGTGCTGGAACGCTGCGGCTCGGCGGCTGCCAATCTCGTCTCGTTGATCGCGCAGGAGTCCTGGCGCATGACCCCATTTGGAGTCACCGAACCCGCCGATGACAGCAACGAAGACGTTGCCCTGCTCGGCGCGGCGGGCCGCCTCTTCTGCCCGCGCGGCTATCTGGCGCGCCTCGTCGAGCGACCGCTGGTTCAGGGCTTCCGAGATGGCCTCCTCGCCCCCGCTCTCGGGACGCGACCGCGAATGCCCGCCCACCTGTTCGCGTCGCCCGTCGCTGGTGCGCGTGTAGGGCCGCACAGTCACCGCGCCGCTCCCGCCGCCTTGCTCCTCGCGAACAAGGGCGCTGTAACCCTCGCTGACCCAGTTGTTCCACGCCTCGCGCTCGGGGTGGCCGGGCTGCCAGTAGCGCGGGTCGCGCATGGCGGCGCGGAGGTCGCCCTCGGTCATGCGTTGGCCTGCCATCGTCCGCTCCGCTGCCGCTTGCGGAATTTAAGCCTAAAGACGCACGCGAAGTCAAGCCAAAGTTCGCGCTCTGTTCCCTAACCGCGCAGCAGCCCCGCCAACCCCGCCTCCAACCCCACGCTCTCCCGCCCGCGCGGCGGCGCGAGGCTCCCGGCCCGCGGCTTCGGCAGCCGCAGCGCCACCAGCATTTCGGAAAGCTTCACGGCGCAGGCGATGCCGTCGAGCAGCGGCACCGCCGCCTCCCCCTGCAGCTTCGCCGCCATGCCGGCGAGCGCGGCGCCGCCCATCACCACGGCGTCCGATCCCTCGGCGACGGCGCGCGCCGCGCCCGCCGCCACCTTGCGCGCAACACCCTCGGGGTCGCGCAGCATCTCCTGCGGCGTGGCGTCGAGCCCCACCAGCGAGGCGCAGCGCCCCGCGAGGCCGTGCTGCGCGATCCGCTCGCGATAGGTCTCGACGCCGCCGAAGGT
Organism: Acetobacteraceae bacterium; assembly: GCA_019750475.1. Classification (GTDB taxonomy): domain Bacteria; phylum Pseudomonadota; class Alphaproteobacteria; order Acetobacterales; family Acetobacteraceae; genus Roseococcus. The sequence goes on along the minus strand of JAIEOO010000189.1, from coordinate 2,680 downwards.
GACGAGGCCGAAGCGCACGCCGACCAGGCAGGCGGCGAAGCAGGCGGCCTCCGTCATCCCCACCACCGGGCAGGGCATCATCTGCCGCGCGGCTTCGAGCGCCGTGTCGTGGCTGACCGCCAGCACAACCCCGTCCACCTGTCCCGCATGCTCCGCCAACAGGGAGAGCAGGGCGTGGCCCGCGATGGCGTTCTCGACGCGGGAGGAGATGACGGCCGGCCCGAAGCGCGGCGTCGCCGGCAGGATCTCGGTGCCCGGCGCCGCGGCCGCGCGGGCGGCCTCGGCGCAGAGCGCGGTGATGGCCTCGGTGGTGTTGGCGTTGGCGATGAGCAGGCGCATGCTCCGCACCACACCACATCGGAGGAAAAACCGGAATGGACGCCGCCCAGCTCTCCGCGCGCGAGCCCGCGCTCGAACTGCCCTTCGACGCCGACGCCATGCTGGCCGGCCTCCGCCGCTGGGTGGAATGCGAGAGCCCGACGCATGACGCCGCCGCGGTGAACCGCATGATGGCGCTCGCCGCGCGGGACCTCGCGATCATGGGCGCCACGGTCGAGACCATTCCGGGCCGGATGGCCCCAGGAATCGGAATGCTTGGCGACTGCGTCCGCGCCCGCTTCCCGCATGAGAGCCGGGAGCCGGGGATCCTGATCCTCGCGCATCTCGACACGGTGCATCCCGTGGGCACGCTGGCGACCGGCCTGCCCTTCCGGCGGGAGGGCGACAAGGCCTACGGACCCGGCATCCAGGACATGAAGGGCGGCACCTATCTGGCCGTGGAAGCCATCGGGCAGCTCCTCCGCGCGGGCATCCCGACGTCGCGGCCCGTCACCGTGCTGCTGACGCCGGACGAGGAGGTGGGCACGCCTTCGACCCGCGACATCATCGAGGCCGAGGCCGCGCGGCACGCCGTGGTGCTGGTGCCCGAACCGGCGCGGCCCGATGGCGGCGTGGTGACGGGCCGCTACGCCATCGCGCGCTTCAACCTGCGCACCACGGGGCGGCCGTCGCATGCGGGGGCGCGGCTCTCCGAGGGGCGCTCGGCGATCCGGGAGATGGCGAAGCAGATCCTCGCCATCGAGGAGATGACGACGGAGGACTGCACCTTCTCCATCGGCGTCGTCCATGCCGGGCAGTGGGTGAACTGCGTCGCCACGCATTGCGACGCCGAGGCGCTCTCGATGGCCAAGCGCCAGGAGGACCTGGACGCGGGCGTCGCGAAGATGCTCGCCCTGCGGCCGACGGGGAACGACGTGCAGCTGGCGGTCACGCGCGGCGTGACGCGCCCGGTTTGGGAGCCGGACGCGAAGGTGATGGCGCTGCACGCGACGGCGGAGCGGATCGCGAAGCGCCTGGGCTTCCCGCTGCCGCACCAGTCCTCGGGCGGCGGGTCGGACGGGAACTTCACGGGCGCCATGGGCATCCCGACGCTGGACGGGCTGGGCGTGCAGGGGGCGATGGCCCACACGCTGGAGGAGCACATCATCGTCCCGTCCCTCGCGGCGCGCGGGAAGCTCTTCGCAGGCCTGCTGCAAGTCGTTTAGGGGCTGCTGGCGATCCGGTTCAGACCTGCGGGGCCGAAGCCCCTTCGGTCATCGGGTCGCGTTGCTGGCGATCCGATTCAGACCTCCGGGGCTGAAGCCCCTTCGGTCATCGGGTCGCGTGGCGGCGATCCGATTCAGACCTCCGGGGCCGAAGCCCCTTCGGTCATCGGGTCGCGTTGCTGGCGATCCGATTCAGACCTCCGGGGCTGAAGCCCCTTCGGTCATCGGGTCGCGTTGCTGGCGATCCGATTCAGACCTCCGGGGCCGAAGCCCCTTCGGTCATCGGATCGCGTGGCGGCGATCCGATTCAGACCTCCGGGGCTGAAGCCCCTTCGGTCATCGGATCGCATCACCTCAGCCGCGGCCACAGCGCCGCGGCGAAGAGCGTGACGACGGCCAGCAGGCCCCACAGCGCGGCGGGCGCGCCCGCCGCGTCCACCGCGATCCCGGCCGCCACCGGCACCAGCGAGAAGCCGCAATGGGCGATCAGGAAGAAGCCGGCCGTCGCCCGCGCCCGCTCCTCCGGCTGGGCGGCGGCCACGGCGCCGGCCAGGCCGCCGAGATAGGTGAAGCCGTAGGCGGCGGAGCCCAGCAGCGCGCCGCCGATCAGCAGCAGCCACAGGCTCTCCGTCAGCGCCCCCGGCACCGCCAGCGCCAGGCCGCCCGCCATCAGCACGAGGCCGAGGCGGACGCTGCGCCGCGGCTCCACCCGCTTGAGCCCCTGCTGCACGGCGACGCCCACCAGGATCATCACGGCGACCGCGACGGCGCCGAGCTTCGGATGCCCCGCGCCCGCCAGCACGGCGGGCACGGCCGTCAGCATCGTGCCCGTGCTGCCCCAGGCCGCCAGCATGGGAAGCGTTGTCGCCCAGGTCCCGCGCGGAAAGGCGGGGCGGCGCAGCCAGCCGGGGACGGGGGCGCGCAGCGTCTCGGGCAGGCGGGCCAGCACCGGCAGCAGCCCGAGGGCGAGCGCCACCTGCACCCAGAAGGTGACGGGCGGCCTGTGCTCCGGCGCCATCTCCAGCACGCCGAGCGTCAGCAGCGCGCCGACGCCGAAGGAGCCGGCCGTCGCCGTCGTCACGATCGCGGCCGCGCGCCGCGCCGCGTCGCCGCCGCCCGCGAGTTCCGCGCCCCAG
>JAIEOO010000255.1 GCA_019750475.1 Acetobacteraceae bacterium | reverse complement strand
CCGGCTTCGGCGCGGCGGCGGCGCCACCGGCCGCGATGTGGCCGAGCACGGCGCCCGGCGCGACCTCGGCGCCGCTGTTCGCCGCGATGCTCTCCAGCACGCCGGCGGCGGGGGCCGGGACCTCCACCGTGACCTTGTCGGTCTCCAGCTCCACCAGCGGCTCGTCGGCCTTCACGGCCTCGCCGGCCTGCTTCAGCCAGCGCGCGACGGTCGCGCTGCTGACGCTTTCGCCCAGGGTGGGCACCAGGATTTCGGTTGCCATCGTCTCGCTTTGCTCCGGACCGGGTTTTAGCCCCGGTCGGGCGCGGCTGTCAGCCGCGCCCCTTCATTTCAACTTCGTTCAAAAAACCGGCGTCAGACGCCGAGGGCGGCGCGGACCAGCGCCTCCTGCTGGGCCTGATGCACCTTGGCGAGGCCGGTGGCGGGCGAAGCCGCCTCCTCCCGCCCGACATAGACGGGACGCTTCGCCTTCACCTCGAGGCTGGCCAGCACCTTCTCGATCCGCCGGTCCACGAAGTGCCAGGCCCCCATGTTCTCGGGCTCCTCCTGGCACCACACGACCTCGGCGTTGCGGTAGGGCGCGAGCGCCGGCGGCAGGGACCTGGTCGGGAAGGGATAGAGCTGCTCCAGCCGCAGGATCGCCACGTCCTGGATGTTGCGGTCCCGCCGCTCCTGCAGCAGGTCGTAATAGACCTTGCCGGTGCAGAGGATGACGCGCCGCACCTTCTCCTCGGGCGCGATGGCGTCCACCTCGGGGATGACGTGGCGGAAGGCGCTGCCCGGCCCGAACTCCGCCAGGCTGCTGACGGCCAGCTTGTGCCGCAGCAGCGACTTCGGCGTCATCACCACCAGCGGCTTGCGGTAGTTCGCCTTCAGCTGCCGGCGCAGCGCGTGGAAGTAGTTCGCCGGCGTCGTGAAGTTGCACACCCGCATGTTCCGCTCGGCGCAGAGCTGCAGGTAGCGCTCGAGCCGCGCCGACGAATGCTCCGGCCCCTGCCCCTCATAGCCATGGGGCAGCAGCATCACGAGGCCCGACATGCGCAGCCACTTCGTCTCGGCCGAGGCGATGAACTGGTCGATGATGACCTGCGCGCCATTGGCGAAGTCGCCGAACTGCGCCTCCCACAGCACGAGCGTCGAGGGATCGGCGAGCGAATAGCCGTAGTCGAAGCCGAGAACGCCCATCTCCGACAGGAGGGAGTTGAAGGCCTCGAACTTCGCGGGCTTGCCGTCCTCGCCGCGGGGGCGGAGGTTGTTGAGCGGCGCGTATTCCTTCTGCGTCGCCTGGTCCACCAGCACCGCGTGGCGGTGGCTGAAGGTGCCGCGCTGCACGTCCTCGCCCGAGAGGCGGACGCGATGGCCTTCGAGCAGCAGCGTGCCGAAGGCCAGCGCCTCGCCGGTCGCCCAGTCGATGTTCTCGCCCGACTGGATCGCGGCCCGCTTCTGGTCGAGCTGGCGCAGGATCTTGGAATTGGCCTGGAAGTCGCCCGGCACGCGGCACAGCGCCTCGCCCACCTCGCGCAGCGTGTCGAGGCCGACCGCCGTCGCCTCGTCGCGCTCGGCGTCGTCGGAGCCGGCGGGCTTCAGCCCGGACCAGTGCCCCTCCAGCCAGTCGGCCTTGTTCACCTTGAAGCTCTGCGCCGCCTGGAAGGCGTCCTCCAGCTTCTGGTTGAAGGCGTCCTGGATGGCCTGCGCCTCCTCGGCCGGGATGCTGCCCTCGCGCGCCAGGCGCTCGGCGTACCAGGTGCGCGTCGTCTTCATCTCCCGGATGCGGTTGTACATCACGGGCTGGGTGAAGGCCGGCTCGTCGCTCTCGTTGTGGCCGTGGCGGCGGTAGCACACGATGTCGAGCACGATGTCCGCGCCGAACAGCATGCGGAACTCCGCCGCCATGCGGGCGCAGAACACCACCGCCTCCGGGTCGTCGCCGTTCACGTGCAGGATCGGCGCCTGGATGCTCTTGGCGATGTCGGTGCAGTAGAGGCCGGAATAGGCGTGCGCCGGCACCGTGGTGAAGCCGATCTGGTTGTTGGTGACGATGTGCACCGTGCCGCCCGTGCGGTAGCCGACGAGCTGCGACATGGCGAGCGTCTCGTAGACCAGGCCCTGGCCGGCGAAGGCGGCGTCGCCATGCAGCAGGATGCCCATCACCGAGCGCCGGGTCAGCACGTCGCCGGCCATGTCCTGCCGGGCGCGCACCTTGCCGACCACGACCGGGTCCACCGCTTCGAGATGCGACGGGTTGGGCTGGAGCGAGAGGTGCACCATCCGCCCGCCGATCTCGATATCGGTCGAGGTGCCGAGATGGTACTTCACGTCGCCCGAGCCCTGCACGTCGTCGGGCGCGGGCGAGGCGCCGCGGAACTCGGCGAAGACCTGGGTGTAGGGCTTCTTCACGACGTTCACGAGGACGTTGAGCCGGCCGCGATGCGCCATGCCGATCGCGATCTCGTTGACGCCGTTCAGCGCCGCCGTCTCGATGACGGCCTGCACCGCGGGGATGGTGCTCTCCCCGCCCTCGAGGCCGAAGCGCTTCGTGCCGACATACTTCTTGGCGCAGAAGGCCTCGAAGCCCTCGGCCTCGGTCAGCTGCTCCAGGATGCGGCGCTTGGCCCCCTGGTCGAAGGCGGTGGTCCAGGGCGCGCCCTCGACCTTGCGCTGGATCCAGGCCTTCTGGTCCGGATCCTGGATGTGCATGAACTCGACGCCGATCGGACCGCAATAGGTCGCCCGCACGCGCTCCATGATCTGCCGGATGGTCGCGGTCTCGAGGCCGAGGACCTTGTCGATGAAGATCGGGCGGTCGAGGTCGTTCGGCCCGAAGCCCCAGAACTCGGGCGACAGCTCCGGGTGGGGCTTCTGCTGCTGCAACCCGAGCGGATCGAGCTTCGCCTCCAGATGCCCCCGCACGCGGTAGGAGCGGATGAGCATCAGCGCGCGGATGCTGTCGAGCTGCGCCCGACGGATGGCTTCGGGGTCGGCTGGCGGCTGCGCGCGGCGCTCCTTGCCGGCCGGGGCGGCCGCCGCGTCCTCGGGCGCGAAGCCGCCGCGCGGCCGCGGCGCCCAGGAGGCACCGGTCGCGTCGGTCAGCACCGCCCGCGCATCGTCGTTCAGCGCGGCGAAGAGTTCCTGGAAGGACACGTCCACGCTGGAGGGGTTCTCCACCCAGCGGGCATAGAGATCGGCGAGGAAGGCGGCGTTCGCGCCATTCATCGCGGAGGCGAGGATATCCACACCGGCCATGCCGTCACGCGCGGGCGGCTGGCGCCCGCGTCCCTTCTTGCTTGGTTTGCAGCTTGCTTGGTTTGCAGCTTTGCGTTCGCCGCTCTTAACACGCGAAGAATGGCGGCGGCAGGGCAGGATGGATAGCCTGCCCTGCGTGGAAATCCTTGCTGCGGCGCATCATGCCGCCGCCGGGAAAACGCGGGGCTTCCAACGCTGTAGCCATGAGCTTAGCCTGCCGGCTCTCACCGTTGGAGCGTCGGTCATGGCTTGGCGGTTCTGGGGGGCGATCCTCGTGGTCCTCGCGGGTCCGACCGCCGCCCAGCCGGCCTGGACGCCCCCCGACGCCAGCGAGTGGCAGCAGTTCCAGCGCCGCTACATGGCGCCCGAAGGCCGCATCGTGGACACCGCCAATGGCGGCATCTCGCACAGCGAAGGCCAGGGGTACGGCATGTTCTTCGCCACGCATTTCGGCGACCGCCCAGCCTTCGAACGGCTCTGGCGCTGGACGAGACTCAACCTCTCGCGGCCGACCGACTCGCTCCACGCCTGGCGCTACACGCCGCACGGCGCCTTCGGCGTGCAGGACACGAACAACGCGACCGACGGGGATCTCTACATCGCCTGGGCGCTGCTGCGCGCGGCGGAACGCTGGAACGAGCCCGAATGGCACCGCAGCGCGGCCCGCATCGCCCATGACGTGCTGGCCTGCTGCGTGCGGCGACAGCGGGGCCATACCCTGCTGCTGCCCGGCGCGCACGGCTTCGAGCGGCCCGACGGGATCGTCGTCAATCTCTCCTACTACGCGTTCCCGGTCCTCCGCGCCCTGTCCCGCATCGCCCCCGATCCGGCCTGGGCCGAGCTCGAACGGGACGGCCTCGCGCTGATGCGGACCGCGGCCTTCGGCCGCTGGCACCTCCCGCCGGACTGGCTGCTCATCCCGGCATCGGGCGCGGCGCCGTCACCCGCGGCCGGCTGGCCGCCGCGGTTCTCCTGGGATGCGCTCCGCGTCCCGCTCAACCTCGCCTGGCAGCGCTTCGACGCCCCGACGACGCAGGCCGCGCTGCAATTCTGGGACTACCCGGGCCACGCGCACCGGCCGCCGGCCTGGGTCGAACTCAGGTCCAATTCCATCGCGCCCTATCCCGGGCACAGCGGTGTCCAGGCCGTCCACATGTTCCTTCGGCTGCGTCACGGCGCTTCGGCGCCGCAGGCGCCCGGCGTCGCGCGCGCGCCGGACTACTACGCGGCCGCCGTCGGACTTCAGGCGCGGATCGCCTACACCATGGCGCCGGAGCCCCCCGCGGAGCTTCCGGCGACGGCCGCGGCGACGCCCCGGCGGAGCTGGATCGGCGACGTCCTGCACGCGGCCGGCAGCTACTTCGCCACGGAGGAACATGAGCACGCTCCGCCGGCGGGCCCGTCGGCCCGCCCGACGATGAGCGGCGTGCGCCGGACGGGAGCCATGCCATGACCGGCGCCCTGCCACGCCGCGCGCTCCTCGGCGCCCTGGCGGCCGGCCCGGCGGCCGCGCAAGGGCAACCCCGGCTCCGCATCCTGATCGCGGCGGAGGGCCTGCGCGACCTGGCGCCGCTCCTGCCGGCCCCGCCCGGTTGGGTGCTGGAGGTGACGGAGGAGCATCCGAGCTTCGTCGGCGGCCCGCTGGCCGAGTCGGTCCGCCGGCGCGCGCCGCTCGCGGACCTCGTGATCGTCGGCCTTCCCGGGATGGAGCTCGGCCGACGCCGCAACGTCTGGGACGCGCTCCCGCCGGCGCTGGCCGCCGCGGCTCCAAGCGCCGACCCGGCGGCCCTGAGTCCCGGGCTGCGCCACATCCGCGACCTCGTCGAGCGGGAAGCGCTCGCCCTGACGGCCGCGCCCGGCGGCCCGGGCTTGCTGCACCTGCCGCGGGACCGTGTCCGCCCGCCGAGGACCCCGCGCGAACTGCTCGACTTCGCGCGGCAGGACCCGCGCGGCTTCCTCTACCCGAGGCTCGACAGCAGCGCCTCGGGCCTGCACTTCGCCGTATCCCTGCCCTATCTGCTGAACGACCGCGATCCGGCCGACCCGCAGACCGGGTGGGACCGCAGCTGGGCCTATCTGGAGGCCCTCGATCCGCACATCGCCTACTACCCGGTCTCCACCCTGGCCGCGATGGAGGAGCTGAAGGAGGGTGGCTGCGCCCTGATCACCGGCACGATCCTCGGGCACATCACCGGGCGCGTCCGGGGACGCCTGCCGGCCGACACGCAACTCGCGCTGTTCGACGGCGCGCCCGTCCTGCCGCTCGGGGTGGTGGCGCTGGTGCCGCGCTTCATCACGGCGGAGGCCGCGGCCGGGGTCGCGGCCCTCGCGCCGCTGCTGTTCGAGCCGCGCCTCCAGGGGCTCGGCTTCGGCCGCGGGATCCTGCCCGGCGAACCGCCCTGGCCGGGCACCCCGGCCGTCGCGCTCCCGCCGGACGAGCAGGCCGCCCTGGACGCGCTGCTGCCCACGACCGTCGCCGCCGAGATCGCGGCGCGCCCGGTGGCGCGGCCGCTGGCGCACGAGTTCCACGCGCATCTGCTGCTCCGCTGGGATCAGCAGATCGCCGGGCGGCGCTGAGCGCCGCCCGGGCGCGTCACTTCGACAGGGCGCGCACCATCGTCGAGCCGAGGCTCGCCGGGCTGTCGGCCAGGTGGATGCCCGCCTTGCCCATCGCCCCCATCTTGGCGGCCGCCGTGTCCTTGCCGCCGGAGATGACCGCGCCCGCATGGCCCATGCGCCGGCCCGGAGGGGCCGTCGCCCCGGCGATGAAGCCCACCACCGGCTTGTTCGGCTTGCCCGGCCCGAAATTCTCGCGCGCCAGGAACTCGGCCGCCTGGATCTCCGACTGGCCGCCGATCTCGCCGATCATGATGATGGACTTCGTCTCGTCGTCCTTGAGGAACAGCTCGAGCACGTCGATGAAGTCCATCCCCTTCACCGGGTCGCCGCCGATGCCGACGCAGGAGGACTGGCCGAGGCCGGCCGCGGTCGTCTGCGCCACCGCCTCGTAGGTGAGCGTGCCGGAGCGCGACACGATGCCGACCGAGCCGCGGCGGTGGATGTGGCCCGGCATGATGCCGATCTTGCAGGCCTCGGGCGTGATGACGCCCGGGCAGTTCGGCCCGACGAGCCGCGACTTCGAGGTGCCGAGCGCCCGCTTCACCTTCACCATGTCGAGGACGGGGATGCCCTCGGTGATGCAGATGATCAGCGGGATCTCGGCGTCGATCGCCTCCAGGATGGAATCCGCCGCGAAGGCCGCCGGCACGTAGATGACCGAGGCGTCGGCGCCGGTCGCCGCCTTGCACTCGGCGACGGTGTTGAACACCGGCAGGTTCAGGGTCGGGTGCATCGTGCCCCCCTTCCCCGGCGTCACGCCGCCCACGTAGTTCGAGCCGTAGGCGATGCCCTGGCTGGCGTGGAACGTGCCCTGGGCCCCGGTGAAGCCCTGGGTCATGACGCGCGTGTTCTTATCAATCAGGATCGCCATCGGTCAGGCTCCCTTCGCCGAACCGGCGGGATCGTTGTTCTTCACGGCGGCAACCGCCTTCTGCGCCGCGTCGGCCAGGTTGTCGGCCGCGATGATCGCGAGCCCGCTCTCGGCCAGGATCTTCTTGCCGAGCTCGACGTTGGTGCCTTCGAGGCGCACGACCAGCGGCACCGACAGGGCGAGGTTCTTCGACGCCTCGACGATGCCGGTCGCGATCATGTCGCACTTGGCGATGCCGCCGAAGATGTTGACGAGGATCGCCTTGACGTTCGGGTCCGAGGTGATGATGCGGAAGGCCTGCGTCACGCGCGCGCTGTCCGCCGTGCCGCCGACGTCGAGGAAGTTGGCCGGGCTGCTGCCGTACAGCTTGATGATGTCCATCGTCGCCATGGCGAGGCCCGCGCCGTTCACCATGCAGCCGATCTCGCCGTCGAGCGCCACGTAGTTCAGGTCGTTCTGGACGGCGTCCAGCTCCTTCGGGTCCATCTCCGTGTCGTCGCGCAGCGCCTCGAGGTCCTTGTGGCGGTAGAGCGCGTTGTCGTCGAAGGAGACCTTGGCGTCGAGCGCGACCACCTCGCCGCCCTTCGTCACGACGAGCGGGTTGATCTCGACGATGGCGCAGTCGAGCTCGGTGTAGGCCTTGTAGAGGCCGGTCACGAAGGCGACGAAGGCGTTGACCTGCTTGCCCTCCAGGCCCAGCCCGAAGGCGAGCTTGCGGCCGTGCCAGCCCTGCACGCCGGTCGCGGGGTCCACATGCACGCGCAGGATCTTCTCGGGGTGGTGCTCGGCCACCTCCTCGATCTCCATGCCGCCTTCGGTGGAGGCCATGATGACGATGCGCGAGGTGTCACGGTCGAGCAGGAAGGCGAGGTACAGCTCGCGCGCGATGTCGCAGCCCGCCTCGATGTAGAGGCGGTTCACCTGCTTGCCCTCGGGCCCCGTCTGCTTGGTCACGAGCACCTGGCCCAGCATGGCGGCCGCGTGCTGCTTCACCTCTTCCGGCGACTTGGCGAGGCGCACGCCGCCCTTGCCGTTCGGATCGTTCCTGAAGCGCCCGGCGCCGCGGCCGCCCGCGTGGATCTGGCTCTTCACGACGTAGATCGGGCCCGGCAGCTGGCGGGCGCCGGCCTCGGCCTCTTCCGGCGTGGTGGCGACATGACCGTCAAGGACGGCGACGCCGTAGCGGCGCAGCAGCTCCTTGCCCTGGTATTCGTGGATGTTCATTTCGTCTTCGTCCCAACCTCAGTTCAGGATGCCATGGGCGATGGCATGCGCCCAGCGGGGCGCGCCGTTACGCGCCGCCTCGGCGGAAGCGGCTGCCCAATCATAGGGCACGGCGCGATGCTCGACGTGCCATTGCCCGCGCCGCCATTCGAGGAGCGCCCAGCGCGCGTGCGGGCTGCCGGCCTCCATGGCGTGCGGGTGCGGTTCGGTGTCGCGATAGGCCGGCAGGCCGACGGCGCCGGGGTTCACCACCAGGCGCCCGTCGGGCAGCAGCGCCGTGCCCAGGCGATGCGTGTGCGCCGTGAGGACCAGGGTCTCGCCCGCGGAGGGCGGCAGCAGCGCCTGGACCTCCGGCGGGCGGCGCTCGCGCACGCCCTCGGGCGTCGCCTCGTGCAGCAGGTGGGCGTTGTCGTCGGCGGCGAGCGCGTGCATCGCCAGGATGCCGGCGTCGCGCCAGACCATGGGCCGCGCCATCAGCGCCGCGCGCTGGCCGGGCGAGAGGCGCTCCCAGGTGAAGCGGTCCACCGGCGAGAGGCCGTCCGGGCTGTCGGCCGCCACCCAGCGGTCATGGTTGCCGCGGATCAGCACGGCATCGAGCGCCGCGAGGCGCTCGAAACACCCGGCGGGCTGCAACGGCCCGCTGACGGCGTCGCCGAGCTCGATGAGGAGGTCGGGCGCGGCGGCCTCGACCTCCGCCAGCACGGCTTCGAGGGCGAGAAGGTTGCCGTGGATGTCGGCGATCACGGCAACCCGCACGGGGATGCCCTCAGACGCCGAGCTTCTTGAAGTCCTCGACCAGCTTCTTCACGGCGTCGCAGGACTTGTCGAAGGCCGCCTTCTCCTCCGGCGTGAACTGCACTTCGACGACGCGCTCGACGCCGCCCGCGCCGATCACGACCGGCACGCCCACGTAGAAGTCCTTCAGGCCGTACTCGCCGTTCAGCATCACGGCGCAGGGCAGGACGCGCTTCTTGTCCTTCAGGTAGGCCTCGGCCATCTGCACCGCGCTCGCGGCCGGGGCGTAGAAGGCCGAGCCGCGCTCGAGCAGCTTCACGATCTCGCCGCCGCCATTGGCGGTGCGGTTCACGATCGCGTCGATCTTCTCCTGCGTCGTCCAGCCCATCTTCACGAGGTCGGGCACGGGGATGCCGGCGACGGTGGAGTAGCGCGTCAGCGGCACCATGGTGTCGCCATGGCCGCCGAGCACGAAGGCCGTCACGTCCTCGACCGAGACGTTGAACTCCTGCGCCAGGAAGAGGCGGAAGCGGGCGCTGTCCAGCACGCCCGCCATGCCGACGACCTTGTGCGGCGGCAGGCCGGACTTCTGCTGCAGCGCCCACACCATGACGTCGAGCGGGTTGGTGATGCAGATCACGAAGGCGTCGGGGCAGTAGGTCTTGATGCCCTCGGCCACCTGCGCCATCACGCCGGCGTTCTTGGTCAGCAGGTCGTCGCGGCTCATGCCCGGCATGCGCGGGAAGCCCGCCGTCACGATGACCACATCCGCGCCCGCGATCGCCGCGTAGTCGGACCCGCCGCTCATCGCGCTGTCGAAGCCGTCCACGGGCCCGCTCTGCATGATGTCGAGCGCCTTGCCCGCCGCGACGCCGCCGAACACGTCGAACAGGACGACGTCGCCCAGTTCCTTCAGGCCGATGAGGTGGGCGAGCGTGCCGCCGATGTTGCCGGCGCCGACGAGGGCGATCTTCTTGCGGGCCATGGAGTTTCCCTGTGCCTTGCCTTGGGTGCGGGAGGGTTACCGCAGCGCGGGAATGTTGCAAATCCCCGGGCAGCCATGGCTAAGCTGCGCGGCGATCCGGGGCAGTTGCATGACACGACAGGCCTTTTGGGGTGCCGCACTCGCGCTCGCCGCGGCGGGCCCAGCCGCCGCCCAGACCGACGTCACCGGCCGGTGCCCGCAGGGCTTCCTGGTCGCGCGGGTGACGCCGCAACCGCAGTCCGGCGGGCGCTTCCTCTACCTCGTGACCTTCCGCAACGGCAGCACCCTGCCCGTCAGTCTGCGCCTCGTGAATGCGGGCCGGCAGACCTCCCTGCCCGGCGGCCGCTTCGAGGGCAGCCAGACGCCCCAACCCGTCGGCGCGCGGGGCGAGGCGACGCTGGCGGCCCTGTCCACCAGCGGCTCGGTCGGGGAGCCGCTGATCCGCGCCGCCCTCACCTACGCCTGCGGCTGATCGCCCGCGCCCGCCCCGCCCACAGTCCGCGCCGCGCGCAGCGTTCCACGATGCGGCCACGACTCCCGCCTCCGCCGGCCCCGACAGACATCGGTGCCCAGGGCTGATCGGGGCCGCCGATGGGCGGGATCGGCGGCACCCGATTGAACCCGCGCGCGGCCCGGCGCAGGGTTCGCGGGACCAGTCAAGCCCGAGATCGGAGACGCCCGTGCACCGCCTCGCCATCCTGTCCCTGCTCGCCACCGTCGCGGCCGCCCCGGCCTTCGCGCAGGTGGGCAGCGCCGCCTGCCAGCCCCATCGCGGCAACGAGGCGCGCTGCGCCGTGCGCATCGACATCCCCGGCGGCAACCGCGTGTACCAGGTGGACATCGAGGCCAGCCGCCTGGGCGGCGATGCGCGCGTCACCACCGACACCTACATCAGCACCTGCGGCAGCTCCGGCCAGATGGTCGGGCGGAGCAACATCCCGAACGCCGGCCGCAGCCGGGTGGCCAGCTTCACCAACGAGCGCAGCCAGGCCGGGATGGTGGCGCAGACGCTGGCCGGATTCTGCGTCGAGGTCTTCCTGCTGAACTGCACCGCGAACGGCCAGGCGGCGAATTGCCAGCAGGTGCTGAACCTGGGCGCGACCCGCGTCGTGGTCCGCTGACCGCGCCCGGCGCTGCCGCTCAGGCGTAGCGGCGCTGCGCCTCCCGCACATGGCCCGAGGGCAGCGCCTCCAGCCCCGGATCGTCCGGCAGCTCGACGCCGAAGTGCCGGCGCAGCACGTCCTGCACCAGCTCGTAGCAGGAGCCGATGCGGACCACCTCCATGGTCGAGAAGTCGATCATGGTCGAGGACCGCCGGTAGCGGTGATACTTCTGCAAGCCGTAGTCGAGCACGATGTCGGCGCAGGCCCGGATCTCGGGCTGGACCTCCTCGGCGCGGAACTTCGTTCCCGTCCCCGTGAGGTTCGCGGAGGAACCGAAGAGCGGCTGCCCCTCCGCGGCGGCGAGCGTCGCCATCTCGTATTCGAGCGCGCCCACATTCATCAGGATGGCGAGCGTCCCGCCCTCCGTGCTGGCAGCGAGCGCCGTGTCGCCGAGGCGCCGCAGCAGGGGATGATCGGTCCGATAGGGCCCGATCGCCGAGATCGGCAGGTCGTAATCCTCGACCAGGGCGCGGATCATCCTGTTCGCCCGCGTCGGCAGGGTGTGGACATCCTCATGGATGGCGAGGCTGCCGAGCATCGCGTTGCGCTTGTGCGCGCCCCGCCCCTTCGCCCGGAAGAAGCGGGTCAGCGCCGCCTCGCAGCCCGCCGCCCCGGCATAGCCCACATCCGTCGGGAAGACCGCGACGCCCCCCGCCTTCACCGCGTCCACGACGCGCCGCGCGTCGCCCCTGATGTCGAGGACCGCCATTCCGCTCACTCCAGGTTGAGGTTGAGGCCCGTCAGCACCGGCGCCCATCGCTCGCGCTCGGCGCGCAGCCGCGCGGCGGCCTCCTCGGGCGTGCTGGTCGAGATGTCGAAGCCCGCGCGGCCCAGCGTCTCGCGCAGGGCCGGGTCGGCCATGCTCTCCGCCACGGCGGCATGCAGCGCCGTCACGATGTCCCGCGGCACCGCGCTCGGTGCGAAGAGCATGAAGTTGAGGTCGGACAGCACCCGCGGCAGCCCCATCTCCGCCGTGGTCGGGATGTCGGGCGCCGCCCCGGACCGCCGGGGCGAGAGGATGGCGAGCGGCCGCAGCGTGCCGGCCTGGAAATGCTGGCTGACCGCGCCGAGCGAGAACACGCCGAGATGCACATGCCCGGCGAGCACGTCGTTCAGCGCCGGGCCACCACCCCGGTATTCGACCTGCAGCATGCGGACGCCGGCTTCGCGCGCGAAGAGCTCGAAGCCGAGGTGATGCGGCGCGCCGAGGCTCGGGTTCGCGAAGGCCCAGCGGTCGGGCTCGCGGCGCAGCAGGGCGACGAATTCGTGCAGGTCGCGCGCCGGGACGCGCGGGTTGATCCCGAGCACGAGCGGCGTCGCCGCGAGGTTGGAGACGGCGACGAAATCGCGGAACAGGTCGTAGGGCAGCCGCCGGTAGAGCAGCGGGAAATAGGCGACGTTGTCGGCGTTCACGACCAGGGTGTAGCCGTCCGGCGCCGCCCGGGCCGCCGCCTCCATCCCGATGCTGGTCGCGGCCCCGCCCCGGTTCTCGATCACCAGCGGCTGGCCGAGGCGCGCGCGCATGCGCTCGGCGAAGGGGCGGGCCAGCGTGTCGGTCGCGCCGCCCGGCGGATAGGGGATGATCAGCCGGATGGGCCGCGTGGGCCAGGACTGCGCCCGGGCCGCCATGAACGGCGCGGTCGCGGCGGCGAGCCCGGCCAGCATGGCGCGGCGCTGCATGGGACGATCCTCCGGAGGCCCGCTCTCCGGCGCGGCCCGGATGGAAGTCTGCGCCGCCGGTCAGTCCGCGGCAAGAGTTTGTCCGGACCTATTCCCGGAAACGAAAAGGGCGCGGCGACCGATCGGCCGCCGCGCCCCGATGACGACGATGCGTTGCGGCTCAGCCCTGGCGCTCGACCATCAGCTGCTTGATCTTGCCGATCGCCTCGGCCGGGTTCAGCCCCTTCGGGCAGGTCCGGGCGCAGTTCATGATGGTGTGGCAGCGATAGAGGCGGAACGGGTCCTCGAGGTTGTCGAGGCGCTGCCCGGTCGCCTCGTCGCGGCTGTCGGCGATCCAGCGATAGGCGGCGAGCAGGATGGCCGGGCCCAGGAAGCGGTCGCCGTTCCACCAGTAGCTCGGGCAGGCGGTGGAGCAGCAGAAGCACAGGATGCATTCCCACATCCCGTCGATCTTCGCGCGCTCCTCCTTCGACTGGCGGCGCTCCTCGCCCGGCGGGGCCGGGGTTTCGGACTGCAGCCAGGGCTCGATGGAGCGGTACTGGGCGTAGATGTTGGACAGGTCCGGCACCAGATCCTTCACCACCGGCATGTGCGGCAGCGGGTTGATGCGGACGTCGCCCTTCACCTCCTCGATGGGCTTGAGGCAGGCGAGGGTGTTGAGCCCGTCGATGTTCATCGAGCAGGAGCCGCAGATGCCTTCCCGGCAGGAGCGCCGGAAGGTCAGCGTG
Source organism: Acetobacteraceae bacterium (assembly GCA_019750475.1). Lineage (GTDB taxonomy): Bacteria > Pseudomonadota > Alphaproteobacteria > Acetobacterales > Acetobacteraceae > Roseococcus. Next base: position 3,716 of record JAIEOO010000255.1, on the reverse strand, counting down.
CTGTCCACCTCGTTCTTGATCTTGATGAGGGCGTCCAGGACCATGGGCCCGCACTTGTCCATGTCCACCTCGTAGGTGTCATAGCGCGGGTTGTCGCCGGTATCCGGATCCCAGCGGTAGATCTTGAACGCCTTGACGTTCGTCGCACCCGCCTCGGCCTTCCAGGTCTTGCCTGTGCCGACGGTGCTGTTCTTGGGGAGGGTGAAGGTCGCCATAGGTTACGGCCTCTCGGAGCGCGTCGCTGATCGCGACGCGAAGCTTCGCCAGTGATTGAATCTATGAGCGATCATGCTTGTTGAATGACCGCCTTGAACCTGCCGTACAAGATCGACTCGTAGCCGGTCGTAGGTTCGACACAGCGCACGCCATACCCGGCTGCCAGCTTCGACCAGACGTCGTCCAGCGTCGGTACCGTCTCGGCGTTGGCGAGCTTGTTTCCCGCCGCGTAAACGTCAAAGCCACTACGATCCTTCGACCAACGCGGCACCGCCTCACCGACGCGACCGGCGTGCTGACCACGTTCGTACTCGTGGTCGCGCCAGATCTTGAGGACGCGGAAGCCGCCGCTCATGGTTCAGTACACCCGTGCCTTGGGCGGAAACACCTGCACCTCGTTGGTGAGCGTCCGCATCTTCACGCCGCGATAGTCGAGACGGACGTTGTAGTTCTCGTCCGACCAGGCGAGCGTGTGCTTCATCCAGTTCGCATCGTCGCGCTCGGGGTAGTCCTCCTGCGCGTGGGCGCCGCGGCTTTCCTTGCGCGCCTCGGCGGAGACGATGGTCGTCATCGCGTTGCCGACGAGGTTGTCGAGCTCCAGCGCCTCGACGAGGTCGCTGTTCCAGACCAGCGAGCGGTCATTGACCTGAAGGTCGCGCATGCCGCCGGCGACCTTCGTCATCTTCTCGACGCCCTCCTTCAGCAGCTCGGAGGTGCGGAAGACCGCGGCGTGGGCCTGCATGGTCCGCTGCATCTCGAGCCGCAGCTCGGAGGTCGGGGTGCCGCCCTTGGCGTGGCGGATGCGGTCGAAGCGGTCGAGGCTCGCCTCGCCGGCGCGCGGCGGCAGCGGCGGCTGGGAGGCACCCGGCTTCACCACCTCGGCCGCGCGATGCGCCGCGGCGCGGCCGAACACCACGAGGTCGAGCAGCGAGTTGGTGCCGAGGCGGTTCGCCCCGTGGACCGAGACGCAGGCGGCCTCGCCCACGGCCATCAGCCCGGGGACGATCGCGTCCTCGTCCTGGCGCGTCGGGCGCAGCACCTCGGTGTGGATGTTCGTGGGGATGCCGCCCATGTTGTAGTGAACGGTCGGCAGCATCGGGATCGGCTCCTTCGTGACGTCCACGCCCGCGAAGATGCGCGCCGTCTCGGAGATGCCGGGCAGGCGCTCGTGCAGGATGTCGGCGCCGAGATGCTCGAGGTGCAGCAGGATGTGGTCCTTGAGCGGGCCGCAGCCGCGCCCCTCGCGGATCTCCATGGACATGGCGCGGGAGACGACGTCGCGGCTCGCCAGGTCCTTCGCCGTCGGCGCGTAGCGCTCCATGAAGCGCTCGCCCTCGGAGTTCGTCAGGTACCCGCCCTCGCCGCGCGCGCCCTCGGTGACGAGGCAGCCGGCGCCGTAGATCCCCGTGGGGTGGAACTGCACGAATTCCTGGTCCTGCAGCGGCAGGCCGGCGCGCAGCACCATGCCGTTGCCGTCGCCCGTGCAGGTGTGGGCCGAGGTGCAGGAGAACCAGGCGCGGCCGTAGCCGCCCGTCGCGAGCACCACGCTCTGCGCGCGGAAGCGATGGATCGAGCCGTCCTCGAGGCACCAGGCGGTGACGCCGCGGCACACGCCCTCATCGTCCATGATGAGGTCGAGGGCGAAATACTCCACGAAGAACTCGCAATCGTGCTTGAGCGACTGCTGGTACAGCGTGTGCAGGATGGCGTGGCCCGTGCGATCGGCCGCGGCGCAGGCGCGCATGGCGGGCGACTTGCCGAAATCCTTCATGTGGCCGCCGAAGGGGCGCTGGTAGATCCGCCCGTCCTCGGTGCGGCTGAAGGGCACGCCGTAGTGCTCGAGCTCGATGACGGCGGGGATGGCCTCGCGGCACATGTACTCGATGGCGTCCTGGTCGCCGAGCCAGTCCGACCCCTTCACGGTGTCGTACATGTGCCAGCGCCAGTCGTCCTCGCCCATGTTGCCGAGCGCCGCGCCGATGCCGCCCTGCGCGGCGACGGTGTGGGAGCGTGTCGGGAACACCTTGGTGATGCAGGCCGTCTTGAGGCCGGCCGCGCCCATGCCGAAGGTGGCGCGCAGGCCGGCGCCGCCGGCGCCCACCACCACCACGTCATAGGTGTGGTCCACCACACGGTAGGCCCCGAAGGAAGGCTTGCTGATCGCGTTCATCGTCGTCCCGTCCGTCTCGCGCGGGCGGTGCGAGCCGCCCTCAACCTCGTCTCTAGGCGTGGGGCGGCGCGGGGGCCGCGCCAGTCCCGTTCCGCATCCGTTACGGCATCAGCGCGATGCGCAGCACCGCGAGCGCGCAGGCGATGCCGGCGAGCCAGCACACGCCCTTCACCGCGTAGACGGCGATCAGGCGCCGCCCTTCCGGCCGCACATAGTCCTCCAGCACCACCTGCAGCCCGGAGGCCGTGTGGTGGAAGGTCAGCGCGATCAACGCCAGCAGCAGCACCGCGTTCACCGGCGCCCCGATCCAGAGCAGCGTCTCGGTGTAGGAGGCGCCGGCCAGGCCGATCGCGGAGAAGACGAACCAGAGCGTCAGGGGCAGCAGCGCGACGGAGGTGACGCGCTGCATCAGCCAGTGATGCGTGCCGGTCCGCGCCGCGCCGAGATGGCGCACGCGGCCCAGGGCCGACCGCATGGGGGCCGAGCGCATCGCCGCGGTTGATTCTTGGTTGCTCATTCTTGCCTCAACCCTGCAGAGACGCGGCCGGTCAGGCCAGCCAGGCGATCAAGCCGATGATCCAGGTCAGCACCGTCAGCCCGGCCGTCGCCACGAGCAGCGCCTTGCCGGTCTTGTAGACGGTCGGGATGTCGAAGCCGTAGCCGGCGTCCCAGGCCAGGTGACGGAGGCCCGCCAGGGTGTGGTACCAGACCGCGGCGGTCATGCCGAACAGCACGATCACGCCCAGGAAGGAGGAGAGGAACCACTGGGCGCGCTCGAAGGCGGCCTCGCCGCTCGCCGCCGCGACGAGCCACCAGACGAAGAACACGAGCCCGACGGACCACACCACGCCCGAGATGCGATGGCCGATCGAGAGCGCGCTCGTGATCTGCATCATGTCGTAGACTTGCAGATGCGGTGAGAGCGGGCGGCGGATCACGGTGCCGTCGGTGCGACGGCCGACCATGGTCGCGTCCCGCGCGTCGAGCGGGCTCTTCATTCTGGTTGAAACTCCGACTTCCTGCGTCCTTGCGGGCCTTGTAGGCCCCTGCCCGCCGCCACGCAATCTGCCGACAGGGTCAGTTTTCGGTGTTTGCCAACGGCTTGCCCCTATGCCCGAGCCGTCGCCTGTGTCATTTTCGCAGCTTGGGAGAAAAAACCGGGCGCAGCGCCGCGCGACCCGGGTTCGGAGTGGATGGTCGCTTTGCCGGGAGATGCTGACAGCACCTTGGGGCGTGCCGGCGGCGAGCCTCCGCCCGCGCGGCTCACGCGGCGCGCGGCCGGCCTCCTCGGCGGGATCGCCGCCCTCGCGGCCGCCACTCGCCCGGGCCG
>JAIEOO010000111.1 GCA_019750475.1 Acetobacteraceae bacterium | reverse complement strand
GGGTGCGGAGGCCTGCGCGCTCCTGCTGCTGGCGGCCGAGGACGCCGCCGCCCACCGCGACCTCGCCCGGGAGATGACGGAGGGGCAGGCGAGCCTGCTCCGGCCCGGGCTGCTGCTGCTGCGCTGGCTCGGCCCCGCCGCCGAGGTGCGGGCCGGGCTGCGCCGCGCCGTGCCCGCGCTGCGGGCAGATGCCATGGGCGGCGCGGCGTGCCTGCCGAAACTCTGGACCTGCTGACGCTTCGCTCGCCATGATGCGCCCATGAACCTGACCCCGCGCGAGAAGGACAAGCTGCTGGTCGCCATGGCGGCCCAGGTGGCGCGCCGACGGCTGGACCGCGGCCTGAAGCTCAATCACCCCGAGGCGATCGCGCTGATCACCGATTTCGTCGTGGAAGGCGCGCGGGACGGAATGAGCGTCGCCGAGCTGATGGAGAAGGGCGCCGAGGTCCTGACGCGGGACCAGGTGATGGAGGGCATCTCCGAGATGACTCCCGAAATTCAGGTGGAGGCGACGTTTCCCGATGGAACCAAGCTCGTGACGATCCACAGGCCGATCCGATGAGCGGGAGCCAGCCCTTCAAGGCGGTGGCGGACGCCATGGCCGCGAAGCGCGTCACCGACAAATGCCCCATGTGCGGAACGGAGCGGTGGGGTCTGCTCAGCACATCCGATGGCGAGAACCAGTTTCCGGTCGTGAACACGGCGCCGAAGGCCTATCTTCTGACGTGTCTCAACTGCGGCTTCGTTCGGACCCATATCGCCGCCGTGCTCGAGGGGCAGGAGCCGGAGGCACCATGACGGAGAACATCGTGACCTTTCCCGTGCCGCCCGGGGGACGCGGCGGAAGCGGCTCGGACGGAGGCGACCTCTCCAGCCGCGTCGCGCGCCTGGAAGAAAGCAGCATCCGCATGGAGAAAACGTTGGAGCGCCTCGAAGCCGGTCAGCGTCGGCTGGAGGAGGGACAGACGAAGATCGTCACCGACCTTGCCGATCTCCGCGGCCGCGTCGGCGCGCTCGACGGCCGCATCCAGGGCGTAGAGGGCCGCTTCGCGCAGATCCCGACGGCGCTCCAATTGCTCGGCTTCGCTGTGGCGGTTTTCCTGGCGGCCGGTGTTTTGCGCTTCCTTGAACCGCGTCCTTCGGCCCCGCCGCCCACCTCCGTCCAGCAGGGTTCCCGATGATCCCCGGCGAGATCATCCCCGCCGAAGGCGAGATCGAGCTGAACGCCGGCCAGCCCGTGACCGAGATCGAGGTCGCCAACACCGGCGACCGGCCCGTCCAGGTCGGCAGCCACTACCACTTCGCCGAGACCAACCCGGCGCTCTCCTTCGATCGCGCGGCGGCGCGCGGCCAGCGGCTCGACATCCCGGCTGGCACCGCCGTGCGCTTCGAGCCGGGGCAGTCCCGCACGGTGCGCCTGGTGCCCTTCCGCGGCGGGCGCGTCGTCCACGGCTTCCGCGGCGAGACGGAGGGAGCGCTCTAGATGGCCTACCGGATCAGCCGCGCCGCCTATGCGGGGATGTATGGCCCGACCGTGGGCGACCGCGTGCGCCTCGCCGACACGGACCTCGTCATCGAGGTGGAGCGCGACCTCACGACCTATGGCGAGGAGGTGAAGTTCGGCGGCGGCAAGGTGATCCGCGACGGCATGGGGCAATCCCAGGCCACCCGCGCCCGGGGGGCGATGGACACCGTCATCACCAACGCCCTCATCCTCGACCACTGGGGGATCGTGAAGGCCGATCTCGGCCTGAAGGACGGGCGGATCGCCGCCATCGGCAAGGCCGGCAACCCCGACACCCAGCCCGGCGTGGACATCGTCATCGGCCCCGGCACCGAGATCATCGCGGGCGAAGGAAAAATCCTCACCGCCGGCGGGATCGACGCGCATATCCACTTCATCTGCCCGCAGCAGATCGAGGAGGCGCTCTGCTCCGGCGTCACGACCATGTTCGGCGGCGGGACCGGCCCGGCGCACGGGACGCTCGCCACCACCTGCACGCCGGGGCCCTGGCATATCGGCCGCATGCTGCAGGCGGCCGAGGGCTTCCCGATGAATCTCGGTTTCCTCGGCAAGGGGAACGCCGCCCTTCCCGCCGCGCTCGAGGAGATGGCGCGCGCGGGCGCGGCCGGGATGAAGCTCCATGAGGATTGGGGCACCACGCCCAAGGCCATCGACACCTGCCTCGACGTCGCGGAGCGCTTCGACATCCAGGTGGCGATCCACACCGACACGCTGAACGAGAGCGGCTTCGTCGCCGACACCATCGCCGCCTTCAAGGGCCGCGCCATCCACGCCTTCCACACGGAAGGCGCGGGCGGCGGCCACGCGCCCGACATCCTGACCCTGGTGGGGGAAGCGAATGTCCTGCCCTCCTCCACCAATCCGACGATGCCCTACACCGTGAACACGGTGGACGAGCATCTCGACATGCTGATGGTGTGCCACCACCTCGACCCGCGCATCGCCGAGGACGTGGCCTTCGCCGAGAGCCGCATCCGCAAGGAAACCATCGCGGCCGAGGACATCCTGCACGACATCGGCGCGATCTCGATGATGTCGTCGGACAGCCAGGCCATGGGACGCGTCGGCGAGGTGATCATCCGCACCTGGCAGACCGCGCACAAGATGAAGGTCCAGCGCGGCCGCCTTCCCGGCGAGACCGGCGAGAACGACAACCTCCGCGCCCGGCGCTACGTCGCGAAATACACGATCAACCCGGCCATCGCGCAGGGCATCTCCGCGCATGTCGGCAGCGTGGAGGTCGGCAAGCTCGCGGATCTGTGCCTGTGGTCGCCCGCCTTCTTCGGCGTGAAGCCCGACATGGTGCTGAAATGCGGCGCCATCGCGTGGGCGATGATGGGCGATCCCAATGCCTCCATCCCCACGCCGCAGCCGGTGCACGGGCGCCCGATGTTCGGCGCCTTCGGCCGGGCCTCGCTCTTCGGCTCGGTCACCTTCGTCTCCAAGGCGGCGATCGAGGCGGGGGTGGATCGCACGCTCGGCCTGACGCGGCCGCTGCTGCCCGTGGAGAACACGCGCGCCATCCGCAAGCAGGACATGGTGCTGAACGGCGCCACGCCGAGGATGGAGGTGGACCCCGAAACCTACGAGGTCCGCGCCGATGGCGAGCTGCTGATCTGCGAGCCCGCCACGGTCCTGCCGATGGCGCAGCGCTACTTCCTGTTCTGAGCTGGAAGACCGCTCATGTTGACGTCACTCACCCGTAGCATACTGGCCAAGGACGGATTCTTACCCACTGGCGAGGTGCGCGGGCGAAATTCGAGAGCGCTCCTCAAGCTAAACCGTCACTCTCGAGATGAAGGTTGGGTTTGGTGCCTTCTCCTGAGTCGCCGCAAAGACGGCCAAGAAGTCATCCTTGCCGTGGGCAGGACGGACCGCTGCCTGTCCGCCCGCATGGAGGAGATTGAGAACTCGCTAAGCGCGTCTCGGGGCCTGGGTGCCGAACTTTATCGGGCTCGCTTTCGGGGCGATCGGGTGGAGATTTGGGCCCGCAGAGCTGATTTGGGTCTTTCGCTGGGAAGGCCAGTGCGTCTGGCACATCAGGAAAAGGCCTACTGGGTTGACCGTCTGAAGCCTACATATGGAATTTGAAAGGGACTTGTTGCGCTTGCGCCGCGACAGGTCTGGCGATCCTGTCCGCGACCTATCCGGAGGAGTGTGCCTATGGGCATCGTCGAATACCCGCGCATCGTCATGTCGCGAGCCGAGTTTCGCGCCTGGGCGGAACATCAGCCGCGCCGTCACGAGCTGCATGACGGAGAAGTGGTCGAGATGAACGCGGAGCGCCTTGGGCACGCCCTCGTCAAGGCTAGGATTTGGTCCGTGCTCGACCGCGCAATTCGTGCGGGGCGGCTCCCCTGCATGGCGTTTCCTGATGGGGCAACGGTTGAGGTTGGGGACCGGACCGACTTCATTCCGGACGTCGCAGTGCACGCCGGCGCCATGCCGGACCTTGACGGCGTCACCCTGCCAGCGCCGGTCATCGTCGTGGAGGTTCTGTCGCCGGCCACGGAACGCCGCGATCTCGGCCGGAAGATGCGGGGCTACTTCCAGGTGCCCAGTATCGTACACTACCTCCTCGTGGACTGGCAGGAACGGACCGTCATCCATCATCGCCGCAACGGGGAGGAGATCGCCACCCGCATCCTCTCCTCCGGCGGTGCGCTGAGCCTCGACCCGCCCGGCATCTCGGTCGAAATCGCCGAATTCTTTTCCGACCTGGACGACACGCCCGCCGCATGACCTTGCCCCGCGCCACCACCATCGTGGATCCCGGCTTCACCGCCGCCGATGCCGTCCGCCTCGACTATGACGACCGGTTCCGCCGCCGGAAGCGCTACACGGCCGAAGGCGGCCTCGAATTCCTGCTCGACCTGCCGGACGCCACGGTGCTGCGCGACGGCCAGGGCCTGAGGCTGGAGGACGGGCGCGTCGTGCTCGTGAAGGCCGCCGACGAGCCGCTCATCGAGGTGCGCGCCGAGAGCCAGGGGGCGCTCGTGAAGCTCGCCTGGCATCTCGGCAACCGGCACCTGCCCGCGGAGCTTCACCCCGACCGCATCCTCATCCGCCAGGACCACGTCATCGAGCACATGCTGATCGGCCTCGGCGCCGCGCTCGCCAAGGTCAGCGCGCCCTTCAACCCCGAGGGCGGCGCCTATGGCGAGCACAACCGCAGCGCCCACCAGCACCATCACGGGCACGGTCATCACCATCACCACGACGGGCACGGCCATCACCACCACGACCACTGACGGCGCCTTCGCGCGTCTCCTGGCCTGGACGTCGCCGGCCTATCCGGTCGGCGGCTTCTCCTACAGCCACGGGCTCGAGACGGCGGTGGAGGAGGGCCTCGTCACCGAGGCCGATGCCCTGCGCGGGTATGTCGAAGCGGTGCTGACCGCGGGCGCGGGCCACGTGGATGCCGCGCTGCTCGCCGCCGCGCACCGCGCCGCCCTGCTCCGCGACGACGCCGCGCTCGACGCGGTGGCGGAACTCGCCGCCGCCTGGCGCGGCACGGCCGAGCAGGCGCTGGAGGCGACGCAGCAGGGCGGCTCCTTCGCCTCGGTCACCGTCGCCGCCTGGCCGGATGAGGCGCTCGCCGCCTTCGCCGCGCGCCACAAGGGACGGCTCGCCCACGCGGTCGCCTTCGGCGCGGCCGCCGGCTTCGCCGCCCTGCCGTCGCGCGCGTCGCTCGTCGCCTATCTCTCGGGCTTCGCGGCGAACCTGGTCAGCGCCGGGGTGCGGCTCGTGCCGCTCGGCCAGACCGACGGCCAGCGCGTCACGGCCGCGCTCGCCCCGCTGATCGCGCGCTGCGCGGAGCAGGCCGAGGGCGCCGACCTCGAGTCCATCGGCACCTCGGCCCTGCGGCCGGACCTGCTCTCGATGCGCCACGAAACCCAGTACACGCGGCTCTTCCGGTCATGAGGAACACGGCATGAGGTTCGGACCCTTGCGGGTGGGCGTCGGCGGCCCCGTCGGCTCCGGCAAGACGGCGCTGGTCGAGCGGCTCTGCCGCCACCTGCGCGACAGCCACGACATCGCGGCCATCACCAACGACATCTACACCAAGGAAGACGCCGAGTTCCTGACGCGCGCCGGCGCCCTGCCAGCCGAACGCATCGCCGGCGTCGAGACCGGCGGCTGCCCGCACACCGCCATCCGCGAGGACGCCTCCATCAACCTCGCCGCCGTGGACGACATGGTCGGGTGCTTCCCGGGCCTCGAGCTGCTCTTCATCGAGAGCGGCGGCGACAACCTGGCCGCCACCTTCAGCCCCGAGCTCGCCGACCTCACGATCTACGTCATCGACGTGAGCGCGGGGGACAAGATTCCCCGCAAGGGCGGGCCGGGCATCACGCGCTCCGACCTGCTGGTCATCAACAAGATCGACCTCGCGCCGCTGGTCGGCGCCGACCTCTCGGTGATGGACCGCGACTCGCGCCGGATGCGCGGCCGGCGGCCCTTCCTGTTCACCAACCTCAAGCTCGACCAGGGCGTGGCCGAGGTGGCCGACTTCATCCTGGCCGAAGGGGGTCTGCCGGCGCGGGCGGAGCGCTTGGCGGGCTGAGCCTGCGCGCCACGGCCGCCGCCAGCTCCGCCGCGGTGTAGGGCTTCGACAGCAGGGTCACGTCGGCGTCGAGCCGGCCATGGTGGATGATGGCGTTGCGCGTGTAGCCGGTGGTGAACAGCACGGGCAGGTCCGGCCGCCGGGCCCGGGCGGCGTCCGCCACCTCGCGCCCGTTCATCTCGGGCCCCAGCACGACGTCGGTGAACAGCAGGGCGATGTCGGGATGGCGGTCGAGCAGCGCGAGCGCGGCGGCGCCATCCGCCGCCGCGAGCACGCGGTGCCCGGCCTCCTCCAGGGCGGTGGTCGCGAAGTCGCGCACCATCGCGTCGTCCTCGAGCAGCAGGATGGTGGCGGCCTCGGTCCGCGGCTCGGCGTCGGGGCCGGGCAGGGGGCGCGCCGGCTCGGCCTGGAGCGTGCGGGGCAGGTAGAGGCGCACCGTCGTGCCCTGGCCGGGCTCGCTGTAGATCGCGGTGTGGCCGCCGGACTGCTTGGCGAAGCCATAGACCTGGCTGAGCCCGAGGCCGGTCCCCTGGCCGGCCGGCTTGGTGGTGAAGAAGGGTTCGAATGCCTGGCCCAGGATCTCGGGCGGCATGCCGGTGCCGGTGTCGGACACGCAGACGAGCACGTATTGCCCCGGCCGCAGCTCGGCATGGCGCGCGCAATAGGCCGCGTCGAGATGCGCGTTGGCGGTCTCGATCGTCAGGCGGCCGCGGCCCTCCATCGCGTCGCGCCCGTTGACCGCGAGGTTGAGGATCGCGGTCTCGAGCTGGTTGGGATCCGCGAGGCACCGCCACAGCCCGCCCGCCAGCACGGTCTCGACCGCGACCCCCTCGCCCAGGGTGTGGCGCAGCAGGTCGGACATGCCGGCGACGAGCCGGTTGGCGTCCACCGGCTGTGGCGCCAGCGGCTGCTGGCGCGAGAAGGCGAGCAGCCGGGCGATCAGGGCCGCGGCCCGCCGCGCGCCCTCCGCCGCCCCGGCGAGCGGCCTGGCGAGGCGCGGATCGCCCTCCTCGCCCAGCCGGCGGCGCGCGACCTCGAGGTTGCCGATCACCGCGGTCAGGAGGTTGTTGAAATCATGCGCGACGCCGCCGGTCAGCCGGCCCACGGCCTCCATCTTCTGCGCCTGGCGCAGCTGCGCCTCCGCCCGGTTGCGTTCCGCGGCCTCGGCGCGGAGCCGGTCATTGGCGTCCTGGAGCTCCCGCGTGCGCTCCGCGACGCGCCCTTCCAGCGCGGCGTTGAGGCGCAGCAGGTCCTCCTCGCGCTGGCGCAGCAGGCGGGACGCTTCGGCCATCGCGGCATCCGCCCGCGCGGCCTCCCGCAGTCCGAGCGCCTGCGGCACCACCGCTGCGCCGCGGCCGAGGCGCGCCGCCTGGCCTTCGAGCGTCTGGAGCGGCGTCGTGAGCCGTCGGGCGACGGCGGTGGAGAGCAGCGTGGCGAGGGCCGCCAGCAGGACGCCCGCCGCCGCGATGAGCCAGAGCGAGCGACGGAGCGGCGCCTGCAGCAGATCCACCGGCACGCCGATCGCGACGCGCCAGGGCGTGAGGCTCGGCCGCGCATAGACGCCCAGCACCGCCGCGCCATCCGCCGTGGTGCCGCGCCACTGCCCCTCGGCGCCGCGGGCGTTGGCCAGCAGGTCCGGGGTGGCGCGCGTGCGCACGAACTCGTCGTGCCGGTTGTTGCGCGCGAGGATCAGCCCGTCCGCGTCCACCACCGCGGCGGTCCATCCGGCCGGCAGGTCGGCATTCTCCAGCAGGGTGCGGACGCGCGACGCCGGCAGGCTCAGGCTGAGGAGGACCGTCCGATCCCCGGCCGGAACCGCGACCTCCACGGCGAACAGCGCCTCGTTCGCCAGCGGCCCATGGAACACCCCCGAGACGGCGACGCGGCCGCTCGCCAGCGAAGCGAGCGGGGGGAGCGCGACATTCGCGCCGGGCAGCGGCGCCCCGAAGGGACGGCGCGTGTTGATGAGCTGCTGCCCCTCCGCGTCGCGCAGGACGGTGGTGATGTCCTGCGCGCGGCGGAGGCTGTCGGCCATGCCGTAGAACGCTTCGAGATCGCCGCGTCGCAGCGCCGGGGACGCCGCCATCACCTCGAGCGCGGCCGTGATGCCGCTCAGCTCCCGGTCGATCGTGATCGCGAGGGAGCGCGCGACGCCGCGCGCATCCGCTTCCAGGCGGCCCCGCTCCGACGTGACGTACCAGCCGAGCAGGCCGCCGGCGAAGGCGAGGATCGGCAGCGCGAGCGCGGCCGCGAACAGCGCGAGCAGCCGCCGCGCCGGTCTGGCGCGCGGCGCCGGCGCCGCGCGCTCCCTCTCGAACATCGGATCCATCCACCCCTGCCCACGCTGACGCTTCGGAGCGACAAGGCCGGATTGCCCGCCCGGCTTGCGCCTGGACAAGGGCAGAGGCGGGGCCGCGTGGCAAGAGGCCCGGCATGTTTCACCCGCTTTCCGTGGCGCGGCGGATGCCGCCCGCCGTCCGCTTCTTCGTCCTGCACGGCCTGCTCGGCTTCGTGCTCTCCACCCTGCTGACGGCGGCGATCCTGTGGGCCGATCCCGGCGGCGTCGCGCGGGTGCTGACCGGGGCCGCCGGCCACCCCTGGCCGCTGCTGCTGCTGTGGTTCTTCCTGGGGCTGACGCTGGGCGGCGTGCAGAGCGGCGCGGCCGTCATGCTGCTCGGCGCACCGGATCGCGGCGACGGCGGGCCCCGCGCACCCGGGAGGCCCTTGCCCGCCGAGGCGCGCCGCCCGGTGAAGCTGGACGGCTGACGCGGCGCGGCGGCATCCTCGCGCCATGCCGCCTCCCCGCCGCCCCGTCCTTCGCGACGGCATCCTTCACGCCGATCTCTGCATCATCGGCGCGGGCTCGGGCGGCCTCGTCGTGGCGAGCGGCGCGGTGCAGATGGGCGCGTCCGTCGTGCTCGTCGAGCGCGGCGAGATGGGGGGCGACTGCCTCAACACCGGCTGCGTGCCCTCGAAGGCGCTGATCGCCGCCGCCCATGCCGCCGAAGCCGCGCGCCGGGCCGCCCGCGTCGGCGTCCGCCTGCCGGAGCCCGAGGTGGATTTCGCGGCCGTGCACCGGCACGTCCACGGCGTCATCGCCGCCATCGCGCCCGCCGACAGCCAGGCGCGCTTCGAGGGGCTGGGCTGCACCGTGATCCGCGCGAGCGCCCGCTTCACCGGCGGAGAGGAGGTGGAGGCCGGCGGCCAGCGCATCCGCGCCCGGCGCTTCGTCGTCGCCACCGGCTCCTCCCCCGTGCTGCCGCCGGTCCCGGGCCTCGCCGAGGCGCCGCACCTCACCAACGAGACGCTGTGGGCGCTGACCGGGCGGCCGGACCACCTGATCGTGCTCGGGGGCGGCCCGATCGGCTGCGAGATGGCGCAGGCCTTCCGGCGCCTGGGCAGCCAGGTGACGCTGGTGGAGCGCGCCGCGATCCTGCCGCGCGACGAGCCCGAGGCGGCCGCGCTGCTGCGCGCCACGCTGCTGCGCGAGGGCGTCGCGCTGATCGAGGGGGCGGAGGTCACCGGGGCCGGGCCCGGCGCGGCCCTCGCCCTCGCCGATGGGCGCCGGATCGAGGGTTCGCACCTGCTGGTCGCGGCGGGGCGGAAGCCGACGCTGGACGGGCTCGGCCTCGACGCGGCCGGCATCGCCCACACGCCGCGCGGCATCACGGTCGATGCGCGGCTGCGCAGCACCAACCGGCGCGTCTTCGCCGTGGGCGACGTGGCGGGCGGGCCGCAATTCACCCACGCGGCGAACCAGATGGCGGGCGTCGTCCTCCGCAACGCCGTGTTCGGCCTGCCGGCCAAGGCCGATTTCTCCGCCCTGCCCTGGGTCACCTACACCGACCCCGAGGTCGCGCATGTCGGCCTGACCGAGGCCGAGGCGCGCGCGAAGGGCGTCTTCGCCAAGGCGCTGCACCACCCGCTGCACGAGAACGACCGCGCCCAGGCGGAGCGCGAGACCGAGGGCCTCTGCAAACTCATCCTCGGCAAGGGCGGCCGGGTGCTGGGCGCGACGATCGTCGCGCCGCGGGCGGGGGAGATGATCGGCCTCTGGGAACTCGCGGTGCGCAAGCGCATGGGCATCGGCGCCATCGCCGGCTCGGTCGTCGCCTATCCGACCATGGCCGAGATCGGGAAGCGCGCGGCCGGCAGCCACTACGCCGCGAGCCTCTTCTCCGGGCGCACGCGCTTCCTGGTCGGGCTCATCCAGCGTTGGCTGCCGTGAGGCTGCTGCGCGACCGGCGCGTCTGGCTGGCGGCGCTCGCTGTCGCCGTGATCCTCGCGCTGCGCTTCACCCCGGCCGGCGAGTGGCTCTCCTTCGAGACGCTGGCCCGGCACCGGGAGGCGCTGTCGGGCTTCGTCGCCCGCAACGCCCTGCTGGCCGGCGCCGTCTACGTGCTGGCCTATGCCGCCGCCGTCGCGCTCTCCGTGCCCGGGGCGGTGGTGCTGACGCTGACCGGCGGCTTGCTGTTCGGCGCGCCGTGGGGAACGCTGCTGACCGTCGTGGCCGCGACGGCCGGCGCCACGCTCGTCTTCCTGTTCGCGAAGCTGGTCTTCGGGCCCAACGCGCTGGACCGCTTCGGCGACGGCGCGCGGCGGCTGGCCGAGGGCATCCGGCGCGACGCGGCGTCCTACCTGCTGGTGCTGCGGCTGGTGCCGCTCTTTCCCTTCTTCCTGGTCAATCTCGTGCCGGCCTTCGTGGGCGTGCGGCTGCCGGTCTACGTGCTGACCACCTTCTTCGGGATCATGCCGGCGACCGCCGTGTTCAGCCTCGCCGGCGCGGGGCTGGGAGAGGTGCTGGCCGCCGGCCGCACCCCCGATCTGCGCGCGATCCTGACGCCGCAGATCCTCGCGGCGCTCGGCGGTCTCGCGGCGCTGTCGCTGCTGGCGATCCCGCTGCGGCGGCGCTTCCGCGCCTGATCGGCCGCGCGTCGCCGCTCACCATAGTCCCGGCAGCCAGAGGCTGATCACCGGCAGCCGCGCCGGCAGCAGGATGCGGAAGACGTCCGAGGCCACGAAGCCCGGAACGCCGCGACAGGTCTCGCCCATCGGCACGTCCTTCGCCATGGCGTTGATGACGAAGAGGTTGAGCCCGAAGGGCGGCGAGATCATGCCGACCTCGACGCTCATCCGCACCAGGATGCCGAACCACGCCAGCACCTGCTCCCGGCTCATGCCGAAGTCGAGGGAGAGAGCATCAGCGGCACCATCGCCAGGCTCTCCATGAAGCAGCCGAGGATGACAGAGATCAGCAGGATCACGAGCAGGACGACGCTGCGCGACAGGTCGAGCCCCGCGACCGCGGCCGAGAGCTCCGCCGGTGGGCGGGAGAGAGCGAGGGCCGCGTGACGGCTTCCGGCACGACCTGCCGCGCCGGAGAAGGCGGCGGGCCTGCGCATCCCGGAAAGCGCCGCCCCCGACGCCTTCACCGCCCCGCTGCGCGACGCCCTGCGGTCGCTGCACGAGGATGCCGAGGCGCGGCCCTGGCTGGGGCGTGTCCGGTCGGGCGCTTCGCCCCGGTGGAGCCGGCGCGCCGCCTCACCACCGGCCCCTCCCGGGCCCGCGCGGCGGATGCGGCCGGGATGGCGCTTCCGCCCGGAACCCGGGCGCTACACGAATTGCCCGCGCAGGAAGCCCAGCGCCGGCAGCGGCGTCCATTTGCGCGGCAGGTCGGAGCGGCGGATCGGCGCGACGGAGTAGTGCGGCACCGGCTGCTTGGCGCGGCGCAGGAAGTCCTCATAGGCGCGGACCTCGCGCGCCCGCCAGTCGCGGTCGGCCAGCGCCTGGGCGCGGTTGCGGAAGACCTCGGCCACGCGATGGGTCTTCCCCACCGTCGCGACCACGGCCCACATCGTGTCCTCGTGCCCGCGCTCGAGGCTGACCAGCTCCGCCATGAGGCATCATGAGGGAAGCCGCCCGCGCCGCGTCAAGCGGGGCGGGCGAGGCCGAGGGGCGTTGCTCGTCCGGAAGAGGCCGGCGCCCGGTGGTCGGGGGCGCGAGGATCCGGAGGGGCGGATCGCGCCCAGGATGCGAGCCGCCACGCCCCCGGGGGATGAGGGACATGGCCCGCGCGCTCGACGTGCCCGGTCTGGAAGGGGTGGTGTCCCCGGCGGGATTCGAACCCACGGCCCCAGGATTAGGAATCCTGTGCTCTATCCAGCTGAGCTACGGGGACGCCGCGGCCCGGATATCACGCCCGGGGCGCCGCCGCCAACGCGTCAGCAGGGGGAGGGCAGGGGTTGCAGCTCGACGAGCTGCCCGTTCACCGTGAAGTCCCCGAAATCCATCGTCAGCTCGTCGGCCACGCCGTTCTCGTAGTAGCGCAGGCTCACCTCGTAATCGGGGGTGGCGGCGCCGCCCTGGCCCTGGTCCCGGTCGAAGAAGGCGATCCGCATGCGGGCGGAGGACAGGTTGGCGAGCGCCGGGACGCGCGGGTTGGCCTGCGGCGCGAGCCACCCGCCCGAAATGATCGTCGTCGTGTCCTGGGCGCCGTCGGCGCTGGTCCCGTCGAAGAGCGGTCCGACCAGGATGCGCCGGCCTTCCCGCGCCGCCGCGATGGCGCGGATGGTGTGGATCATCGGCAGCATGGTCCCGGGGGGCAGGCGCTCCTCGGTGTTGGCGGGCTCGGCGTAACGGACGACGCCGCCCTCCGGCGTCAGCCGCGCCTCGCCCGACAGGCGCTGCGTCGTCGCCCCCTCGGTGATCTGCGTCAGCGAGAAGCGCAGCGCCCGGCCATCCTTGGCTTCGAGTGTGTTGTAGTCGGACGAGGTCTCGATCTGGTTGCCGTCGCGGTCCCCGATGAGCAGCGTGAAGCGCTGGCGGGAGGCCCAGGCCTCGCAGGCATCCACGATCTCGAACAGCATCGCGCCCTCGGCCCGCAGGACCGAGGAGTTGTCGCGCGCGCGATCGAGCGTGAGGCGGTAGGCCGCGCGATGGGCCAGCATGGCCTCGTGACCGGGCTCCTTCTGGGCGGGGTCCACGGGCTGGGGCTGGGCCTGGAGGGGCAGTGCGGCCGCGGCCAGCAGGACCGTGGCGAGCAGGAAGCGTCGGATCATGGCACGCACCCTAACGCGGAACGCCGACCGCCAGAAGCGATCTCGCCGTCATGGGACGGCAAGATCGCCATGCGCTGCCCAAACGGCGGGCGTTCAGCCCGGCTTCGCGGGCTTGGCCGGCGGCATGACGGTCCGGATGTGCAGCTCCTTCAGCCGCGGCTCGTCCACCGTGCTGGGGGAGCCCATCATCAGCTCCTCGCCCTGCTGGTTCATGGGGAAGAGGTTCACCTCGCGCAGGTTCGGCTCCTCCGCCAGCAGCATGACGATGCGGTCGATGCCGGCCGCCATGCCGCCGTGCGGCGGCGCGCCGTAGCGGAAGGCGTTCAGCATGCCGCCGAAGCGTTCCTCGACCGCCTCGGGCGGATAGCCCGCGATCCCGAAGGCCTTCACCATGATCTCGGCCTTGTGGTTGCGGATGGCGCCCGACGCCATCTCGTAGCCGTTGCAGACCACGTCGTACTGGTAGGCCGGGATGGTCAGCGGGTCCTTCGTGTTGAGCGCCTCCAGCTCCCCCTGCGGCATGGAGAAGGGGTTGTGGCTGAAATCCACCTGCCCCGTTTCCTCGTTGAGCTCGTAGAAGGGGAAGTCGGTGATCCAGCAGAAGCGGAACCCCTCCTTCTCCGACAGGCCGAGATCGTGGCCGAGCTTGAGCCGCGCCTGACCGGCCAGCTTCGCGGCGTCCGCCTCCTTGCCGGCGGCGAAGAACACCGCGTCCCCGGCCTGAAGCCCGCAGGCGAGGCGGATCGCCTCGGCGCGCTCGGCCTCCAGGTTCTTGGCGATGGGGCCCTTCGGACCGTCTGCTTCGAAGGTGATGTAGCCGAGGCCGCCCGCCCCCTGCTCCCGCGCCCACTCGTTCATCTTGTCGAAGAAGGAGCGCGGGTTGCCCGCCGCACCCGGCGCCGGGATGGCGCGCACCACGCCGCCCGAGGCCGCGATCTTCGCGAACAGCCCGAAGCCCGAGCCCTTGAAGGGCTCCGTCACGTCCCGGATCACGAGCGGGTTGCGCAGATCGGGCTTGTCCGAGCCGTAGTCGAGCATCGCCTTCGCGTAGGGGATGCGGATCCAGGGGCCGCCATCCACGTGGCGGCCCTCGGCGAATCGCTCGAAGGTGCCGCGGATGACCGGCTCCATCGTCTGGAACACGTCCTCCTGCGTGACGAAGCTCATTTCGACGTCGAGCTGGTAGAACATCAGCGTGCGGTCGGCGCGGCCGGCCTCGTCGCGGAAGCAGGGCGCGATCTGGAAGTAGCGGTCGAAGCCCGCCACCATCGTCAGCTGCTTGTACTGCTGCGGCGCCTGCGGCAGCGCGTAGAACTTGCCCGGGTGCAGCCGCGCCGGCACCAGGAAGTCGCGCGCGCCCTCGGGGCTGCTGACGGTCAGGATCGGCGTCTGGAACTCGTTGAAGCCCACCGCGATCATGCGCTCGCGGATGTCCTGGATGATCTGCGCGCGCAGGATCATGTTCCGCTGCAGCCGCTCCCGCCGCAGGTCGAGGAAGCGGTAGCGCAGGCGCTGCTCCTCCGGCGCCGGGCTGTCATCGGCCACCTGGAAGGGCAGGACGTCGGCCGCCGATTGCAGGACGAGGTCGCGCACCCGCAGCTCCACCGCGCCGGTCGGCAGCTTGTCGTTCACCGTGCCGGCCTCGCGCGCCACGACCTCGCCCGTGACGGTCACGACGCTCTCGACGCGCAGCGATTCGGCGGCGGCGAAGACGGGGGAGCCGTTGGGCACCACGCATTGGGTGATGCCGTAATGATCCCGCAGGTCGAGGAACAGGAGCCCCCCGTGGTCCCGCTTGCGGTGGATCCAGCCGGAAAGGCGGGCGGTCTGGCCGGCATGCTCGGCGCGGAGCTGGCCGCAAGTGTGGGAGCGGTAGGCGTGCATAGGTCCTGCGAAGTCCTGGAAAGGCGGGGTCAAAGGCCCGGCGGGGCGCGCCCTGTCAAGCGCGGGGCCAGCCCGCTGGGGGGCGCGCCGCCCTTCCGGCCATGATGGCCGAGCCACCGTCCCGGAAGCGGCCACCCCATGCCGGCACATTCGCCGGCCCTCGCCATCCCGACGGCCGGCCGCACCGGCAGGGGCTTCCAGTTCCAGTCGGCCGCCCCGGTCTCGCCAGGGGGCGTGGCGGGGCTCGGCCTGTCCGACCCCGATCCCGGAACGCTGAAGCGGAGGCCTGCGCACGGGCGATCGACGTGCGCGCTCCAGGCCCCATCGGAGATGGCACGGTCGGCGACCGCCACGAGCCGAACCCGGTTCAGCTCCGCGGCCCGCAACCCTCGGGGGCGGCCAGCTCAGCCGGGCTCAGCCAGAACGTCGCCACCCGCTCGCTCCGCCTGCTCGACATGGCGGGGGCGGCTCCTGCCCTTCCCGGCGGTGGAAGACGAACCGGCAGCCCTCAGCGCGCGGGGCGGCCGGCATCGCCGGAGCCTGGACCCGGACTTCCCACGTCCGCATCCCCTTGCGCGCCCCGCCGCATGGGTTCATGGCAAAGCCCCATGTCCCGCCGTCAGCCCGAGGCGCATCCCGTCCGCCTCGTCACCGACTCCGCCGAACTCGCCGAGCTCTGCGCCCGCCTCCGCCAGGAACCCTTCGTGACCGTGGACACGGAGTTCATGCGCGAGCGCACCTATTTCCCGGAGCTCTGCGTCGTGCAGCTCGCCGGCGCGAGCGACGTCGCCGTGGTCGATGCCCAGGCCGAGGGCATGGACCTCGCCCCGCTGGGCGAACTCCTCGCCGACCCGGCGGTGGTCAAGGTCATGCACGCCGCGCGGCAGGACAACGAGATCTTCCTGCTGAAGTTCGGCGCCGTGCCGCAGCCGCTCTTCGACACCCAGGTGGCCGCCATGGTCGCGGGCTTCGGCGATCAGGCGAGCTACGACAGCCTGGTCCGGGCCCTGGCCGGCGCGCAGATCGACAAGGCCCACCGCTTCTCCGACTGGTCGGCCCGCCCGCTCTCGCCCGCCCAGGTCGCCTATGCGGCCGCGGACGTGACGCATCTGCGCCGCATCTATCTGAGCCTGCGCGAGAAGCTGCTGAACGAGGGCCGGCTCGACTGGGTGGCGGAGGAGATGGACGCGCTGCTCCAGCCCTCCACCTACCTGACCGAGCCCGACGACGCCTGGGAGCGGCTGAAGCCCAAGACCGGCAACCGCCGCTTCCTCGGCATGCTGAAGGCCGTCGCCGCCTGGCGCGAGGCCGAGGCGCAGCGCATCAACATCCCGCGCGGCCGCCTCGTGAAGGACGAGAGCCTGCTGGAGATCGCCGCCAGCGCGCCGTCCACCGTCGAGGAGCTGGCCCGCATCCGCGGCGTCTCCGAAGGCTTCGCCCGCGGCAAGTCGGGCGCCGGGCTGCTCGCGGCCATCGCCGAGGGCAAGGCCCTGCCGGACGACGCGCTGCCCATGCCGCTCGAGGCACGGCGCGGCGCCGGGGCCTCGCCGGCCGTCGTCGCCCTCCTCAAGGTGCTGCTCGCCGCCAGCGCCGAGGCGCACAACGTCGCCCCGCGCCTGATCGCCAGCAGCGAGGATCTCGACGCGCTCGCCGCCGAGGCCGAGCCCGACCTGCCCTGCCTGCATGGCTGGCGGCGGGAGGTGTTCGGCGCCGACGCGCTGGCGCTCAAGGCCGGTCAGCTGGCCCTCGGCGTCGCCGGACGGCGGGTCCGGCTGATCCGGACCGAGTAGCGCGCCGGACGCGGCGCGGC
>JAIEOO010000320.1 GCA_019750475.1 Acetobacteraceae bacterium | reverse complement strand
GGCCCCGGCCCTTCAGCCCGCCGCGGCGCCATCCGCGACGGAGCCCGCCCCGGCCACGGCCGCGCCCCGCCCCGCGGCACCGCCCCCCTCCTATGTCGCGCAGCTCCTCGCCGCGCTGGAGCGGCACAAATCCTACCCGGCCGAGGCCTGCCAGCGCCGCGCCGAGGGCACGGCGCTTCTGCGCTTCCGGCTGCGGCGGGACGGCACGGTCATCGCCTTCCGGGTCGAGCGCAGCAGCGGCGACGCGCTGCTCGACGGCGCGGTGGTCACGATGATCGAGCGCGCCTCGCCCTTCCCGCCACTCCCACCCGAACTCCCGGGCGAGGCGATCGAACTGACGGTGCCCGTCCGCTTCGCCCTGCGCTGAGCGCAACGAAAAAGGCCCCGCGGCGCATCCGCCGCGGGGCCTCTCGCAGGGACCAGGGGCCGAGGCCCCCGCCGTCAGCGGCGCAGGTTGAGGCGCCCGATCAGCGTCTCGTAGCGCCCCTTCTCCTTGCGCTTCAGGTAGTCCAGCAGACCGCGGCGCTGCCCGACGAGCACCAGCAGGCCACGGCGGCTGTGGAAGTCCTTCGGGTGGGTCTTCAGGTGCTCCGTCAGGTTCGAGATCCGCTCGGAGAGGAGCGCGACCTGAACCTCGGGGCTGCCGGTGTCGCCGGGGGCGGTGGCATATTCGGCGATGAGCGCCGTGCGGCGCTCGGGCGTGATCGACATCGAGGCTGTCCTCAATCTTCGGGTTGCAGAGGCGTCTCGCCGCCGGCCGGTGGCGCGGCCAACTGGTTGTTGGACGCCATCAGCCGCTCGGGCTTCAGCCAGCCATCTTCCAGGCGGCACAGGCCCACGAGCCGGTTCCCCGCCATCGCGCGCACCAGACCCCCCGTGAGGCTCGTCTGGTCCTGCGGCGGAATGCGGCCCATGAGCTCGACGAGGTTGATGGCCTGGCCGAACTGGAGCCGCGCGGCCTCCGCCTCGGTCAGGGCCAGCGCCGGGATGTCGGCCAGCGCGGTCGTGACGGGAAGCAGGAGGTCCGGGGAGACCGGGGCCGTATCGCCCATCGCGAGCAGCGAGTCCAGCGTGATGCCCTCGTGGAAGGGGCCGACCCGCAGCCGGCGCAGGGCTGCGATATGCCCGACCGTGCCGCAGGCCCGCGCCAGGTCCCGCGCGAGGGAGCGCATGTAGACCCCCTTGCCCGACTGGACCTCGAACTCGGCCGTGTCGGCGTCCGGGCGCGCGACCAGCTCGTAGCGGTCCACCCGCGCCGGGCGCGGCTCCAGCGCGACGGCCTGGCCTTCCCGCGCGAGGTCATAGGCGCGCTCCCCACCCACCTTGATCGCCGAATAGGCGGGCGGGACCTGCATGATGTCGCCGACGAAGGCGGGCAGGGCGGCGCGGATCTGCTCGTCGGTCGGGCGGGCGTCGCTCGTCTCCGTCACCTCGCCATCGGCGTCGTCGGTGTCCCGCGCCTCGCCGAATTTGAGCGTGAAGCGATAGACCTTCGTGCCGTCCATCACGTAGGGCACGGTCTTGGTGGCGGCGCCGAAGGCGATGGGCAGCAGCCCGGTCGCCAGCGGGTCGAGCGTGCCGCCATGGCCGCATTTCTGCGCGTCGAACAGGCGCTTGAGCTTGTTGACCACGTCGGTGCTGCCCATGCCGCTGGGCTTGTCGACGATCAGCCACCCGTCGATCGGGCGGCCCTTGGGCTTGCGGTGGCGGTGGTGGCGGCGCGGCGGTGGGGACATGGGGCGGGGGCCATAGAGCAGATCGCGGCGGGGCGGAACGCCCGATGCCGCCCGGCGCCGTTGCGCGGAACGCCGGGACCGACCGCGCCGCCGAGGCCCGCGAATGGGGCGAGCTGATCCGGGCCAACGACATCACCGCCGACGGACGGCACGGCCACCCGTGACGGGTGGCCGTGCCGTCGCGCTCAGCGCCAGCCGGCGCGCTGCATGATGCGCAGCGCCTCGGGCGAGAGCTGCGCCATGCGGGCGGCGTTCAGCGGATCCTGGCGGAAATGGCCGAGCCCGCGCAGGAAGGCGGATGGCTGCGCGTCGGCCACCACCGGGTACTCGCTGTTGCCGTCGGCGAAGACGGACTGCGCCTGCGGCCCCGAGAGGTATTCGAGGAAGGCCACCGCCGCCTCGCGGTTCGGCGCGGTGCGCAGCACGCCGGCGCCGGAGATGTTCACATGCGTGCCGCGGTCGCCCGCGCCCTGGTTGGGGAACAGCACCGCCATGCGCTCGGCCACGGCGCGGTCCTCGGCGCGCTGCGAGCGCGCGAGGTTGCCGAGGTAGTAGGTGTTGGAGATGGCGAAGCGCCCCTGCCCCGCCGCGACGGCGCGGATCTGGTCGGTGTCGCCGCCCTGCGGGTGCCGCGACAGGTTGGCGGCGATGCCGCGCGCCCAGGCCTCCGTCGCCTCGGGCCCGTTCGCGGCCAGCATGCTCGCGGTCCAGCCGATCGAGTAGATGTTGCCGGAGGACCGGGTGGACACCATGCCGCGGAACTCCGGCTTCGCGAGATCCTCGTAGCGCACGAGGCCGGGCGGCAGGCCGAGCGCGCGGTCATACATGACGACGCGCGCCCGCAACGAGAAGCCGAACCAGTGGCCCTCCGGGTCGCGCAGATGCGCCGGGATGCGGCCGTCGAGCACGCGCGACTGGACGGGCGCGAGCAGCCCCGCCTCCTGCGCGCGGGCCAGGCGGCCGGCATCCACGGTCAGCAGCACGTCGGCCGGGGAATTCGTGCCCTCGGCGCGGATGCGCTCGAGCAGCTGGTCGGCATTGGCCTCGATGAGGCGGACGCGCACGCCGGTCTGGCGGGTGAAGGCGTCGTAGAGCTCGCGGTCGGTGTCGTAGTGGCGCGAGGAGTAGAGGTTCATCACCCGCTCCTGCGCGCGCAGCACATGCGGCACGAAGAGGGCCGCGGCGGACAGGGCGGGGAGGAGGGTGCGGCGGTGCATGTCGGGCTCCGTGGTTGGACGGCCCGCAGATACCGCAAATGCGAGTCATTCGCAATAGCAATCTGACGCCTGCGTAACCCGACCGCCATCGGGGGTCACGCCTTCTCCCCCGCCACCTCCACCGTCCGGCCGAGCGTCTCCCGCACATAGAGCTTCTGCACCGCCACATAGGCGACCACCGTGATGGGCGCGGCCAGCACGACGCCGCCCAGCCCCAGCACCGCGCCGAAGGCCACGATGCCGAGCAGCAGCACGAGCGCCGGGATGTCCACCAGCGCCTCGCCCGCGAGCGGCGCGACCACGTTGCTCTCCAGCTGCTGGATCAGCAGCACGCCCGCGAGCGCCCACACCACCGTCGCGCCGCCCTGCGACAGGGCGAGCACCAGCACCGGCGCGGCGCCCAGCAGCGGGCCGACCAGCGGCACGAACTCCACCAGCCCGGCGAAGAGCCCGAGCGCCAGCGGCGACGGCAATCCGAGCGCCCAGGCCAGCAGGCCCACCGACGTGCCGACGATCGCCATGGACATCAGCTGCGCGAGCAGCCAGCGCCGCAGCGCCTTGCCCATGGTGTCGAGCGCATCGGCCGCGCCCGCGGAGAGCGACTTCGGGAAGAGCTTGAGCAGCCCGGCGCGGTAGCGCGCGGGGTCACTCGCGATATACGCGCCGGCGACGACCGCCAGCACCAGGGCGGAGGCCGCGGCCAGCGCCCAGCTGCCGAGGAAGGTGAGATGACCGAGCAGCCCGTCCGGCAGCGCCTCCGTCCCCTCGGGCAGGCGGATGCCGAAGCGCTGCTGCAACGCCTCCGCCGCGCGCGGCAGGCCCTGCCACAGCGCCGAAGCCTGGCGCCCGACCTCCCGCCCGACCAGCAGCAGCGTCAGCAGCAGGAACCCGGCGATGCCGAGGCCCACGGCCAGCAGCGCCCAACGCCGCGCCATGCCCGTGCGCCGCGCCAACCCGCCGGCGGCGGTGTCCAGCAGGATGGCGACGAGCACGGCCGCGAACCCGATCAGCAGCGCCTCCCGCGCCACCCAGAGCGCCAGCAGGAACAGCACGACGCCCACCGCGATCAGCACGCGGCGCAGGAAACGCAACTCGTCCTCGGTGTCGTCGGCCATCCGCCCATTCCCGCTCTCGGCAGGAAAGCGCGGCAGCAGCGTCGCGGTTGCGGCTACGCCTCGGCGAGGTCGAGGCGGCGCTTCACCGGTTCCATGTCCCCGGCGATCCGGCCGGCCCGGAGGATGCCCGGCCTCTCCCCGACCCCGATCACATCGGCGCGCATCGCGGCGACAGCCGGCCGGATGGCGCGGAGTAGCGTCAGGACCAGGTTGTCAGGCGCGTCGCTCGTGCCGTCGCCCCGACGGACAGCGCCGCCCCACGTCACGCCTGCTTCCGCTCGATCAGGCCGCGGCGGATCTTCCGGCCGCGCTCGATGCGGTCCACGATGAACTCCTCCTGGCCCCAGCGGATCGCACGGCCGAAGGCCTGCGCGTCCTCGGTGAAGCGGGCCAGCATCTCCAGCACCGCCTCGCGGTTGTTGAGGAACACGTCGCGCCACATCGCCACGTCGGACGCCGCGATGCGCGTGAAATCGCGGAAGCCGGAGGCGGCGAACTTCAGCACGCTCTCGCGCGTCTCCTCCGCCAGGTCATCGGCCGTGCCGCAGATCACGAAGGCGATCAGGTGCGGCAGATGGCTGACGATCGCCACCACCTTGTCATGCGTCGCCACGTCCATCGTCTCGACGAGGGAACCGCAGCGCCGCCAGAACTCCGCCACCTTCTCGGCCGCCGCCGCATCGCCCTCGGGCTGCGGCGTCAGGATGCAATACCGGCCCTCGAACAGCGTCGCGAAACCGGAATCCGGGCCCGAATGCTCCGTGCCCGCCATGGGATGCGCCGGCACCAGATGCACGCCCGGGGGCAACAGCGGCGCCAGATCCCGCACCACGCTGCCCTTGGTCGAACCCACATCGCTCAACACCGCACCCGGCTCCAAGGCCGGCGCGATGCGCCGCATCACCGCGGCATAGGCACC
The DNA here is from genome assembly GCA_019750475.1 of Acetobacteraceae bacterium. Classification (GTDB taxonomy): domain Bacteria; phylum Pseudomonadota; class Alphaproteobacteria; order Acetobacterales; family Acetobacteraceae; genus Roseococcus. The sequence continues at coordinate 11,595 of JAIEOO010000320.1, read as the reverse complement.
GACCGGCACGCACAGGATCACGCCATCGGCCCCGCGCACCGCCTCGGCCGCATCCTCCACCACGCGATCGGCGAACCCCAGCTCCCGCACACGCGAGAGCGTCGCAGCACTCCGCGCGGTGACCACCACCTCGCCGGCCAGATCCCCACGCTCCCGCGCCCGCCGCGCGATCGAACCGCCGATCAGGCCAGCACCCACCAGGCACAACCGACGAAACACCGGCTCGGTCATCGGACGGCCTCCGCGGACACCAGGCGCGAGGTGGCTTGGGTGAGGTGGCGCTGCGGGGGCTCTGCCCCCGTGCCCCCGCCGGGGAGCCACGGGCTCCCCGGACCCCTGCGACTCCCTTTGGGGATTGGGGAGGGGGCATCCCGGGCGCAACCTCGATCAAGCACGGCCGCTGCCCCCTCCCCAATCCCCAACAAACGGAACCGGAGGTCCAGGAACCTGAGGTTCCTGGCGGGGGGCGCGGGGGGCGGCGCCCCCCGCAACGCCACCCGACCCAGGCTACCCACGCATGAAGTCCGCCAGCGCGTCGAGGACGAGCTGGCATTCCTCGGCCGTGCCGATGGTGATGCGCAGGCACTGGGCGAGGTTGTACGCGCCGAGGCCGCGGACGATCAGCCCGCGGGAGCGCAGGAAGGCGTCGGCGGCCTTCGCTTTCTCCGGGCTGCCGAAATCGGCCATCACGAAGTTGCAGGCCGACGGCCACACCTTGATGCCCGCGGCCTGGAGGCCGGCGGTCATCTTCGCGCGCCATTCGGTGTTGTGGGCGACCGACGCCTCGATCCAGCCGGGCTCGGAGAGGGCGGCGATGCCGGCCGCCATGGCGGGGGCGTTGACGTTGAAGGGCCCGCGGATGCGCGCCAGCACGTCGGCGATGTGGGCCGGCATGTAGGCCCAGCCGAGGCGCATGCCGCCCAGGCCGAAGATCTTGCTGAAGGTGCGCGTCATCACCGTGTTGCCGCCCTCGTCCACGAGGGCGTTGCCCGGGTCGTAGTCGGGATCGGTGACGTATTCGGCGTAGGCCGCGTCGAGGATGAGCAGGATGTCGTCGCGCAGCCCGGCGCGCAGGCGGCGGACTTCGCTGCGCGGCAGCAGCCGGCCGGTCGGGTTGTTGGGGTTCACGAGGCAGACGAGCTTCGTGCGCGGCCCGACGGCGGCCAGGATGCCGTCGATGTCCGCCGTCATGTCGCGCTCGGGCACCTTGATGACGTGGCAGCCGGCGTAGCGGCCCGACAGCTCGTACATGACGAAGCCGTGGGCCGGCATGATGAGTTCGGTGCCTTCGCCCCCGTAGGCCAGGATGAGGTAGGTGATCAGCTCGTCCGAGCCGTTGCCGCAGACGATGCGGGCGGGGTCGAGGCCGAAGCGCGCGCCGATGGCCTCGCGGATTTTCGTGGCGCCGCCGTCCGGGTAGCGATGCGCGTCGCGCGCGGCGGCGGCGATGGCCTCGATGGCGGAGGGCGGCGGGCCGAAGGCGCCCTCGTTGGAGGAGAGCTTGGTGATCCGGTTGACGCCCGGGATCTTCGACTCGCCCCCGACATAGGGTTCGATCGTGAGGATGGAGGGGCGGGGCAGCAGCGCGTTCATGCGGGCCTCGGAGAAGCGGCGTCGTGGGGGATGGCGTAGTGGCCGAGGATGGTGGCGCCGGCGGGCGCCTCGGTCAGGAAGCCCTCGGCTTCGGAGAGGGCGTCGCCCCGGCGCAGCACCGTGCGGTCGGCGCCGGAGGGGTCGGCCGGGGCCGGCCCGACGACGGCGGCGGCGGGGGATCCGTCATCGAGGAAGGGCAGGCGCGCGATGATGTGGAGGCGCGTCGCGTCCAGCCCCTGCCACCATCGGGCCTTGGGGGACGGCCAGGGCAGCACCGCCACGGCCATGCTGCCGCCGCGCACGGCGTTGAGCGCCGCGTCCTCGTCCCGCAGGCGCAGCGGCGTCCCCGGCCCGAAATGCAGCCGCGCCGCGTCCTCGGCGCCCGGCGCCACCGCGACGGCGAAGCCCGCCTGCTGCTGGATCGAGCTCGCGAAGAGTTCGCGCCAGAGGCGCACCACGGCGCGGGCCGGCATGGCCCCGCGATGCCGTGCGAGCAGCCGCCGCAGGATCGCGGCCTCGCGGCCGGGGCGCAGCGTCGTCCCGGGCGCCTTGGCGCGGGACCGGGCCAGGCGGTCCACCACATCGGCGCGGCGCATCAGCAGGTCGTGCAGCTGATCGTCCAGCGCGTCGATCTCGGCGCGCAGCGCGTCGAGCGCGTCGGGCAGCGGGGGAGCCATGGGAGTGGGGCGGCGGGCGGCGTTCGTCACGGTGGGATCAGGGCATAGCCCCAGGGGGCGGGGCCGCCAAGTTTGGCGACCCGCCTGACCGCGGGTGCCAGCTTGACCATGGATCCGGTCGGCAAGTTTCGGGCCGGCGGGTTTCGCCCTATATCCCGCCGTCGAGATGAACATGGTCGCACCCTTCCCGCAGGTGGAGCATCAGCGCGTCGTCCTGCCCGAGGGGCTGACGCTCGACTGCAACGTGACCATCGCGCCGCTGGCCATCGCCTACCGCACCTATGGGCGGCTGAACGCGGCGCGCTCGAACGCCGTGCTGATCTGCCACGCCCTCACCGGCGACCAGTACGTGGCGGAGACCCAGCCCGTGACGGGCAAGCCCGGCTGGTGGTCGAACCTGGTCGGGCCCGGCCTGCCGGTGGACACCGACCGCTTCTTCGTCATCTGCGCCAATGTCCTCGGCGGCTGCATGGGTTCGACCGGCCCGCGCGAGCCGCGCACGGACGGCAAGGGCGCGCCCGGGGACCTCTGGGGCACCGACTTCCCCACGGTCACCATCCGCGACATGGTCCGCGCCCAGAAGAAGCTGGTCGAGCAGCTGGGCATCGAGCGCTTGCTCGCCGTCATCGGCGGCTCCATGGGGGGCATGCAGGTGCTGGAATGGGCGGCCGAGTATCCGGAGGCCGTGTTCGCCGCGGCGCCCATCGCCTGCGCCGCGCATCACAGCGCCCAGAACATCGCCTTCCACGAGGTGGGCCGCGCCGCGATCCACGCAGACCCCGCCTGGCGCGGCGGGCGCTACTGGACCGATGGCACCATCCCGGCGCAGGGCCTCTCGGTCGCGCGGATGGTCGCGCACATCACCTACCTGAGCGAGGCGGCGCTGACGCGGAAGTTCGGCCGCAAGCTGCAGGGCGCGTCCGCGGTCACCTTCCTCGAGGACGTGTTCCAGGTGGAGAGCTATCTGCGCCACCAGGGCAGCACCTTCGTCCGCCGCTTCGACGCCAACAGCTACCTGACGATCACCCGCGCCATGGACTATTTCGACCTGGCGAACGAGCGCGGCAGCGTCGCCGCCGCCTTCCGCGGCACGGACACGCGGTTCTTCGTCGCGAGCTTCTCCTCGGATTGGCTGTTCCCGACGAGCGAGAGCCGCGCGCTCGTCCGCGCGCTGAACGCCGCCGCCGCGCGGGTGAGCTTCGTCGAGATCACCACCGACAAGGGCCACGACGCCTTCCTGCTGGACGAGCCCGAGTTCCACCGGGCCCTCGGGGGCTTCCTGTCCGGGGCGGCCCGGGAGTTGCGCGTCTGATGCCCGACCACTCGCCCATCCAGTATGTCGCGAAGAACATGCGGCTCGACCTGCGGCTGATCGCGGAGATGATCCCGGAGGGCGCCCGCGTGCTCGACATCGGCTGCGGCGACGGGGCGCTGATGGCGCACCTCGCGGCCGAGAAGCAGGCCGACGCCCGCGGCATCGAGATCGACATGCAGGCCGCGACCGAGGCCGTGTCCCAGGGCCTGGCCGTGATCCACGGCGACGCCGACAACGACCTCAAGCACTACCCGGACGGCGCCTTCGACTACGTCATCCTCTCCCGCACGTTGCAGGCCGTCGAGAAGCCGCAGGAGGTGCTGGCGCAGATGCTCCGCATCGGGCGGCACGCCATCGTCAGCTTTCCCAATTTCGGCCATTGGCAGGTGCGCTGGCGCCTGCTGACCACGGGGCGGATGCCCAACACCGACACCTGGAACACCCCCTGGTACCGGACGCCCAACATCCACCCCTGCACCATCCTCGACTTCTTCGACCTCGCGGCGAAGGATGGCTACGTGGTCGAGCGCTGGCTGGCCGTGGATGAACGCGGGCTGAAGGCGCCGTGGCGGCGCAGCGTGCGCCTCGCCAACCTCTTCGGCGAGCAGGCGCTGGTTCAGCTCCGCCGGGGCTGAAAAAAGAAGGCCCCGGATGGGACCGGGGCCTAGTCGAGGGAGATCGCATCAGGGAGAGATGCCACCGCGGTGTCTCCACCGCGATGAGGACAGCTTGCGCCGCCGCGCCCCCTGTTGCCTTGATCCAGCGCAAGCCCCGCGACGCTTGCGGCCGGACCCGTTTCCTTGCTGGACTGCCCGGGCACGCGCCCGGTGCGCGGCTTGAGGGAGGGATCGAATGGCACGAGTGGCCCTGGTCACGGGTGGGCAGCGCGGCATCGGCGCGGCCATCAGCGAGGCGTTGCAGGCCGCGGGCCGGACGGTCGTCGCGAGCTACGCCGGCAACGACGCGGCCGCCGAGGCCTTCACGAAGCGCACCGGCATTCCCTGCTACAAGTTCGACGTCGCCGATTACGAGCAATGCGCCGAGGCGGTGAAGCGCATCGAGCACGAGGTCGGCATCATCGAGGTTCTCGTGAACAACGCCGGCATCACGCGCGACGCCACGATGAAGCGCCTCTCGCGCGACATGTGGGACCAGGTGATCGATACCAACCTCGGTTCCTGCTACAACATGTGCAAGCTGGTGTGGGACGGCATGACGGCGCGGAAGTTCGGCCGCATCGTCAACATCGGCTCGGTGAACGGCCAGGCCGGTCAGTACGGCCAGGTGAACTACGCCGCCGCCAAATCCGGCATCCACGGCTTCACCAAGGCCCTCGCGCAGGAGGGCGCGCGCAGCCAGATCACGGTGAACGCCATCGCCCCGGGCTACGTGGACACCGAGATGGTCCGCGCCGTCCCGCCCGACGTGCTCGAGAAGATCGTCGCGCGCATCCCCATGGGCCGCCTCGGCCGCGCCTATGACATCGCGCGCGGCGTCGTGTTCCTCACCGCGGACGACGCCGACTTCATCACCGGCTCCACCCTCTCGATCAACGGCGGCCAGCATATGTATTGAGTTCCCCAACGAGATCTCCGCTCCACTTCGCTTCGCTGCGTTGCGCGGACATCTCGCCGGGGGCCCCGATCGCGCAACCGCCCGGCAGGGCGGTTGGTCCGAGCCTTGCGCTGTCGCTATGCTTGTCCTGGCCGGTGGCTCTGCCCTCGTGGCGAAGCCACTTCGGGGCACCGCAGCGGGCCCTGGATGACGGGCTCACGCCGCGTCGGCGCGACCGAATGCGGTGGATGCCTGATCCTGGTGGGTGGCGCCGCCCTCGTGGCGAAGCCACTTCGGGGCACCGCAGCGGGCCCTGGGCGCGCGGGTTGGGTGCGGCGCCGGCTGCGCTCAACGCTCCAGGCGGATCCCAGTGCGGGCGACGACCTCGCGGTACTTGGTCACCTCGGCCTGCATGAAGTCCCGCGCCACCTCGGGCGTGTTCGCACCGTTCCACGCCGCGACGCCGGCGGTCAGCAGGCGCTCCCGGATGGGGGCCTCCTGGATGGTCGCGGCCAGGGCGCGGTTGACCTGCGCCAGGACCGCGGGCGGCATCCGCGGCGGGCCGATGATCATGTTCCAGGTCGTCATCTCGAAATCGGGCAGCGCGCTCTCCATCAGCGTCGGGACCTCGGGGAAGGACGCGAAGCGCTCGCGGCTCGTCACGGCGAGGCCGCGCACCAGCCCGTCGCGCACCTGGGCGGCGGCGCTCGCCAGCACCGCGATGCCGAACTGCCCCTCCCCCTGGTGGATCGCCGTCAGCATCAGCCCGCCGCTGCGATAGGGCACATGGGTGAAGCGCGCCCCGATCCGCGCCGCCAGCATCTCGACCGCGAGATGCGGGATGGAACCCACGCCCGAGGTCGCATAGGCCAGCTCCTCGTTGCGGGACTGGCGAAGGCGCTCGATCGCCTCGCGCGCGTTGGTCGCGGGGAAGCGCGGATTGGCGATCAGGATCAGCGGCGCCGTGCCGACCATGCCGATATGGGTGAAGTCCGCCATCGGGTCGAAGGGCGTGCCGCCCACCAGCGCCGCGGGGGCGATGGCGTGGGACGACACCTCGATCAGCATGAGGGTGTGGCCGTCCGGGCTCTGCCGCCGCAGCCAGTCGCCGGCGACGGTGCCGGAGGCGCCGGGCCGGTTCTCCACCACCATGCGCGCGCCCTGGCCGATATTGGCCGCGAACCGCTCCGCGATCAGGCGGGAGGCGATGTCGGTCGAGCCGCCGGGGGCGAAGCCCGTGACGAGGGTGATGGGACGTTCGGTGAGCGTCTGCGCCGCCGCGGCGAGCGGCGCCAGCCACAGGGCACAGAACAGCAGGGCGATCCGGCGCATCGTTTCCTCCGTGTCGTTGCCTCCGAACATGGAAGGAAGCGGCGCCCCGGGCAAGCGGCGATGCCCGTCGGCCCGGCGTCGCCGCGCCGGGCGAAGCTCACCGACGCTCGAGCCGCAGTCGCGCGCCGCCGGCGATGGCGCGGGGCGTCGCCCCGCCGGCGGCGATGACGCCGCCGCGGCGGGCGCGTCACGCCGGCAGGTTGCCCATCATCCCGTGACGCAGGGAGGCCCGATACACGCGCGCCACGAAATCCTCCGCCAGGGCGGCGGAGCGCAGGGCCAGCACGTCCTCTTCCATTAGAGGGGACAGCATGGGCAGTTCCGGCGGGGAGGGTTCCACCGGCGCGGCGCGGCCCAGCAGCTCCTCGATCACGACATCGGAGAGACCCGCGAGCGCCCCGCAGGTCATGGCGTAGCCGTCCAGCGTCATCAGCCGCCCGGCGAAGCCACGATGCAGCATCTCCGGCTTGGCGAGGTTCCGGTCCTCGAGGCGGATGTCCTGCCCGCGCAGCAGGTCCCGCGCGAGCACGCCGCCATCGGGATGGGCGCCCTCGACGCGGAACAGGGCGAAGCGCGCGGCCTGCAGCGCGTCGAGCACCTTCGCCTCCTCGACCGTGTGCTCGCCGGCCTTCGCCTCGCGCTCCAGGGCGGCGCTGTGCCCGCCCACCGGCGCGAAGACGCCGAGGTCGAGCACGAGGCCGAACTGCGCGTCGTTCGCCACCCGCACCTGGCCCTTGTGCCACAGGCCCAGGGCGCGCGCCTGGCTGGCGGCGCTGGCCGCCGGGATGCGCCGGGAGGCGGAGGTCAGCACGCGCGACCGCGCGGCGGCATAGGAGTCGTAGCTCATCCGGGCGCGGGTACCCCGAGCGACGCGGCCGTGTCGAGGATGGACTGCCAGGCTTCGCGCGGCAGGGGCACGCCCTTCTCGCCACGCTCGGCGCGGCGCGCGCGCTCGGGCTCGCCCGGGGCCAGGACGGGCTCGGCCGGATCGGCCGGCCGGCAGGACTTCACCCAGGCGACGTAATCCCGCGCGGCCTGGTGGAAGGCGCCTTCGTCGCCGCCGAAATGCGCGACCGAGAGGTAGATGGACAGCATGCCGTTGGTGATGCGTCCCCGCGCCGTGATGGGGCCGGAGGTCCCGCCGCCGGTCAGGCAGCCGGCCAGCAGCTCGCACATGAAGGCGAGGCCCGAGCCCTTGTGGTCGCCGAAGGCGCGGATGGCGCCCGTGCCGTTCGCCGGGTTGCGCGGCCCGACCGGCGGGTAGTCGCCGTAGAGGGTGTGCGGGTCGCTCGACAGGCGCCCATCGGCCTCGATCAGGGCCCCGGCCGGCAGCTTCTTTCCGCCATTGGAGGCGACCAGCACCTTGCCCTCGGCAACGAGCGAGGTCGCGAAGTCGAGCACCACCGGCCCCTCGGGCAGCGGCACGGCGACGCAGATCGGCGCGGTCGAGAAGCGGCGCTCCGCGCCCCCGAAGGGCGCCACCAGCACGCTGCCCGCCACGTTCACGAAGTGGATGGAGATCAGCCCCTCGGCCGCCGCCATCTCCCCGTAGTCGCCGGCGCGGCCGATATGGCCGGCGTTGCGCAGGCCCACGATGCAGGCGCCGTTGGCCTTGGCCCGCGCGATGCCGAGGCGCGCGGCCTGCTCCGCCACGGTCTGGCCGAAGCCGTACTTCCCGTCCATGAGGACGAAGGCGCCGCCATCGTTGACGATCTCGGCCTCCTGCCCGGCCAGCACGAAGCCCGCCTTGTGCCACTCGACGTAGCGCGGCACGCGGACGACGCCGTGGCTGTCATGCCCGGCGAGGTTGGCGCCGACGAGGTGGCTGGCGATCCGCCGCGCTTCCTTGGCCGAGCAACCGGCGGCCTCGAAGATCCGGGCGCAGAAATCCTCGAGCTGCCGGGGCGGGATGTGCACGGTGCCGGGTGGGTGCTGATCCATGGCGCTTCCTCTCGCGTGTTGCGAGGGAAACTGCGCCGGCCGGACCGGGAGGGCAACAGGCCGGAGCGCCGCCGGCCGGGCCGCGGGTCCGGGCCTCGCGGCCGACGACGACGCCGAGACCCGGGATGCCCGGGGCCATGCCCGTCGGCGGCGCGCCGCATGCGTCAGGAGCGGCCCCTCGGAAGATCCACCTTCACGCCTCGCTCGCCCGCGGCGAGCGCGCGCCGCAACGCGGCGACCAGCGCCTCGACGTCCAACGGCGCGCTCGGCTCGAACGCCGGCCTGTCGTCCCAGATGCCGTCCAGCTCGCCGGGCGTGACATACGCCATGCCCCACTCGCCGAAGGTCCGCGCCTGGAGCGGCACGAACTGCACGAGGTCGAAGGCGGAGTGGCGCAGGTCCGCGCTGATGCGGTCATACGTGCGCTCCAGCGCGTCGAGCGGCCCCTCCAGCACCTGGGTGAAGTGGCGCCCGCTGTACAAGAGCGCGCCCGTCAGGGCCGCGGCGGCGTTGTTGCGCCGCGATGCGGCGAGGATCGCGCGGATCTCGTCCCCGACCTCGGCGGCCGTCCCGACCAGGGCCATCTCGCTCCGGTAGACGACGCGGTGCAGCGCCTCGCCGCCGGGCGCGCCTGCGCTGGGCCCGGTCATGCCACGAGCCTCGGCGCCAGGGCCGCGCGGGCGGCCGAGGGCAGCAGCGGGCGGCCGATCAGGTAGCCCTGGATCTGATCGCATCCCTCCGCCCGCAGGTAATCGAGCTGCGCCGCCGTCTCGACGCCCTCCACCGTGGTGCCCATGCCCAGACTCCTCCCGAGGCCGATGATCGCGCGAACGATGGCGGCGGCCTCGCCCCCGGCTTCGATGCCACCCACGAAGGACCGGTCGATCTTGATCTTGTCGAACGGGAAGCTCCGCAGGTAGCTGAGCGACGAGTATCCCGTGCCGAAATCGTCCATCGAGATCCGCACGCCGAGCGCCTTCAACCGCCGCAGCGTGCCGATCGTCGCGTCGCTGTCCGCGAGCAGGACGCTCTCGGTCACCTCCAGCTCGAGCCGCTCGGGCGGCAGGCCGGCCGCCGCGCAGGCCCCGGACACCAGCTCGACCAGCCCCGGGCTGCGGACCTGAAGAGGCGACAGGTTCACGGACACGGTGACGGGGAGCGGCCAGCCCGCGGCCTCGCGGCACGCTTCCCGCAGCACCCACTCGCCGATCGGCACGATCAGGCCGGTTTCCTCGGCGAGCGGGATGAAGTCCGCCGGCGACACCGTGCCGCGCTCGGGATGCGACCACCGGACCAGCGCCTCGAACCCGCCGATGTCTCCCGACGCGGTGTCGAGCTGCGGCTGGTACATCAGGGTGAACTGGCGGAGGCTCAGCGCCGTCCGCAGCTCGACCTCCATCATGCGCCGGCGCTGCATCCGCGTGTCCATCTCCGGCTCGAAGAAGCGGAAGGTTCCCCGCCCGTCCGACTTCGCGCGGTAGAGCGCGAGGTCCGCGTTGCGGGCCAGCGAGGCGAGGTCGGTGCCGTCCGCCGGGTAGAGGGCGATGCCCACGCTGGCGCCGATGTTCAGCACCTGGCCGCCGACGATGAAGGGACGCGCCAGCAGCTCGACCAGACGCTCGGCGGCATGCTGCGCGGCCTCGGGCTGGCCGGGGGCGAACTGCACGATCGCGAACTCGTCGCCGCCCAGGCGGCACACCAGGTCCTCGCCCCGCACGGCGCCGCGCAGCCGGGCCGCGACCTTCGCGAGCAGCGCGTCGCCGGTGCCGTGCCCGAGGGTGTCGTTGACCATCTTGAACCGGTCGAGGTCGAGCGCGAGCACGGCGAATTGCTCGCCGGTCCGCGCCCGGAAGCCGAGCTCGCGCTCCATCCGCTCGGCGAAGCCGACGCGGTTCGGCAGGCGCGTCAGCGGGTCGTGGTGAGCCAGGAAGCGGATGCGTTCCTCCGCGCGGCGGCGGTCCCGCAGGTCGCGGATGGCGACGACGTCATGGGTGCGCCCGTCGTAGTTCACCGGCCGCCGGACCAGCTCCACGGGAATGACCTCGCCCGAGGTGGCGACGAGCTCGGCTTCCTGCAGCCCTGCCGCCTCGGGGCCCGCGGCCAGGTCGGCGCGGGCGCGGATCACGTCGTCCACCGCCCGGCCGACGAGCGACTGCGCGTCGCAGCCGGCCAGTTCGCGGAAGCTGCGGTTGCAGGCGACGATGCGGGGGCCGTCGCAGATGAGCAGGCCCTCCACCGTCGCGTCGGCGAGGCTGCGCATCCGGCCGGCCTCGTCGCGCGCGCGGCGGCGGTCGCGGATGGTCGCCGTGGCGGCCGCGAGGCTGAGCAGCAGCAGCAGGCTGGCGCTCCCGCCCACCGCCACGGCGAGGCCATCGGGCGACACCGCGTCCTCGGGCAGGGCGCCACCCGGGTCCGGCAGGACGGTGACCGCGCTCATGCCCACGAAGTGCAGGGCCGAGATGCCGAGGGCCATCAGAGCGACGGCGAGCAGGTGCCCAGCGAGACCGGCGCGCCGCGTCCCGACCAGGACCGCCGCCATCGGGAGGAGAAGGCCGAAGCCGATGGACGCGGCGACGGTGCCGGTGTCCCACAGCAGGTCCCCGGGGAGCCGGTAGGCCGACATGCCGATGTAGTGCATCGCCGCGGCCCCGAGGCCGAACAACCCGCCCGCCGCGAGGCGGCGCCACGCCGACGGGCCCAGCACGAGGCCGAAGGCGACGGCGGCCACCGCCACGGGCACCAGCAGCGAGGCGGCGGTGCGACCCGGCTCGTAGGCGGAAGGAACCCCCGGCTCGAAGGCCAGCATGGCCACGAAATGCGTCGCCCAGACCGACGTGCCCATGGTCAGCGCCGTCGCGGCGCTCCACGCGGCCCGGCGCCGCGTGTCCGGCCCCAGCGCGATGCGCAGGAGCATGAAGGAGGTGTGCGAGCCGATCACGCAGATCGCCGCGGCAACGGCGACCAGCAGCAGGTCATGCTGCTCCGCGATGCAGTTGTAGAGGCGTGGCAAGCGCTGCTTCCATTCCCAGGAAAGCAGCACCGTTGCGGTCAGCGGATTCGGGACTGTTAACGGCCGACCGGCGCAGCGGGGTCGCGCGCCGCCCGTCGCCCCCTCGCCCGGGCTGGCGGTCCCACGGGCCGGGCGACGGCGTTCAGCCGGCGCGGACGGCGTGCCGCGGTCCG
>JAIEOO010000327.1 GCA_019750475.1 Acetobacteraceae bacterium | reverse complement strand
CGGAGCCCGATGAATCACATATCATACCCGCGCCGGAAGCACCAATCGCGATTCCGGTCGGCGTGAAATGGCTCTAGAGGCTGTCACGAACTGAGGCGCGTGCCGGGCGTGGCCCGTGACCGCTACGGCTCGGACGTCACCGACGAGCAATGGGCGCTGGAGGCGCCCGACCTGACGCTGCTGCCCGAGGAGGCCGGGCAGCGGCTGCACGCGCTGCGCGAGGCGTTCGACCCGCTGCGCTGGCTGGCGCGAGCTGCTTCGAGCGCCGCCCCCGCGACCTCCGCGCCGGGGTGGGAGGCCGCCGACCGCGAGCCGGCGCCCACGGCCGCGGCGCCGGACAGCCACACGCTGCGATTGACCCCTGAAAGCGGCCACCGGGCGGGCCAGGACGGGGCCGAGCGCGAGAAGGGGGCGAAGGTGCACGCCACCGTGGACGTGCTCGGCCATCTGCTGGCGCTCCATGTCGCGGCCAATGACCATGCCGAGGTAAGCCGGCTCGCCGCCGACGTGCAGGAAGCCACCCGCAAGAGCTTCGAGGTCGCCTTCGCGGACCAGGGCTATACGGGCGGAAGCCCGCCGCGGCGGTGCACGCGCACGGCCTCCAGCTGGAGGTGGCCAAGCTGCCCGAGGCCAAGCGCGGCGGCGTCTTGCTGCCGCGCCGCTGGGTGGTCGAGTGCTCCTTCGCCTGGGCCACGCGCTTCCGACGCCTCGTGCGCGACGATGAGCGCCGGCATAGATGCGCGCCTGGGTGCGCATCGCCTCCACCTCGGCCGCGAGCAGCCCGTTTTGGTACTGATCGAGGTAGAGCAGCGCGGCCGCGAGCAACGCCGGCGGCAGCGCGTTCACCAGCAGGATGCGCCGCAGCAACGGCGAGGCCCAACGCCCGCGGGGCGGCTTGGCGGTCGTCGCCGGCTCGGGCTTGAGGAGGGGCGCTTCGGGCATCCGCCCGGAGTGTAGCAGGCGGCGCCGCGGCGGTCGCGCCCCTCCCGCGGCGCGATCCCGCCTCGCGGATCAGGCCCTCCAGCGGCTACGCCCTGACCGATTCCAGCCAGCGACTGTCTTCGCGCTCAGGCGGGTCGCATGGCTGGGCCGACACCGTCGGCGGACATGCCCGCGGCGCCCCTTCGGACGGGCCGCCTGTCGTTCTCCGTCCAGCCCGCCGTGAACGCCGCCCTGTGGCAGAACCACGTGCCGGATGACGGCGACGCTCAGGCACCAGGGATCACCGCTCCGCTGAAGGTGCGCTCGACGAATTCCCGCACCTCGGGCGCGCGGTAGCCTTCCGCGAGGCGCTTTGCCCAGGGCGCCTGTTCGTCGCGGCGACGCACGACCACCAGCACGGTGAAGACGCTGTCCCCACGCTCGCGGGCGAGCGCGTCCGTCAGCGGGTTGAGGCCTGCGGGCACGGCGAAGTTGCCGGTGATCGCGGCGGCGTCCACGTCCTCGAGCGCGCGGACGATGGAGGCAGCTTCGAGCTCCACGATCCGGATGCGCTTCGGGTTGTCGGCGATGTCGGCGACGGTCGCGCGGTGGTCGGCGCCGGGGCGCAGCCGGAACAGCCCCGCCTCGGCCAGGATCAGCAGCGCGCGGCCGCCATTCGTCGGATCGTTCGGGATCGCCACGCGCGCGCCGGCCGGCAGCGCATCGAGGCTGCGGTGCCGGCGGCTGAAGACGCCCATGATGGTCAGCACGGTGCGGCCCACCGGCACGAAGTCGTAGCCGCGGCTCGCCCGCTGCGCCTCCAGGAAAGGCAGGTGCTGATAGGCATTGGCGTCGAGGTCACCGGCCGCGAGCGCCGCGTTGGGCTGGATGAAGTCGCCGAACTCCGTGGCGCGGGTGTGGAAGCCATCGCGGCGCAGGACCTCGGCCACGCGCTCGAAGACCTGCGCGTGGACACCCTGGGTGACGCCGACACGGACTGGCCGCCCGGCGGAGCCGAGCTCTGCGCCCTGGGCGGCGGCGAGGCCGGGCAGGACGAGGGTGGGAAGGACAAGAGCGGAACGTCGAAGCATGAGGTGTCCTCGGGTCACTCGGCGGCTCGCCGAAGCCGCGCATGCGTAGTGGCGCTGAACAGTTGGGTCGGCACCGCCACCGCCTTGGTCGCGGGGTCGCGGCGCCACCCGGCGTGGAGCGCCAGGGTTTCGGGCTTGAGGGACATGGGTTTCGCTCCGTCAGGGATGCGGCACGACGAGCCCGGCGAGCGAGAGCGCGCCGAAGGTCACCACGAGGAGGGCGGCGCCGCGCCAAGTGAGGTCAAGCACGGCGCACCTCCTGCAGACGGGACGACGCCTGATCCAGGACGGCGCGGACGGCGCGCTCAGCCGCGGCGGCGTCGCGGAAGTTGACGCGGTCCAGCTCTTCGAGGCGGGCATCGAGCGCGATCAGGTACCAACCACAATCGCCTTTGGTGGCGACGCCGACGAGGGTTCCGCTGTCCACGAGCGGGATGGATTGGCGCATGGGATGCTCCCATTCGAACGTGAGAGGGAAACGCGGGCGTTGAGGTCGTCGAAGCGGCGACAACACATGCGGGCCTTCTCCGGCGTCCCCCTCCAAAGGGACCGGGGCCGCATCGCTGTGGCCCCGGCCAAGTTTGGGAGGAAACGCCAGTCACGGTGCCGCCTTTCGGCCGTCCCGGAGGAACGGCCCCGCTGGCGGCGGGCGGATGCGGTTGCGCGTCTCACGACGCGAAGGCCGCGGTGGCGAGCGTGACGAGGCGGCGCGTCGCCTCGCCCTCGCTCAGCGATGCCGTGTCGAGGCGGAGGTCGGCCTGCATCGGCGCCTCATAGGGGGAGGAGATGCCGGTGAAATCCGCGAGCCGGTCGGCCCGGGCCTTGGCGTAGAGCCCCTTCGGATCGCGCGCCTCGCAGGTGGCGAGATCCGCGTCCACGAAGACCTCTCGAAACCGTTCCTCGCCCACGATGCGCCGCGCCTCGGCACGATGCGCCGCCACGGGGGAGATCAGCGCCACCACGGCGACGAGGCCGGAATCCGCGAGGATGGCGGCGCATTCGGCGGCGCGGCGCACATTCTCCGCCCGGTCCTCGAGCCGGAAGCCGAGATCCCGGTTGAGCCCGCGGCGGAGATTATCACCGTCGAGCAGCGTGGCCTGCACGCCGCGCGACGCCAGCTCCCGCACGGCACGCGCGCCGAGCGTGCTCTTGCCCGCGCCAGACAGGCCGGTCAGCCACAGCACGCCGCCGCGATGGCCGTTGAAGCGGGCTCGCTCCTCGGGACCGAGCGGGGCTGCCGTTTCGCCCAGATGGACATGCGCGGCCTCCACCGCCTCGACGATGAAGCCGCCGGCGATGCGATGGTCACGGACCAGCACGCCACGCCCGGTGCGCGGGCATTCGCCCACGGTGTCGAGCGCCAGCGGCCGTCGCAGCCGCAGCCGCGCGCGCGCGACGCCGTTGCGCTGCAGCAGCGCCGCGGGTGCAGCCGTCAGCGCGTCCACGTCGATCACGGCCTCGATGGCTTCGACCGTCGCGCGCGTCTCGGCGGTGCCGAGGCGGAGTGTTACGCGCTCGCCGGTGCGCAGCGGCGTCGTGTCGAGCCAGAACAGGCGCACGGCAAGGGATTGCGCCTCGGTCGACGGCGCCTCGGCCGCAGCGAGCACCTGGCCGCGCTCGGCGAACACGTCGCGGTCGAGGACGACGGCGACGCTCTGCCCCGCCGCGGCGGAGGCCGGTTGCTCCTGCCCCCAGGCCTCCAGCCGCAGCACCCGCGCCCGCCGCCCCCCCGGTAGCAGCGCGACCTCGTCCCCCGTGACCACCCGACCGGCCTCGATCCGCCCGACCAGCACGCGCTCCTCGCCCAGGCGGTACACGTCCTGCACCGGCAGGCGCAGCGGCAGGGCGACGGGCGCGGGCCGCGTCGGCAGCGCGTCCAGCGCCTCGATCAGCGTGGGGCCGGTGTACCAGGGCGCGGCGTCGCCGCGCTCGACGACGAAGTCGCCGTGCCGCGCCGAGACCGGCACCACCTGTGCGGCCCGGAGCCCGAGCGCGCCGAGATAGGCCGCCAGTTCCGCGCGGAGGGCGGCGAAGCGCGCCTCCTCCCAGCCGGCGCGGTCCATCTTGTTCACCGCGACCACGATGGATCCGACGCCGAGCAGCGAGAGCAGGTAGAGGTGCCGCCGCGTCTGCTCGCCGACGCCCTGCTCGGCATCGAGGACGAGGACGGCGGCTTCGGCCTGGGCGGCGCCCGTCACCATGTTGCGCAGGAATTCGGCGTGGCCCGGCGCGTCGAGCACGGCGTAGCGCCGCGCGCGGCCGCGGAACCAGATCTGCGCCGTGTCCACCGTGATGCCCTGCTCGCGCTCTAGCTGGAGGCTGTCCAGCAGGAAGGACCATTCGAGCTCGAGCCCACGTCGCGCCGATTCCGCCCGCAGCCGCTCCACCCGCCCCTCCGGGAGGGAGCCGGTGTCGTGCAGGATGCGGCCGACCAGCGTGCTCTTGCCGTGGTCCACATGGCCCACGATGACCACGGGGAAGGCCGCGTCGGCGATGGGGGCGATGGCGTTCACAGATAGCCTCCCACGCGCAGCCGCTCGAAGGCGTCCTCGGTCTCGTGATCCATGGTGCGGCCGGCGCGCTCGGGCTCGCGGGTCGCGCGGAGTTCCGCGAGGATGGCGGGGATGTCGGCGGCCTGGCTCGCGACGGGCTGCGTGATCCCGATCTCGCCCAGTGAGCGGAAGCGCTTGCCGGCCTTGGCGAAATACAGCTCGCAGACCGGGATGCCCTCGCGCTGGATGTAGCGCCACACGTCCAGCTCGCTCCAGGAGAGCAGCGGATGGATCCGCAGGTGCGATCCCGCCGGCCGTTCGAGGTTGTAGAGGTCCCAGAATTCCGGGGGCTGGTCGCGCACGTCCCATGCCCCGTCCTCGCCGCGGGGCGAGACAAACCGCTCCTTCGCGCGGGTCGCCTGCTCGTCGCGGCGGATGCCGGCGATGACGCCGGCGAGGTTGTGGCGCGCGACGGCTTCCCGCAGGCCCTCCGTCTTCCGCGCGGCGATGCGCGAGGCTGGCGGCAGGGTGGGGTCCGTCGGTTCGAGCGGCGGGCAGGGATCGGCGATGAGGTCGAGGTCCCATTCCCGCACGTAGCGGTCGCGGAACGCATACGCCTCCGGAAACTCGAGCCCGGTGTCGAGGTGCATCACCGGAAACGGCAACCGACCCAGGAAGGCCTTCCGCGCCAGCCAGATCAGAACGTTGCTGTCCTTGCCGAGCGACCACAACAACGCGAGCGGCCGAACGCGGCTCTGCGCCTCGCGCAGGATGAAGATGCTCTCGGCTTCCAGCCGGTCCAGGTCGTCCATGATGTCCGTTTCGGTGCCAATGGGTTGGATCGCTTCGGCGCGGTGGATGCCGCATTCGGTCTTGGCGGTGCCGCGCCAGCGGCCGGCGCGCGGGGACTCACCCGGGCGCGTCGGCGAGGTGCAGGGAAGGCAGCCGACGGAGGCGTAGCCCCGCCCAGCAAGCGGATGGGCGGGCAGGTCGCGGCGGAGCCGCTGCGCCTCGATCTCCTCGGCGCTCCAGAGCGCGAGGGGCGAGACGCGCAGCCGGCCCTCCTCGACCCGGATGGGCGCGAGCGAGGTGCGCGCCGCCCCGTGGTGGCGCTTGCGCCCATCCACCAGCACGTCGAAGCCGGGCAGCAGGGCGGCGAGCGGCTCCACCTTCCGCAGCGCGCAGCAGGCCTCGGTGTCGGTGGCCCAGAGGAAGGCGTCCGGATCGGCGGCGGCGAGCGCCGCGTCGCTGGGCCGCACCTCCCGCACATCGGTGAGGCCGAGGCGGCTCGTCACCGCGTCGCGATGCGCGAGCGTCTCCGGGAAGTGGTGTCCCGTGTCGAGGAAGAAGACGGGCAGCGAGGGATCCACCTGCGCCACCAGGTCGAGCAGGACGGCGGATTCCACGCCGAACGACGATAGAATGGCGATGCGTCCCTGATACCGCGCCGCGAGCGCCGCGATCAGGGCGAGCGGCGGCAGCCCCTCGAGACCCGTGGGCACCTTCACGGCAGCGCGCCGGTGCGGAGGATGACCTCCTGCATCTCCTCCGAAAGCGGCGGGAAACCGGCCGGCAGGACGACGCCGAAGGCCGCCAGGGCCGGAATCAGCAGGCTGTCGGCAGAGATGCCTGGAACGGAGAGAAGCTGCGCGAGGAACATGATGGATGCCTGTGGGCTGAAGGGGAGCGCGGCGCGGTGCGGCGCATTCGACAGCAGCTTCGGGCCGGCATCGTGGATGTCATGGCCCCATAATCACGCCGAAAGATGGTGAGTCAAGAAATTTAACGCTTGCAAAGATCGTGAAATCGGTTTTCATCCATCCATGGTTTCACGTCTCTTCATCGCGACTTGCATTCCCGGGCGATGTCCGCCGGCGCCCTGACGCGCCGCTCCCTCCCGCACACCTGCTCCCGGAACCTGCGATGATCTCCCGTCGAAACCTCCTCGCCGCCCTGCCGGCGGCGTCAGCCCTGGCTGCGCCCGCCCTTGCCTCGACGCCGCGCACCACGCGCCTCGTCGTCTCCTCCGCTCCCGGTGCCAGCCTCGACGCGCTGGCGCGTATCCTGGCGCCGGCGCTTTCTGCCCGCCTCGGCGCCCCCGTCGTCGTGGAGAACCAGGGCGGCGCCAACGGACTGCTCGCCGCCCAGCAGGTGGCGCGGGCCGAGCCTGATGGCTCGACCCTCCTGGTCACGGGCGATGCCATCATCCTTGCCGGCCTCGCCCAGCCCGACGCCGGCGTCTCGCTCGATGGCTTCGCGCCCGTCATCCAGGCGGTGCGCGCGGCGCAGATCCTGGCGGTCCACACCGTCTCCCCCATCCGCGACATCGCGGGCTATGTCGCCGCCGTGCGCGCGCGGCCGGGCGCGCTGAACGTCGCCATCCCGGCGCAGGGCGGCATCGCGCAGGTGGTGCACGCCCTGCTGGGGCGGCAGCTCGGCGGCCTGCCGGTGGAGTTCGTCTCCTTCCGTGGCGGTGGCCCGGCCATCCAAAGCCTGCTGGCGCGCGACGTGGACGCCCTCGTCATCACACTGCCAGCCATCACGGAACAGGTGCGGGGCGGCACCATCCGCGGCCTCGCGGTCAGCACCGCAACGCGCGATCCGGCACTGCCCGATGTGCCGACGCTCGCCGAAACCGTGGCGCCGGGCTTCGACGTGGATTCGTGGCAGGGGATCCTGGCGCCGCTCCGCACGCCGCCCGCGACGGTCGCCGCGCTGCACGCGCATTTCGCCGCCGCCCTCGCCGACGCGACGGTCGCCGAGCGACTGCGCGCGCTGGGCTTCGCCATCACGGCGCTGCCGCCCGCCGAGTTCCGCGCCCGCGCGGCGGCGAGCGCGGCCCTCTTCGCCCCCGTCGTCCAACAAGCCCAGGGCTGACCGCGTCATGACGAACCGCCGTTCCCTCCTCCTCGCCGCGGCCACGTTGCCGCTGGCTGCCCCTGCGCTGGCCCAGGGCCGCGCCATCCGCGCCATCGTTCCCTTTCCGCCGGGCGGAGGCGTGGACGTGTTCGGCCGCACCCTCGCGCCGGCGCTCTCCCAGGCATTGGGCGTCCCCGTCGTTGTCGAGAACATCGGTGGCGCGTCCTCGCGCATCGGCACGCAGGCCGTGCTGCGCGCCGCGCCCGATGGGCAAACCATCCTCGTCACGAACGACACCCTCGCCGCCGTCGAGGCGCTGCCCGTCGCCGGATCCGGGCCGTTCCTGCCCGGACTCGCGCCCGTGCTGCTGGGCGCTTCGGCGCCCCAGCTCCTCGTCACGCATCCGCGCTCGGGCCTCCGCTCGGCCGAGGACTATGCCGCGCGGTTGCGCGCCAATCGTCCGGTGAATGTCGGCGTCCCCGGCCTCGGATCCTCGCAGCACTTCGCGTCCGAGTTGATCGCCCAGGCGCTGGGCGGCCGCCCGGAGCACGTGGCCTATCGCGGCGGTGGCCCGCTGCTGGCGGATCTCGTCGCCGGCACGGTGGATGCCGGCGTCGTCACGCTCGGTGCGGGAATCGAGCAGGTGCGGGATGGCCGCCTGGTCGGCCTCGGCGTCACCTCGCCCGCGCGCTCCGCGGCGCTGCCCGGCGTGCGGAGCTTCGCGGCAGCCTTGGCGCCGGGTTTCGCCGTCGAGACCTGGATGGGCGTGCTCACCCCGGCGGCGACACCGGAACCGGTGCTCGCCGCCTTGCACCAGGCATCGCTCACGGCGCTGCGCAGCGCCGCGGTGACGGAGCGCCTGGCCGCGCTCGGCTTCGAGGCGCCCGGGCTCCCGCCGGAGCGGTTCGGCGATGTCCTGCGCGACACCACGCGGCGCTTCGCCGCCATCGCCCAGCTGGTCGGCATCCGGCCCGGCGAAGCCTGAGAGGAAGCCGCCCCATGGACATTCTGCCCCCCCAGCTTCTCGGCGGCTTCCTGCTCCGCCGCGTCTCGCCGCATCTCGGCGCCGAGGTCGAGGGGATCGACATCACCAAGCCGCTCGATGCCGAGACGGTCGCGTCGCTGCGCCAGGCCCTTGGCGAACACGGCGTGCTGTTCTTCCGCAACCAGCGCTTCGACCATGACAGCCAGAAGCGGTTCGGCCGCTACTTCGGCGAGCTGGCCATCCACCCCAACACGCCGGGGCCGGAGGGCCACCCCGAGATCCTGCCGATCCATGCCGACGCGAACAGCAAGATCATCGCCGGCGAGCGCTGGCACAGCGACGTCTCCTGCGAGCAGGAACCGCCGCTCGGCTCCATCCTGCACATCCACACCGCGCCGCCGCTCGGCGGGGACACGCTCTTCGCCAGCTTTGCGGCGGCCTATGACGCGCTCTCCCCGCGGCTCAAGGCGTATCTGGGGGGGCTGACGGCGACACATGCCGGCGCGCCCAACTACAACCGCCGCAACCGCATCACCGGCGTGGACGATCGCGGCCGCGTGTTCCCCGAGGCCGTGCACCCGGTGGTGATCCGGCACCCCATCAGCGGGCGGCCGGGCCTCTACGTGAACCGTCTCTTCACCCAGCGCATCAACGAGGTCAGCGAGGAGGAAAGCGCCGCGATCCTCGGCTACCTCTATGAGCACAGCGAGCGCGCCGAGTTCCAGATCCGCTTCCGGTGGGAGCCGCACTCTGTCGCCTTCTGGGACAACCGGGCCGTCATGCACCTCGCGGTCTGGGACTACTTCCCCCATACGCGCTCGGGCTCCCGCGTGACGGTGAAGGGTGGACGGCCCGAGGCTGCATGAGCGCGGCAGAGACCTTCCCCGTTCTGGACGAGCTGCGCGCCGCACCTTCGTCGGAGGGGCTCCTCGTCGAGGCGGCGACCCTCGAAGGTGGCGTGCTGCGCTTCGGCGTGCATCGCCTCGCGGTCGCGGCCGTCGCGGCCACGCTGCTCGACGCCGCACGCCGCGTTCCGCCGGGCGACCGCAGCGCCCCGGCTGCCCGCGTCGCCCTGGATGCCGCGGGCGTCGCGCTCTCCGAGAAGGGTGACGTCCTGCTCGTCCTCGAAGCGGGCGGGGCAGCGCTGGCCTACGCCCTCTCGCCGAGTCTGGCGGCCGAGCTGTCCCGCGCGCTGGGCGACGCTTTCCGCTTGCAGGCTGAACCCGATCCCACCCAACCTACCCGTCGGAGGCACGACGCATGACCGCATCAGACCTCTCCCGCCGCGCGTTGCTCGCCGCGGCACCCGCCCTCGCTGCGGCATCCGCCGCCGCGCAGGGCGCCGCCCAGACCCTGCTCAACGTCTCCTACGATCCGACGCGCGAGCTGTACCGCGAGTTCAACGCCGCCTTCGCAGCGAGCTGGGCCGGTCGCGGCAATCCGCGCCCCACGATCAACACCTCGCATGGCGGCTCGGGCCGGCAGGCGCGGTCGGTGATCGACGGACTCGCCGCCGATGTGCTCACCCTGGCGCTGGCCTACGACATCGACGAAGTGGCCGAGCGCGGCTTCCTCGCACGCGACTGGCAGCGCCGCCTGCCGCACAACAGCTCGCCCTATACCTCGACCATCGTGCTGCTCGTCCGCCGCGGCAACCCGAAGCGCATCCGCGACTGGGGCGACCTGCTGCAATCGGGTGTCTCCATCGTCACGCCCAACCCCAAGACGTCGGGCGGTGCGCGTTGGAACTACCTGGCATTCTGGGCCTGGGCGCTGCGCCAGCCCGGCGGCAACGAGCGCACGGCGGAACAGGCGGTGACGCAGCTGTATCGCCAGGTGCCGGTGCTCGACACAGGCGCGCGCGGTTCGCTGACCACCTTCGTGCAGCGCAACGTGGGGGACGTGTTCCTCTCCTGGGAGAACGAGGCGCATCTGGCGCTGCAGGAATTCCCGCAGGCGGGGCTCGAGATCGTCTATCCGCGACTGTCCATCCTGGCCGAGCCGCCGGTCGCGGTGGTGGACCAGAACGTGGACCGCCGGGGCACGCGGGTCATCGCTCAGGCCTATCTCGAACACCTCTACAGCACCGAGGGGCAGCAGCTCGCGGCGAAGCACCATTACCGCCCACGAGACGCGGCCGTGCTCGAGGCCAATGCGGCACGCTTCCCACGCGTCGAGCTCGTGACGGTGGACGACGTGTTCGGCGGCTGGCAGCGCGCCCAAGCCGCGCATTTCAACGATGGCGGCATCTTCGACCGTATCCATCGCCCGGGCGGACGCTGAGGCCCGGCCTTGAGCACGACGCTCGCCCTGCCGTTTGCGGTTCCGCGGCGCCGGGCCCTGCCGGGCTTCGGCCTGTCGCTCGGCGTCACGCTGCTCTGGCTCGGCGTGATCGTCGTGATCCCGCTCGGTGCGCTGGCCCTCAAGCCGTGGGAGCTCGGGCTCCATGGGGTGCTGGCCGTGCTGCTGGACGCCCGGACGCTGGCGGCGTTCCGCCTCTCCTTCGGGGTGGCGCTGGCGGCGGCGGCGATCGCGGTGCCGCTCGGGCTGCTCTTCGCCTGGGTGATCGTGCGCTACCGCTTTCCGGGGCGGCGCATCCTCGATGCCGCGGTGGACCTGCCCTTCGCGCTGCCCACCGCCGTGGCGGGCCTCGCTCTCACGGCGCTCTTCGCCACCAATGGATGGCTCGGGCAGCCGCTGCAGGAATGGTTCGGCTGGAAGATCGCCTTCACGCCGTGGGGCGTCGGTGTCGCGCTGCTGTTCGTGGCGCTTCCCTTCGCCGTCCGGACCGTGGAGCCGGTGCTGCGCGACCTGCCCGCCGATATGGAGGAGGCAGCGGCCACGCTCGGCGCGACGCGACTCCAGACGCTCCGGCGCGTGGTGCTGCCGGCGCTCGCGCCCGCGACGCTGACGGGCTTCGCCCTCGGCTTCGCCCGCGCGGTCGGTGAGTATGGCAGCGTCATCTTCATCGCCGGCAACATGCCGATGCTGAGCGAGATCGCGCCGCTGCTCATCGTCGTGAAGCTGGAGCAGTTCGACTACGCCGCGGCGGCCGCCATCGGCCTCGGGATGCTCGCGCTGTCCTTCGTGATCCTGCTTTCGCTCAACCTGCTGGGCCGGGCGCTGCGGCGGGGAACGGCATGAGATCCGCAACCGCAGACCCGGCGGCGATTCGCTGGGGCTTGCCGCTGCTGGCCCTCGTCCTCGCCACCATCATCTTCGCCCTTCCGCTCGCCGCCGTCTTCGCCGAGGCGCTGCGGCGGGGCTGGGGTGTGGCGCTCGCGGCCATCGCCGAGCCCGACACCCTCGCGGCCATCCAGCTGACCCTGCTGGTCGCGGCGATCTCGGTGCCCGTGAACACGGTTGGCGGCATCGCCGCGGCCTGGGCGGTCGCGAAGCACGACTTCCCCGGCAAGCGCCTGCTCGTCACCTGGATCGAGCTGCCCTTCTCGGTCTCGCCGGTCATCTCGGGCCTGGTCTTCGTGCTGCTATTCGGTGCGCAAGGCTATTTCGGCCCTTGGCTGCGCGAGCGCGACATCCAGATCATCTTCGCCCTGCCGGGGCTGGTGCTGGCGACCGTCTTCGTCACCTTCCCCTTCGTCGCGCGCACGCTGATGCCCCTGATGCAGGAGCAGGGCCGCAGCGAGGAGGAGGCGGCCGCAACCCTCGGCGCCTCGGGTTGGCAGACCTTCCGGCGCGTCACGCTGCCCAACGTGAAGTGGGCGCTGCTCGCCGGCGTGCTGCTCTGCAACGCACGTGCCATGGGTGAGTTCGGCGCCGTCTCCGTCGTTTCCGGCCATATCCGCGGACAGACCAACACCATGCCGCTCCACGTCGAGATCCTCTACAACGAGTACATGTTCGCGGGCGCCTTCGCGGTTGCCGCATTGCTCGCGCTGCTCGGCGTTGTGACGCTGGGCGCCAAGGCCGTACTGGAACGCGCGTCCGAACGACGCCTGGGAGGTGCGGCATGACGGTCGAGGTCCAGGGCCTGGTCCGACGCTTCGGCGCTATGGCCGCGCTCGATGGCGTATCGCTCGCGCTCGAGCCCGGCGAGTTCGCGGCCGTTCTGGGCCCCTCGGGCTCGGGCAAGACGACGCTGCTTCGCGTGCTGGCGGGGCTCGACTTCCCGGACGAGGGCCGGGTGCTGCTCGCGGGGCAGGACGTGGCGGCCGTGCCCGCGCGGGAGCGGGGCGTGGGCGTCGTGTTCCAGCACTACGCGCTGTTTCGGCACATGACCGTGTTCGAGAACGTGGCCTTCGGCCTTCGCGTTCGGCCACGCCGCCACCGTCCGGCAGAGGCGGAGATACAGCGGCGTGTCACGGCGTTGCTGGAGCTCGTGCAGCTGCCCGAGCTGGCGGCCCGCTTCCCCGACCAGCTGTCCGGTGGGCAGCGCCAGCGCGTGGCGCTAGCCCGCGCGCTTGCCATCGAACCCCGCCTCCTCCTGCTCGACGAGCCATTCGGGGCGCTCGATGCGCTGGTACGCAAAGAGGTCCGGCGCTGGGTGCGCGGCCTGCACGACCGTCTTGGGCTCACCTCCGTCCTCGTCACGCACGACCAGGAGGAGGCGATGGAGATGGCCGACCGTGTGGCCGTGATGGACCGCGGGCGCGTGGTCCAGTTCGCCACGGCGTCCGAATTGCTTGCGGAGCCCGAGACACCTTTTGTGGCGGGGTTCCTGGGCGAGGCGGGCCGGCTGGTGGGCGAGGTGCGGGCGGGCCTGCTGCTCGTCGAGGACGTCGGCTTCACTGGATCCGTCCCGCTTCCCGATGGCCCTGCGGAGGTCATTGTCCGACCCGGTGACGTCCGCGTGCTAGCGCCCGCCGACTTTGGCGACCTCAGTCCGATCGCCATCGGTAAGGTGCGGTCGCTGCGGCCGGTCTGTGACGGTGCCTGGCGAGTGGTGGTCGCGATGGGCGATCGCGTCATCGAGGGGATGGCGGCGGGTTCCCCATTGCCTCGTGGCGCGGACTGCGTGTTGGAAGTCACCCGCCTGGTCGTCTTCGGTGCCAATGCATCGGGTCGCGCGATCTGGACTGCGAACGATCCGGGACATCGCTCACTTGGCGCTGGCCACCAAGGATTCTTCGCGGTGGATTGAGTTCCGGGTTCGAATCCTCGAGGTCTTGACGATCCAGGGTCCCGCCGGTCTGGCGGATATCCAGCGGGAGCGACCGCGCGATCATGGGGGCGAGGCCGTGAAGCCACGAAACGGGGCTTCCGAGCTTTCTCCGTGAGACTGCGAACTTGAACACATTGATCGGGGGGCAGTGGAAAGCACCGTTGCAACGCAGTGGGTAGACCAATCCGCACGGCCGTGGCTCACATGCTCTCGGTGCCAAGTGCGTGCCTCGGACGTGATAAATGATCCAATTCACGCTGCATCGCTGACCGGCTCTCGATCTTCGCAACAGTATTGCTCGGGTTTCCGCTTGGCTTTGGCGTGGACCAGAGCGAACGGTCTCGTCGCCGGCCGCAGCGCCTGCGCCGCGACCGAGGAGCCCGTCATGACCAGCCGTGCCGCCCAGAACCAGCAGAACAGCCTCGCCGCCTTCCTCGCCCGCAAGGCCGAGTTCGACGCCCTGCTCGCCGAGCTTCGCCAAGCCAGCGACGACCACTTCGGCGCCGACCCCGAAGCGGTGCTCTGGGGCGAGACGGCTTGGCTCGCCGACGCATCCAGGACGCTCCGCGATATCGCCGACCAGCACTTCGGCCGCGGCGAATACGCCGGCTGAGCCGCGCCGCCTCCGGCGCCGCCCCGCACGGCTTCAGCCGGCGGGGCTCGGGGCGGTAGCACCCAGCTGGTCGGGTGCGGTTCGGAGAAGCCCCGACATGACCCTCTCACCCACTCAGGCCGCCCTCCTCGCCGCGGCCCAGCAGCACCCACAGCGCCTCGTCGCGCCGCCCGAGCGGCTACCGCCCGCACCGCGCGACGCCATCCGCAAGAGCCTGCTCGCCAAGGGGCTGATCGAGCCTGCGGCAGCTGACGACGTGGACGACGCCGATCCGGCGATGGCCTGGTCGGTGGACGGGGCCGCGGCGCTCTACCGCATCACCGAGGCGGGGCTCGCCGCCATGGAGGCTGCAACGGCGCCCGCGGAAGCCGCTGGAACAGCCGAGGATGGCGAAGGCGCGTCCGAGCCCGCCGAAGCCTCCCAGGCGCCCCAGGACGCCGCTGAGGCCCCTCAGGCGGCGCCGGCACGCCCGGGCCTCCGCGCCGCCGCTCAGGCGGTCCTGGCGGCCTGGGACGCGCCCAGCGAGGGCGCCATGCGCGCCGCCGCCCTCGACCAGGCCATCACCAGCCTCCGCGCCGCACTCTCCGGCCGCCCCTCCCGCGCGCCCCGACCGCCGGGCGCGCCTCGGCAGCCGCGCGAGGGCACCAAGCAGCAGCAGGTGCTCACCCTGCTCCGCCGACCCGAGGGTGCGACCGTCGCCCAGATCGCCGAGGCCACAGGCTGGCAGACCCACACCGTCCGCGGCTTCTTCGCCGGGCTGCGCAAGCGCCACGGCGTCGCCGTCGAGGCCGCCGAGCGCGTCCGCCAGGTCGGCGCCGGCCGCCAGGGCTCCAAGGGCTCCTTCACCGTCTACCGCATCGGCGATGCCGGCTGACCGGCGAGCAGGCAGCACCCCGCGCCACGCGGTCGGGCTCTACCGGGTCTCGACCGCGGAGCAGGGGCAAAGCGGGCTCGGCCTGGAGGCGCAGCGCGCTGCCGTGAGGGCCTTCGCGGCGAGCCAGGGCTGGCTGCTGGTGGCGGAGTACAGCGACGTCGCCAGCGGCAAGGACGACCGCCGGCCGGGCTTCCAGGCGGCGCTGCTGCGGTGCCGGCAGCTGGGTGCGGTGCTGGTGGCGGCGCGGCTCGACCGGATCACGCGGCGCGCGCACACGCTGTCGCAGTTGCTGGAGGACGGCGTGTCGATCCGGGCGGCGGACATGCCGGGTGCGGACGATCTGATGATGCGCGTCTACGCGGCGATGGCACAGAAGGAGCGGGAGCTGATCGGCGAGCGGACGCGGGCGGCGCTGACGGCGGCGCGGGCGCGCGGGGCGGTGCTGGGCGGCGACCGGGGCTACCGGCCGGCGGGTGGCCCGGACGCGATCGCCGCGGCGGTGGCGCGACGGGAGGCTGCGGAGCGGGCGGCGCACCGGCTTGTGCTTGAGGTGGAGCGGTTGCGGGCGGAGGGCGTCGAGGGCCATGCGGCACTGGCACGGGCGCTGAACGAACGCGGCATCCCGACGCCGCGCGGCAGTGGCGCCTGGACCCACACCACCGTGATGCGTGTGATGGCAACGGCGAGCACATAGCCCCGTGTCGCCACACTGGGCTGGATCGGCCAGGGCTCTGTAGGGCGTCGTAAGTGGGCCGAGGGTCACGGACGGCGAAGATGTATCGACGCGAATTGCTCAAGCCCGCAATGCCAGGACAAGACAGCGACGCACACTAAGTGAGGCTCCCGCGGCGCTGCTCGAAGTGCGCCGTCAATCGGCATAGCCGATCTGCGCCATCGGTACTACCGTGTTGCAAGTCTAACGCGAGTGGCTAGCTCTTCGGTGAAAAAGGAGACCAATGCGGATGAAGTTCCTCGCTGCTTTCGGCTTTGTCATGGCCCTCTCCCTCCCAGCCATCGCGCAGACGAGTGCGACTGGTAGCTGCGTGGCCGTGGATCGCGATGTCTTCTGCAACGTCCGGGGGCCTGCGACCGCGGGTCAAACGATCCGTGCCTTTCTCACCAGTAGCGGCCCGGATGGGTTTAGTGGCGGCTTGTCGAGGGGTGCGCGGGTTTGTGGGCGGGGTGGTACAAGTATGGCTGGGCCTGGAACGACCGCTGCCCGGGTCACGAACGGGCTGATCGGTACGATCCCGGCCAGTGCGACCGGCACATGGTGTGTGGAGGTGGTCATCAGCCGGTGCCGCAACGGTGTTGTATCCGCCCCTTGCGGCGAGGGTTTTGCAAATGCCGTGATCCGGATGGAGGCGCGCTGAGCGTCTCGTAACGGCCTCCTGGCTCCGGCATAGCCCACTTTCATCTACTCGCTTTCTGCGTGGCTGAGCGAAGGCTCGAGTGGAGTTGACCCGGTTTCGTGGAGACCCCGAGGCTTGAGACGGAGGTGTCCGAGATGCCGAAATTCAGGGTGCCCTA
>JAIEOO010000031.1 GCA_019750475.1 Acetobacteraceae bacterium | reverse complement strand
CTTGCCATGGTCCACATGGCCGATCGTCCCAATGTTGCAGTGCGGCTTGTTGCGCTCAAACTTCGCCTTGGCCAT
The DNA here is from genome assembly GCA_019750475.1 of Acetobacteraceae bacterium. GTDB lineage: Bacteria > Pseudomonadota > Alphaproteobacteria > Acetobacterales > Acetobacteraceae > Roseococcus. The sequence continues at coordinate 16,191 of JAIEOO010000031.1, read as the reverse complement.
CGCTGGTCGCGCTCCGTCCAGAAAACCGTTCCAACCGCGGCCAGCACCGGGGGAGAAGCCCAGGGGCAGAGCCGCACCCGCGTTGGAGCGGGTGAGGGGAATCGAACCCCCGTAGCCAGCTTGGAAGGCTGGTGCTCTACCATTGAGCTACACCCGCACCGGACGCGGACGCCGCACCGAACTCTGTCCCGCAACCCTGTCATCCAGGGCGGGAACAGCTTCGCGGCCGTGGTGGAGGGGGTTGGATTCGAACCAACGTAGGCTCGCGCCAACAGATTTACAGTCTGTCCCCTTTAGCCACTCGGGCACCCCTCCGGGGCCGCGAAGCGCGCGGGTTCTTGCCGGAAGCCATCAGGATGTCAACGCCGCCCGGGGCGGCGCAACCGAAAACGGAGGGTGGAGGGCGTTTCGCGGCCGCCGCTCCCGGCGCGCACGCAACGAAAAAAGGGGAGGGCGCGAGCCCTCCCCTCCCCGATCTGAACCGGCCCTGGCCGTCAGACCTTGTCGATGCCGCGCTTGATCGCGTCCTTGGCGTCGCCCTTCAGCTGCTGGGCCTCGCCCTTGCGCTCCTGGGCGATGCCCTCGGCTTCGGTCTGCGGGTCGTTGGTGGCGCGGCCGATGCCCTGCTTGATGTTGCCCATGGCCTCGTTGGCCACGCCCTTGATCTTGTCGCCCGTGCTGCTCATCGCTGAACTCCTTGGCTGTCGCGGTTCGGCCTGGAGAACGCGAGACGCGAAGCCGGGGTTGCAGCGCGGCCCGGGTCAGGCCACCGGCCGGCGGTCCTCGATCACCTTGCCGTCGGCCGGCAGGCTGCCTCGCGCCACCATCTCCACCCGGCCGCGCAGCTTGGTCGCGGCGCGGATGGTCGCCTCGAGGCCGGCCGCATCCTCGCCCTCGGCGAGCAGCGTCATCTCGTCCGATTCGCCCTCCCGCGTGACGACGAGGCGGAGGCGGCCGAGGCCCGGATGGGCGCGCGCGATCTCCGCCACCTGTTCGGGACGGACGAACATGCCGCGCACCTTCACGGTCTGGTCCGCCCGCCCCATCCAGCCGCGGATCCGGCCGCCGGGAAGCCGCGCCGTCAGGTCCCCGGGCGAGAAGCGCAGGACCGGGTGCGCCGGGTCGGGGATCGTCACGAGCAGCTCGCCGACCTCCCCTTCCGGCAGCGGGTCGCCCGTGCCGGGCCGCACCACCTCCAGGATGAGGCCGTCGGCCACCCGCATCCCTTCCCCGCCCGGCTCCCGCCAGGCGATCAGCCCGAGCTCCGCCGTGCCATAGGCCTCGACGGCGCGGATGCCGCGCGCCGCCGCCCAGTCGCGGAGGGAGGGCGGGAAGGCCGCGCCGGTGACCACCGCCGCGCGCAGGGCGGAGACGTCCAGCCCGGCCGCGTCGCAGGCCTCGATCAGGATCTTCAGGAAGTCGGGCGTCCCGGAATAGGCCGTGGGACGATAGGCGGCGATCGCCTCGACGATCTGCTGCGTGCCCGACGGCCCGGCGGGGATGACGGCGCAGCCCAGCGCCCGCGCCGCCTCGTCGAAGATGAAGCCGCCGGGCGTGAGGTGATAGCCGAAGCAGTTCAGCAGCACGTCGCCGGCGCCGATGCCCGCCGCGCGCAGCGCCGGGGCGAAGCGCCACGGGTCCGGCCCGGCGGTCACGCCCTCGAAGATCGGGCCCGGCGAGGCGAAGAGCCGCGCCATCGTCGCCGGCGCGGCCGCGAAGCCGCCGAAGGGAGGCGCGCCCTTCTGCAGCGCCGGCAGGTCGGCCTTGCGCAGCACCGGCAGGGCCTCGAGCGGGGTTTCCGGCGCCGCCCCGGCGAGATGCGCCCGCCAGCCCGGCAATGCGAGCGCGGCGCGAATGGCGGCGGACAGGTCATGCATGGCGGTTCCCCCGGAGCGTTCCCGCGGCCGAGGCTGCCACCCCGGCGCGGCGCCGTCACCCGCCGAAGCCCAGCCCGCGCAGCGCCGCGATGCTCGCCTCGGCCGAGACGTGATGGAGGAAGGTGCCGCCCTTCCGCTCCCACCCCTCGCGCGCCGAGGCCCGGTCATCCACGAGCACGTGCCCGGGGGCGGACCAGCGCGGCTTCTCGCGGCTCATGCAGGTGATGACCGGGACGTGCGCCCCGAGAATCCGCGCCACCCAGGCCTTCTTCTGCGCCGGCGCCCAGCCGCCGAGCGGCAGGCCGGTGAGGATGGTCGGCCGGTGCGGGGCGCAGAAGCGCCACAGCGCCTCGGCATCCTCCATCATGGCCAGCGTCTCGAAGAAGCGCGGCGCCCTGGCCAGCGCGGCCCACATGCTCTTCAGCGGCAGCTCCTCGGGCCGGCGGCCGGTGACCTCCAGCACGCCGCGGTCGAAATCGGCCAGCACGCCGTCGAGATCGAGGAAGAGCTGCATGGCGGCGGCAACGCGCGGTCAGCCGATGCGGCGATAGGTCAGCCGGCGCGCCAGCCAGCACCCGACCTCGATGGCCGCCACGCGCCCGCCTTCCCGCCTGGCGGCGAGGGTCCAGTCGCCCGGCGGGGTGTGGTCGAGGGCGCGCGGCATGGGCAAGGCCCAGACGTCGCGCCCCGCGGGCTCCAGCAGCTCCATCCGGCCGCGGCCGAGGAAGCCCGAGAACGCGCCGTAGAGCGCGCCGCCGGCATCGGCGATGGTCAGCTCGGCATCGAGCTCGTCGCAGCGGTAGCGCCCGGCCGCGTCGGCGGGCGGGGGACCTTCGTTGGGGAGGAGGAGACCGCTCTGGTTCTCCGCCGGGCGATCCATCCACACCCCGCCGGCCGTGCGGCGCAGCGTGGTGCGGGCATTGCCGGCGGAGCCGTCGGGCCGGATCTCGAGCCGGTCCGGCGAATGGCCGAAGCGCAGCCGCAGCCGGCCCGGCCCGGCCTCGTCCACCCGCGCCGCGAGCCCGGTCTCGGGGTCGAGATAGGCGCCGCAGAGCAGGCTCTTCCGGGGCTCGAGCTCGGTCGCCCCCCGTGCCTCCCCGAGCGCGGCCGCCAGCAGGTCCAGCGCGGCGGCCTGGGTGTCGCCCATGTGGTTGAACAGGACGACGACGGAGATCCGCTCCTCGGCCACGTGCAGCCGATGGCTGCGCCAGCCGCGCAACGCGCCCCCATGGCCCGTCACGGCACGGCCGAACTCCGTCGCCCGGCCGAGGCCGAAGCCATAGGCGGCGGGCGAGCCGTTGGCGAAGGCGACCGGCGCGGAGAGCCGCCGGTAGAGCGACGCGGGATCGTCCCGCGTGGCGTCGATGTGCCGCTCCCACGCGATCATGTCGTCGAGGGAGGCGGCGATGCCCGCGTCGCCGGTCCAGAACACCCGGTTCTCGGCGGCGCGGAAGCCCGCGGCCTGGCTGCCCTCATAGCCTTCCGTGCCGCCGGCCAAGGCCCGGGTGTCGGCGGCGAGCAGCGCGGAGGGCATGCCGGCGCGGTCGAAGACGTGGCGCCGGAGCAACTCGGCCAGCGTCCGGCCCTCACTCTCCTCCAGGAGCTCCGAGAGCAGGCGGAAATTCTGGTTCGTGTAGCTGTAGCGCGTTCCCGGATCGAATTGCAGCGAGCGCGTGCCGCCGATGACCCGCGCCGCTTCGTCGTCGCCGAAGGGCGCCTCGACCGGCGAGCCGTGCAGCATGGCGACGGCCCAGTAGTCGCGCAGGCCCGACTGGTTGTGCGCGAGATGCAGCGCCGAGGGGGTCCGCGCCGACAGCTTCGGGAGCCGGCGGCGCAGGCCCGGCTCGAGCGCCGTCGGGTCCGGCACGCGGTCGAGCAGGAGCGCGCAGACGAACTGCTTGGTGATGGAGCAGATGCGGAACAGGGTCGCCGGCGTGAAGGCCAGGCGCCGCTCGGCATTGGCGAAGCCCCAGGCGTGACGCAGGACGACCGCCCCTTCGCGCAGGACGGCGACGGCGCCGCCAGGGCCGGGGTAGCGCGCGGGCAGCTCGGCCGCGACGTGTTCGAGGCTGATGGACATCGCCGCCATTTCACCCAAACGGCCGCCGGCTGGCGAGGCCGCCACCATCGGTCACGCCTATCGCCGCCTTCGTTTTTTCTGCCTCACGCCGATGGAGCCGGCGCCGCTATCCCTTCTCTCACGCCAGGGCACCCCGCCCGGCGACGAGACGGAAGGAACCGACACCATGCGCCGCTTCGCCCCCATCGCCGCCGCCGCCCTGATCGCCGCTGTGACCTCCCTGGCCGCCGGCGCCGCCGCCGCCCAGTCCAGCGCCCCCGGCCTGGTGAGCGGCACCACCCTGTCCACCACCCACGCCCAGACCTTCGGCCAGAGCTGGAACCTGCCGCAGGACTTCTCCTCCATGACCGGCAGCCAGCCCCGACCCATCCTCTCCGGCCGCGACGCCGACCTGGCCCGCCGCGCCGCACGTCAGGCCCAGTTCAACCGCAACTTCCCGGGCACGGCGCAGCGGGTGAACGCCGTGCGCTGAGCGGTCAGGAGCGGAAGCGGGGCGGCTCGGCCTCCAGGCGCTGCGCCTGTCGGCCGTCGGCCACGCAGGCGCCCAGCCGGGCGTAGAAGGCTTCGGCAGGGCCGCGCTGCGCCCGCCCGAGGCAGGCGCGCTGCCGGGCCGGCGGGAGTTCGTCCCAACGGGCGCGGGCCTGGTCGGAGCCCAGCTGCTCCGCCCGGAGGCAGGTGTTGCGGCGCAGCCGGTCGCCGCGCGCGGCCGTCACGCAGGCCATTTCCGTGTCCCTCACCGGGAATTCCTGCGGCGCGGCCGCGGTCTCCGCCGGCGGGCGCGGCACCGCCGGCCGGGGCGGGGTCGCGCGGCGCTGGCCCGCGACCTGCCGCGCATCGCGCGTCTCGGGCGCACAACCAGGAACGCCCGCGACAAGGAGAAGGGAGAGGAGAGCGGAGGCAAGGCGGGGCGGCATGCGTGAGCAACGCCGCAGACCCCCACCGCGGTTGTGCGCCGGCCAAGCGCTCCCGAAGCGGGGCGCGGCCTGATGGTGACGATGGAGGAAGACCGGATTGGTGGGCGCACTAGGGCTCGAACCTAGGACCCGCTGATTAAGAGTCAGCTGCTCTACCAACTGAGCTATGCGCCCAACCCGGAGGCGGCCTTCTACCGATCCGCGCCGGCTTGTCCAGCCCCCCCGGCCCATCCGACCGGCCGCTTGCCGCCGCCCTGGGGTGCTTCCACCACATAGGTCGGCCAGGCGAGCCCGGTCACGCGCCCGCGCAGCGCGCGCAACAGCGCCAATCCCTCGTCTTCCGGCACGTGGAAGCGCGCGGTGCCGGGCGCCGGGTCGAGCTGGTGGAGGTAGTAGGGCTTCACCCGATGCCGCAGCATCGCGCGGAACAGCGCCTCGAGTGCCGGTGCGCTGTCGTTCACCCCCCGCAGCAGCACGCTCTGGCCGAGCAGCACGGCGCCCGCCGCGTGCAGGCAGCGCAGCGCCGCGCCGGCCTCGGGCGTGAACTCGCGCGCGTGGTTGGCGTGGACGCAGAGGTAGAGCGGCGTGTCCAAGGTCAGCGCCGCCGCCATGGCGGCGTCCACGCGCCCCGGATCGGCCACGGGCACCCGGCTGTGGATGCGCAGCGTCTCGATGTGCGGGATGGCCGAGAGCCGCGACAGGATGCGGGAGAGCCGCCGGGGCGAGAGCATCAGCGGGTCGCCGCCGGTCAGGATCGCCTCGCGCACCGCCGGCGTGCGCGCGAACCAGTCGAGCGCGGCGTCGAGTTCCGACTCGGTCAGCACGCCACCATCGGGCCCGACGGCCTCGCGGCGGAAGCAGAAGCGGCAATAGACCGGGCAGGCGAGCAACGGCTTGAGCAGCGCGCGGTCGGGGTAGCGGTGGACCACGCCCTTCACCGGCGTGAAGGGCGCGTCCGCCGTCGGGTCCTCGATCTCGTGCGGCGCGGTGACCAGCTCCGCGACGTCGGGGACGTATTGCAGCCCGATCGGGTCGTCGGGCCGCTCGATCAGCGCCGCGACGTGCGGGGTGACGGAGATGCTGTAGCGCGCGCCCACGGCGGCCAGCGCCGGCACGGCATCGGGCGCCGCGAGCCCGCGCCGGGCGAGGTCTTCGGCGCTGCGGAGGGGGCGGGCCATGGCCGGCGGGGTCTATCGCCGGTAAGGTGGCAGGTCCATGGCCCTTCCCGCATGGCACCCCGAGAGCTTCGCCGCGCGCCGCCCCTTCCTGGAGGCGCGCGCGCGCCTGGCCGCCGCGGCGCGCGCCTGGTTCGCCGCCCGTGGCTACCAGGAGGTGGAGACGCCCGCCCTCGTGCCCGTGCCGGGAATGGAGGTGCATCTGCGCGGCTTCCCCACGAGCTTCGAGCCGCATCTCGGCCAGGGGACGGCCCGGCGGCTGTGGCTGCGCACCTCCCCCGAGCTGGCGCTCAAGCGCCTGCTGGTGGCCGGCGCCGGCCCGGTGTTCGAGTTGGCGCGGGTCTGGCGCAACGGCGAGGTTTCGCCCCGCCACGCGCCGGAATTCACCATGCTGGAGTGGTACCGGCCGGGGCTGACGCTCGAAGGGCTGATGGAGGAGTGCGAGGCCTTCGTCCGCGGCACCTGCCCCGCCCGCGTCGCGCATGCGGGCGTCGAGACCGCGCTGAGCCTGCCGTTCGAGCGGATCACCGTCGCCGATGCCTTCCGCGACTGGTGCCGGGGTTTCGACATCCTCGCGACCGTGCGTCCCGATGGGTCGGGCGACGACGCGGCCCTCGCCGAAGCGTGCGCCGCGCGCGGCCTCGCCGGACCGCCGGGCGAAGGCTGGGAGGACGGGTTCTTCCGCCTGTTGCTGGACCATGTCGAGCCGCGCCTCGGGCGCGAGAGGGCGAGCTTCCTGACCCATTGGCCCGCGCCCCAGGCGGCGCTCGCCCGGCGCGACCCGGCCGATCCGCGCGCCGCGCTGCGCTTCGAGCTGTTCGTTGCCGGCCTCGAGCTCGCCAGCGCCTTCGACGAGCTGACCGACGCGGAGGAGCAGGCCGCGCGCTTCCGCCACGACTGCGCCGAGCGCGAGCGCCGCTACGACGCGCAGGCGGCCTGGCTGCCGGACGAGGATTTCCTCGCGGCGCTGGCGCGAGGAATGCCGGCGGGCTCGGGCATCGCCCTCGGCTTCGACCGGCTGGCCATGCTGGCCGCGGGCGCCCGCCGCATCGAGGACGTGCTCTGGCTGGGTGGGTTTCCGTTCCGATGAGGGGTGCATGAAAGCCGCGATCCATCGCCACTACGGCGCGCCGGAGGTGCTGACGGTCGAGGATGTGCCGATGCCGGCGACGGGGCCGAAGGATGTGCTGGTGCGCGTCCATGCCTCCAGCGTGACGTCGGGCGATGCCAGGCTGCGCGGCATGCGCGCGCCGCCGGGGTTCGGCCTGCCGATGCGGCTCGGCTTCGGGATCGCCGGCCCGCGCCAGCCGATCCCCGGGATGGAGTTCGCCGGCGTCGTGGCGGCGGTGGGATCCCGGGTCACGCGCTTCCGCGAGGGGCAGCCGGTCTGCGGGATCACCCTGCGCGGCGCCAATGCGGAGTTCGTCTCGGTGCGGGAGGCATCGCCCATCGTGCCCATCCCGGCGGGGCTCTCCGTCGAGGACGCCGTCGCCCTGCCCTTCGGCGCCCAGGCGGCGCTCGCCTTCCTGCGCGACGCGGCGCGGCTCCAGCCGGGGGAGCGCATGCTGGTGGTGGGCGCGGCCGGGAATGTCGGCGTCTTCGCCGTGCAGCTCGCGAAGCGGATGGGGGCGCATGTGACGGGGCTGTGCCGCGCCGCCCAGGCGCCGCTGGTGCTCGGCCTCGGCGCCGACGCCGTCATCGAGAGGCGGGCGGATCCGGTCGCCGTCCCCGATGCCACCTTCGACGTGGTGCTCGACACGGCCGGCGTCACGCGCTTCGCCGATTGGCGGCGGGCGCTGTCGCCGGGCGGGCGGCACGTCCTCGCGGTCTTCGGCCTGGCCGAGCTGGCGCAGATGCTCGGCACCCGGTGGGCGAAGGGGCCGCGGCTCCGCTGCGGCTACGCCGCCGACAACGCCGAGGACCTCTCGCACGTCGCGGCGCTGGCGGCGGCGGGCCAGCTGCGGCCGGTGATCGGCGCGCGCTACGGCCTCGACGACATCGTCGCGGCGCATCGCCAGGTAGAGACCGGCCCCAAGCTGGGCAGCACGGTGATCCAGGTCGCCCCGCCGGGCTGACGGCGCATCGCCCGGACCCGTGGCCGGCCAGGGAGGCCGGCCAGGCAGGACCGAAGCCGCCGCGGTTCAGACGCCGCCCCAGACCTCGCGCGCGACCTCGACGCAGAGGGCGAGCTTGGCGCGCTGCTGCTCCACCGTGATGAGGTTCCCCTCCTCCGTCGAGGCAAAGCCGCATTGCGGCGAGATCGCGAGCTGGTCGAGCGGCGCGTATCTGGCCGCGGCCTCGATCCGGCGCTTGAGGTCGTCCTTCGACTCCAGCTCCCCCCGCTTCGAGGTGACGAGGCCGAGCACGACCGTCTTGCCCCTGGGCAGGAAGCGCAGCGGCGCGAAGGAGCCGCTGCGCTCGTCGTCATACTCCATGAAGTAGCAGTCCGCGTTGATGCCGTTGAACAGCACCTCCGCCACCGGGTCGTACCCCCCCTCGGCGATGTGCATCGAGCGGAAATTGCCGCGGCAGAGATGCATGGAGACGAACATGTCCGAGGGCCGGCCCTCGATCGCGCGGTTGATGAGTGCGGCATAGGTTTCGAGCAGGCCCTCCACCCTCTCGCCGCGGTTCTTCAGCTGCTCGAGCTGCGCGGGATCGCAGAGATAGGCGATGTTCACCTCGTCGAGCTGGAGGTAGCGGCAGCCCGCCCGGGCGAAGTCCCGCATGGCGGCGTTGTAGGCCGCGCCGAGGTCGGCGAAGAACGCGTCCATCTCGGGATAGGTGTGGGTGTCCACCGCGCGCCGGCCGCCGCGGAAATGCAGCACCGAGGGCGAGGGGATCGTCTGCTTCGGGACCGCCCCACCGGCATTCGCGGCAACAAAGGAAAAATCCTCCACGAAGGGGTGCCGCTCGTAGCGGATCGGGCCCGTGACCTTCAGGCCGTAGGCCTTGGTCTGGCCGCCCTTGAACTGGATTCCCTGGTCGGCCTCGTACATCTCGACGCCGCCGAGCTTCGCCAGGAAGTCGAAATGCCAGAAGGCGCGGCGATACTCGCCATCGGTCACAGCCTGCAGCCCGACCTCGCGCTGGAAGGCGATCGCCTCCCGGATGGCGGCGTCCTCGGCCGCGCGCAGCCCGGCGGCGTCCAGTCGCCCCTCGGCGCGGGCGGCGCGGGCCTCGCGCAGCGGGATCGAGCGCAGCAGGCTGCCGACATGGTCGGCGCGGAAGGGCGGCTTGGTCATCGGCGTTTCCTCAGGCGGGGTGGATGATCGTCGCCTCGCCGGCGGCGAGGATGAGGCGAAGGTTGTGGCGGGCGTTCTCGGCGTGCTCGCGCATCAGGGCCTCGGCGCGCGTGCCCTGCCCGGCCGCCAGCGCCTCGACCAGGAGGTGATGCTGGCGGTGCGCGTGGCGCAGCAGCTCGTGCCGGGCGGCGCGGCTGCCCTCGTGCGGGACGAGGGCGGAGGCCGCGGCGAAGGGCAGCGCGGTCACGGCGCCGAGCGCCCGTGCCAGCGCCGCGTTGCCGCTGCCCGCGAGAATGATCGCGTGCAGCCGGTCGTTCATTTCGCCGTAGGAAGCGAGCGCCGCGGCATCGAGCGTCGGCGCGCCCAGCGCCTCGTCCCCGGCCGCCAGGCAGGCGTCGAGCGCGTGACGCGCGGCAGGTGAAAGCCCCTGCTCGGCCAGCAGACGCGCCGCCATGCCTTCGAGCTGCCCGCGCACCGCGATCGCGTCCTCGACCTCGGCAAGGGTGAAGCGGCGGACGAGGAAGCCGCCGCCCGGCGCGGCGAGGATCAGCCCCTCCGCTTCGAGCTGCGCGAGCGCGAGGCGGACCGGGGTGCGGGAGACGCCGAGCGCCTCGGCCAGCGGGATCTCGGCGAGGCGCGCCCCGGCGGCGTGGGAGCCGTCGAAGATCTGCTGGCGCAGGGTCTGGGCGATGCGTTGCGGCTGGCCGGCCATACGGCGCTTGTGGCCCGGCCGGCGATTGCATGCAATCCGTTACATCACGCTCCGGCCTGCCGGCCGCCGCACGGGCCATGCGGCGCTTCCGGCGGCGGAACGTCCGACCTCCAAGCCCTCAGGCGTCCACCGTCGCCCCGGTCTCGCGCACGAGGCGGCCCCACTTCTCCGCCTCGGCGCGGGCGAAGGCGGCGAAGTCCTCGGGCGTGCCGCCGCGGACGATGGCGCCCTGGCTGGTCAGCAGCTCGCGCAGGGCGGGCTCGGCCAGGATCGAATCGACCTCCGCCGCCAGGCGCCCCACGCGCTCACGCGGCGTCGCGGCGTGCATGCAGAGGCTCATCCAGGTCGCGGCCAGGAAGTTGGGCACACCCTGCTCGATCAGCGTCGGCACCTCCGCCAACAGGCCCAGGCGCTCACTGTGCGCGACCGCGATGGGGCGCAGGCGGCCATCGCGGATGAAGGGCGCGATGGAGACGGCGGCGTCGAACATCGCCAGCGTCTGCCCGGCCACGATGGAGGTCAGGGCCGGGGCGGAGCCGCCGAAGGGGACGGAGGTGACGTCGCCCGCATTCGCCATCGCCCGGAACATGGCGATGGAGAGGTGGGACGGCGTGCCGATGCCGGCATTGGCGAAGGGGAACTCCGCGCCGCGGCGCCGCGTCACAGCGATCAGCTCCTGCAGGTTGTTGGCGGGCACCGAGGGATGCACGGCCAGCACCAGCGGGATGACGCTGATGAGCGAGGCGAAGGAGAAGTCGCGGAACGGGTCGTAGGGCAGGCTGCGGTAGAGACTCGGGTTGATGGCGATCGGCCCGGCCGGCGTCGCGAAGACCGTGTGCCCGTCCGGCGGCGCCTGCTGGAAGGCCTGCACGGCGACGATGCCGTTGGCGCCAGCGCGGTTCTCGACCACCACGGGCTGGCCCCAGCGCTCCTGCAGGCGCTGCGCCACGCGCCGCGCCTGGAGGTCGGCCGACCCGCCGGCCGCCACCGGCACGATGAAGCGCATGGGGCGGGAGGGGAACGCCTCCTGCGCGCGGACAAGGGCGGGCGTGGCGAGCAGGCTGGCGGCGGCCAGACCGGCCTGGCGGCGGGTCAGCATGGGGTGCGGCCTCACATGGACGTTTCGTTGCGGCGCGGATATGCGCCGGAACGAAGCTGGGCCGCAAGGGCGAAGGCCCTATCCCGGCTGTGGGCCACCATAGCCCTCGACGATGACGAGATCCGCCTCCGACTTGCCGAGCCGATGGGCCAGGGCCCGCTCATACTCGGGCGAGCGGTAGCAGGCGAGCGCCGTGTCGTAGTCGGCGAATTCGATCACGACATGGCGAGATCTGGTCTTGCCCTCGACCAGCTGCGAGGTGCCGCCGCGGACGAGGAAGCGCGCGCCGTACTTGGCGAAGGCCTCGGCATTCGCGGCGCGGTAGGCGGCGTAGGCCTCGGCATCCGTGACATCCACCGTCGCGATCCAATAGCCCTTCGGCATCTCTCGTCCTCCCATCCGGCGCGGCGAGGTTAGGCGCGGCCGGCCCGGCGGGGCGAGGCCCCTCCCCTCCCCGGCATGCGGCCGTTACCCTCGGCCCGACCGCCTCAGGGAGAGCCCGTCCATGCCCCGCCTCGTCACCCTCGCCGCCGCCCAGCTCGGCCCCATCCAGAAGAATGAGGGGCGGGACGTCTCGGTCGGCCGCATGGTCCGGCTGATGGAGCGGGCCCACAAGCGCGGGGTCGAGGTGATGGTCTTCCCCGAGCTCGCGCTGACGACCTTCTTTCCCCGCTGGTACGAGGAGGATGTGGCGAAGGCCGACCATTGGTACGAGCACGCCATGCCGTCCAACGAGACCGCGCCGCTGTTCGAGGCCGCGCGGAAATACGGCATCGGCTTCCACCTGGGCTATGCCGAGAAGACGCCGGACGGGCGGCGCTTCAACACCGCGATCTACGTCCATCCCTCGGGCGAGGTCGTGCTGAAGTACCGCAAGGTCCACCTGCCCGGGCACCGGGAGTACGACCCGATCCGCACGGTCCAGCACCTCGAGAAGCGCTATTTCGAGGTGGGCGACCTCGGCTTCCCCGTCATCCGCGCGCCGGTCGGGCAGCAGGACGCCAACATCGGCATGATGATCTGCAACGACCGCCGCTGGCCGGAGGCCTGGCGCGTGCTCGGGCTGCAGCAGGTCGAGATCGTCATGCTCGGCTACAACACGCCCTCGCTCAACATGGACAATCGCGGCTTCGAGGCGCACCACCTGCGCGTCGAGCACAGCCACCTCTCGATCCGGGCCGGCTGCTACCAGAATGCGTGCTTCGGGGTCGCGACCGCGAAGGGCGGCACGGAGGACGGGCACGAGCTGTTCGGCCACTCCATCATCGTGAACCCGCAGGGCGAGATCATGGCCCAGGCGACCTCCTGGGGCGACGAGCTGATCACGGCCGATTGCGACCTCGACATGTGCACGCTCGGGCGGACGACGATCTTCAACTTCGCCGCCCATCGCCGGCCCGAGCATTACGGCCGCATCACGGCGCAGGTGGGCAGCGAGGCCCCGCCGGTCTGGACGCCGGGGCGGGCCGCGGCGGAATAGCGCAGGTCCCGCCTGGACGGGTCCGGTCCGGCGGGTGACGGTGCTCGTGCCGACAAGGCGCCGGAGCGATGGCGCCGGACGCCGCGGGGCGGGAACGGCTCCGGCCCCCCTCCCCGCGTCGCGCCACGGTGCTAGGCTCCCGGCCAAGCCAGGGAGCCCACGTTCATGAACCGACGCGCGATCCTCGCGGCACCGGCGCTCGCCGCCGGCGCCGCCACGCTCGTGAACCAGCCGGCCGGGGCGCAGGCCCCGCGCATCGTCACCGAGGAATTCATGGTGCCGACGCCCGATGCCGGCATCGAGCTGTTCCTGCGCAACAAGCGCCCCGAGAACCTGACGGCCTTCACCCCGGGCCGCACCCTGCTGATGGTCCATGGCGCGACCTATCCCGCGCACACCGCCTTCGACCTTCCGCTCGGCGGCCTGTCCTGGATGGACTACATCGCCGGCCGCGGCTTCGACGTCTGGTGCCTCGACCTGCGGGGCTATGGCCGCTCGACGCGGCCGCCCGAGATGTCGCAGCCGCCCGAGGCCAACCCGCCGGTGGTGCGCGGCGAGCAGGCCGTGGCCGATATCGGCACCGCCGCCGCCTTCATCCGGCAGCGCCGCTCGCTGCCGCGCCTCACCCAGCTCGGTTACTCCTGGGGCACGGCGCTGATGGGGCGCTTCGCCGCCGACAACCCGCAGCTCGTCGAGCGGCTGGTGCTCTACGCGCCGGTCTGGCTGCGCCAGACGCCGTCGCTGGCCGATCCGGGCGGGCCGCTCGGCGCCTATCGCTGGGTCACGCAGGAAGCGGCGCGCGCCCGCCGCGGAGCCGGCGTGCCGGAACGGCACCGCGCCACCCTCTCGCCGCCCGGCTGGTTCGAGCACTGGGCCGGCGTCACCTGGGCGACCGACCCCGAAGGGCTGCGCCGCAACCCGGCGGCGCTGCGCGCGCCCAACGGCTCCGTCGCCGACGGGCGCGAGTTCTGGGCCGCCGGCAGGCCGTTCTTCGACCCCGAGAAGATCACCGCGCCGACGCTGCTCGTGCTCGGCGAATGGGACCAGGACACGCCGCCCTACATGGCGCAGACCCTGTTCCCGCTGCTGACGAATTCTCCCGGAAAGCGCCTCGTCGTCCTGGGCGAGGGCACGCACGGGATGTGGATGGAACGCAACCGCGGCGCCCTGTTCCAGGCCGTGCAGGTGTTCCTGGAGGAGGCTTCCGCCTGATGTCACCGCTGCCCGAGGACAAGGACCTGACTGTCCTCTTCGCCCATGTCGCCTATCAGGGCGCGGCCCGCGCCCAGGCGCGCGGCCTCTCCCACCGGCTGCTCTCGGCCACCAACCGGGAGGAGCTGGACCGGCTGATCCCCGAGGCCGATGTCCTCGTCGTCAGCGGCATGTGGCGCAACGACCTGCCGAAGATCGCCCCGCGCCTCAAGCTGGTGCAGTCCTACTCGGCCGGGACGGACCAGTATGACCGCGCCGTCTTCCGCGAGCACGGCATCCGCCTCGCCTCCGCCGCCGGCGCCAATGCCGAGGCGGTGGCGGAACACGCCGTCTCCCTCGTGCTCGGGATCAAGCGCAAGCTGTTCATCGCCCGCGACGACCAGCACAAGGCCCACTGGTCCGGCATGAAGGCCGACTTCGCCCAGCGCGAGGACGAGATCGCGGGCAAGACCGCGATCGTCGTCGGCATGGGCCGGATCGGCTCGCGCCTGATCGAGCTGCTCAAGGCCTTCCGGATGACGGTGCTCGGCGTGCGCGCCAACCCCGCCGCCGGGGCCGAGGGCGCGGACGAGGTCCACCCCCTCTCCGCCATGCCGCAACTGCTGCCGCGGGCGGATTTCGTCGTGCTGGTCTGCCCGCTGACCGCGGAGACGACGGGGCTGATGAACAAGGCCGCCTTCGCCGCGATGAAGCCCTCGGCCTGGGTGGTGAACTGCGCGCGCGGCAAGGTCTGCGACGAGGCCGACCTGATCGAGGCGTTGCGCGCCCGCACCATCGCGGGTGCGGCGCTCGACGTCACCGCGGTCGAGCCGCTGCCGGCCGACAGCCCGCTCTGGTCGCTGCCCAACTGCTTCGTCACGCCGCACACGGCGGGCGAGACCTGCGCCTATGAGGACAACGTCCTCGACCTCATGTCGGAGAACATCCGGCGGCTGCGGTCGGGCGAGCCCCTCGCCAACCAGGTCGTCTGAGCGCCGATGCTCGTCCTCTCCCCCCGCTGGGCCTGGTGCGCCGAGACGGGTCTGCGGGAGGGCGTGCACATCGTCATCGAGGGCAACCGCGTCGCCGACGTGACGCGGGAGCGCCCGACCGGCGATGCCGGCTTCGTGGAGCTGGAGGACGGGCTCGCCATCCCGGGCCTCATCAACCTGCACAACCACGTCTTCTCGGCGCCGCTGTTCCGGGGCCTCGCCGACGACATCCGGCCGGGCGACCTGCCCGGCCACATCGTCTTCTCCCTGCTGATGCCCTTGGGCGACCTGGTCGCGGCCGAGATGGCGGAGGAGGCGATCGGCGACGCGGCGGAGATGGCGCTGCTCGCCTGCCTGCAATCGGGCACGACGGCGATGCTCGACGTCTGGCGGCCGCAGCAGCGCGCCTTCATCGCCCGCGCCAACGGTCTCGGGCTGCGGACCTGGTCCTGCCCCTACCTCTTCACCCGGCCGAACCTCTCCATGACGGCGGAGGGCAAGGCGCTGTGGATGGGGGAGGACGCGTCCGACGCCTCCTTCGACTTCGTGATGCGCTTGCACGCTGAGGCGCATGGCGTGGGGCTGGCCTCGGTGGGGTTCGGGCCGCATGGGCCGGATTCCTGCTCGCCGGAGCTGCTGCGCCGGATCGAGCGCGCGGCGCGGGAGATGGGGGCGATCGTCTCCATCCATTGCGCCCAGAACCCGATCGAGCTCGCCGCGGTCGAGGCCGCGCATGGCAGGCGCAGCGTCGCCCATCTGCGCGACCTCGGCCTGCTGCGGCCCGGCACGGTGCTGGCCCACATGATGTTCGCGACCGAGGACGAAGTGACGGAGGTGCGGGACCACGGCGCCGCCATCGCCTCCTGCCCGCTCGCCTTCGCGCGCTCCGGCCGCGGGGTGCCCGTGGCGCGCTTCCTGGAGAGCGGCGTGCGCCTCGGCATCGGCACGGATGGCGTGACGCTCGACATGGTGGAGGAGCTGCGGGCGGCCGCGCTGCTCGCCAAGACGCAGAGCGGCGCGCCCGCCGCCGGCACGGCCGAGCGCCTGCTGACGGCGGCGACGCGGGATGCCGCCGACGCGCTGCTGCGCCCCGATCTCGGGCGGCTGACCAGGGGGGCGACGGCCGACATCGCCGTCTTCGACCTCGGCGCGGCGCGCTACCAGCCCGTCTGGGACCCGCTGAAGGCGCTGCTCACCAATGGCAGCGGCGCGGATGCCCACACCGTCGTGACCGACGGCGTGATCCGGCTGCACCAGGGCCGCCCGGCGGGACGGGACGCGCGCGCCATCGTCGCGCGCGGCCGCCGCGCCATCGAGGACATCTGGGACCGCGCCGCCGCGCGCGGCGCCATCCCGCCGGGCCTCGCCGCGCGGCGCGCCCGAACTCAGGAGGCCCTCGCATGAAGCGCCGCCAGCTCCCCCTCCT
>JAIEOO010000323.1 GCA_019750475.1 Acetobacteraceae bacterium | reverse complement strand
CGTCTCGGGCCGACGCCCCTCCCCCGCCCGACGCGGCGCCGAGTGCCGGCGGACCGGCACCCGCTCCGCCATGGCGGCCATGCCGTCCCGCGACGGCACCGCGACTTCCACCCCCGCGGGGATGACGACCACCCGCTGCTGCGCCGCCGCCGGGGCGACGAAGGCGAGAAGGCCGAGGCCCGAGATGACAAGGATGTCACGCATGGCCGCGCTCATGTCGCAAGGCCCGACTCGGCGTCAAGCAAAATGTTGCGCCCGTGTTAGCGATCACTCCGCGTCCGGCTGCGCCTCGGGCCGCGCGGCGGCGAAGGCCGGCCACGCGGCCGACGCCGCCTCCACCGCCAGCAGCCGCGGATAGGGACCCAGCTCCACGCCGAAGCGCCGCGCGTTGTAGAGCTGCGGCACGAGGCAGAGATCGGCGAGGCCGGGCGCGGCGCCGAAGCAGAACGGCCCCGGCTCCACCAGCCGCTCGCACGCGGCCAGCCCCTCGGCGATCACCTCCCGCGCCCAGCCCTGGCGCTCGGCTTCCGGCAGGCGTTGCAGCACGCGCAGGTTCTGCACCGGGTGGGTGTCGGCCGCGATGGCGAGGGCGAAGGCCCGGACCCGCGCCCGCGCCACCGGGTCGCGCGGCAGCAGCGGCGGCTCGGGCCGCGTCTCCTCCAGCCATTCGAGGATGGCGAGACTCTGGGTCAGCACCGCCCCGTCATCGAGCACCAGCGCCGGCACCAGGCCCTGCGGGTTGAGGGCGACGTAATCCTCCGCCCGCTGCTCGCCGTGGCGCAGGTGGCGGAAGGCGTGCTCGACCGCGACACCCTTCAGGTTCAGCCCGATCCGCACCCGCCAGGCCGCGGTGGAGCGCCAGTAGCCGATCAGCCGCACATCACGCCGCCTTCAGCAGCTGCCGGGCGATGATGACGCGCATGATCTCGTTCGTGCCCTCCAGGATGCGATGCACCCGCAGGTCCCGCACGATCTTCTCGATCCCGTAATCGGCGAGGTAGCCATAGCCGCCGAGCAGCTGCAGCGCCTCGTCGGCCACGCGGTGCCCCACATCGGTGACGAAGCGCTTGGCCATGGCGCAGAACCGCGTCGCATCCGGCGACTTCGCGTCGAGCTTGGCGCAGGCCCGCCAGAGGAAGGTCCGCGCGGCTTCCAGCTCCGTCGCCATGTCGGCCAGGCGGAACTGCGTCGCCTGGAAATCCGCGACCGGCTTGCCGAAGGCCCGCCGTTCCCGGACATAGCCGAGCGCGATGTCGAGCGCCGCCTGCGCGCCCCCCAGGCTGCAGGCGGCGATGTTCAGCCGCCCGCCATCGAGCCCCGCCATGGCGTAGCGGAAGCCCTGACCTTCCTCCCCCAGCAGCGCGCCCGCCGGCACCCGCGCGCCGTCGAGGATCACCTGCCGCGTCGGCTGGGCGTTCCAGCCCATCTTCTTCTCGTTCGCCCCGAAGGAGAGGCCGGGAGTGTCCCGCGGGATCAGCAGGGCCGAGACGCCGTCCGCCCCCGCGCCACCCGTGCGGACCATGGTCAGATACAGGTCCGAGGCGCCGGCGCCGCTGATGAACTGCTTCGCCCCGTCCAGCACGTAGCCCTCATTGTCGCGTCGCGCCCGCGTGCTGAGCGCCGCCGCGTCGCTGCCCGCCCCCGGCTCCGTCAGGCAGTAGGAGGCGATCTTCTCCATCGTCAGCAGCGGCGGCAGCCATTCGGCGCGCTGCGCCTCGCTGCCCCAGCGGTCGATCATCCACGCGACCATGTTGTGGATGGAGAGGAAGGCGGAGACGGTCGGGCAGCCGGTCGCCAGCGCCTCGAACACCACCGCGGCGTCGAGGCGCGTGAGCCCCGCCCCGCCGCTCTCCTCCCGCACGTAGAGCCCGGCCATGCCGAGGCCCGCGGCCTCGCGCAGCACATCCACCGGGAAGTGCCGCTCCTGGTCCCAGGCGAGGGCGTGGGGCGCGATGCGGTCGCGGGCGAAGTCGAGCGCCGTCCGGCGCAGCGCTTCGGTGTCCTCCGGCAGGTCGAACATGGCTCTCTCAGGGCTCCGGGACGGGCGGTGACGGTGGCGCGAAGCGCGCCGCCGCGCCAGACCCTCGAGGGCGCGGCCGGTCGCGTCAGCGCGCGGTCTTGGGCGGGGCCCCCTGCCCTCCCGGCTGCCGCGTCAGCGCGGCGAAGCTGCCGGCGAGGCGCGCGGCCTGGCCCAGCATCTCGCCGACCAGCGCGTCGGGCCGGGCGATGCTGGCCGCGTCCTCGTGCCACAGGATCACCTCCCGCCCGATGGGGTTGCCGGTCGCTTCCACGCGTCCGGCAACGGGCCCGCGCAGCTGCGTGATGACGGTGGCGGCGCAGGCCGCGCCGCCCTCCTGCCGCAACTCGAGCAGGGACACGCTGACGAGCAGCAGCGGCGCCGACCGGCCGCGCGGGCCGACGCCCACCAGCATCGTCAGGTTGCCCTGGGGCTGCATGGCCTGGGTGACGCCCGGGATGGAGACGCCCCCGGCCGCGGCGCGGGTGCGGATCAGGTCGTAGAGGTCGCGCTGAATCTCGGGCGTCACGTCACAGGTCCGTCGGGCGCTGTCCGAGCCCAGGACACCCACGCCGAGACGCACCTCGGACAGGCCTTGCAGCGCCGGGTCCGGTCCCTGGGGCTGCGCCGCGGCGGGCAGCGCCGCGATCAGGGCCAGCGCGAAGGCGGCGGGACGAAGACACGGCATGATGGTTCCCCCTCAACAACGAAACCACATCACGCCGCGCGGCGCCGCGGCAAGCTCAACCGGCGCGGTAGGCCTCCGCCGCGGCGGCGATGCGCGGGCGGGCGGCCGCGATGTTCGCGGCCTTCACCGGGCCGAAGCCCTTGATGCGCGCCCACTCCTCGACCCAGGCCAGCAGGTCGGCGTGGTTGCCGCGGTTGAGGCGCGGCAGGAACGCCTCCAGCGTCGCGACGAACTCGTCGCGCAGCGCGCGCTCGGTGCGCCGCTCCTCGGTGTGCCCGAACGGGTCGAGCGCCGTGCCGCGCAGCACCTTCCCGTGCCGCAGCAGCCCCATCGCCCGGAGCATCCAGGGCCCGAACGCCGTCTTGCGCGGCCGGCCGGTCGCCGGGTCGTGCCAGGCGAGCAGCGGCGGCGCCAGATGCAGCTCGATCCGCGTCGTGCCGCGGAAGCCGTCGCGCAGCCTCGCCTGCCAGCCGGCATCGGCGTGCAGGCGCGCCACCTCGTACTCGTCCTTGTAGGCCATGACCCGGTGAAGCTGCCGCGCGACGGCGCGGGCCAGCCGCTCCTCGCCCGGCAGGATCGCGGCCTCGGCCTCCCGCACGCGGGCGACCAGCGCCCCGTAGCGCGCGGCGTAGCGACGCGACTGATAGGCCGTGAGGTCGGCGGCGTGGCGCGCGACCATCGCCTCCAGGCTCTCGGGCGCCGCCGGCGCCTCGGCCTGGGCGCGCCGCCCGGCCTCGAAGGCGGAGAGGTTCTGGCGCACCGCCGCCCCGTTCATCTCGATCGCGCGGCGGATCGCGTCGCGCGAGAGCGGCACCAGCCCGCGCTGGAACGCCACGCCCAGCAGCCAGACATTGAGGTAGATGAGGTCGCCGAAGGCGCCCTCCACCGCGCGGGCGCCGGGCAGCGCCGTCACCTCCGCCGTCACGGCCGAGAGGTTCGCCATCATCGCCGCCGGGTCGTCCCGCGTCTCCGGGTTCAGGACGAAGGCGCCGGTCGGGGAGACATCGGCGTTCACCACGACGCGCGACCGCGCCGGAGAGAGCAAGGGCCGCACCGTGCGCCCGTGCGCGCCGACGAGGTCCGCGGCGATCACCGCGTCGGCCTGGCCCGGGCCGATCCGCGCCGTCGCGATGCTCTCGCCCGGACGCGCGATCCGCAGCTGCGCGTAGACCCCGCCGCCCTTCTGCGCGAGGCCGAGCATGTCGAGCGTCCGCACCGGCCGCCCTTCGAGATGCGCCGCCATCGCCAGGATGGCCGCGAGCGCCGTCACCCCCTGCCCGCCCACGCCGGCGAGCACCAGGTTCCAGGCCTCGCCCGGCGCCGCTTCGGCCAGCGGCGGTTCGGGCAGGTGGTCGTCGGGCTCGGCGGCCGGGGCGGGCTTCACCGGCTCCGCGCCCACCAGCGTCACGAAGGACGGACAGAAGCCCTGGAGGCAGGAGAGATCCTGGTTGCAGGCGCTCTGGTCGATGCGGCGCTTGCGGCCCCACGCGGTCTCGACCGGCTCGACCGCGATGCAGTTCGACTGGCGGGAGCAGTCGCCGCAATCCTCGCAGACGCGCGGGTTGATCACGGCGCGCTTCACGGCCTTGGGCGCCAGGTCCCGCTTGCGCTGCCGGCGGCGCTCGGTCGCGCATTGCTGGTCGTAGATCAGCACCGTCACGCCCGGCACCCCGCGCAGCTCGCGCTGCACGGCATCGAGTTCCGAGCGGTGATGGAACGCGACCCCCCTCGGGATCAGCGCGTCGCCGCGATGCCGGTCGGGATCGTCGCCCACGATGACCACGCGCGCCGCGCCCTCGGCCGCGACCTGCGCCGCGATGCGGGGCACCGTCACCTCGCCCTCGGCCGGCTGCCCGCCGGTCATCGCGACGGCCGAGTTCACCAGGATCTTGTAGGTGATGCTGGCCCTGGCCGCGACCGCGGCGCGGATCGCCAGATAGCCCGAATGGGCATAGGTGCCGTCGCCCATGTTGGCGAAGACGTGCGGCGTCTCGGTGAAATGGTGCTGGCCGATCCAGGGCGCGCCCTCGCCGCCCATATGGGTGAAGAGGTCGCTCTCCCGGCCCATGTCCTTCGCCAGGTAGTGGCACCCGATCCCGGCGAGGCCGTGGCTGCCCTCGGGCACGCGCGTCGAGGTGTTGTGCGGGCAGCCCGGGCAGAAATAGGGCGTCCGCACCGCGAGCGGGTCCCGCGCCGCGGCCGCCAGCGCATCCAGCTCGGCGATGCGGGCCGCCATCCGCTCGGTCCGGAAGCCCTCGGGCAGCCGCGCGTGCAGCGCCCGCAGCACCATCGCCGCGTCCAGCTCCGCCAGCTCCGGCAGCAGCGGCCGACCCTCGGGGTCGCGCTTGCCGCTCACCCGCGGCCGCTCCGCCAGGGCATAGAGCGCGTCGCGGAAGGCGGGCTCCAGGAAGGCGCGGCGGTCCTCGACCACCAGCACCTCCTCCAGGCCGCGCGCGAAGTCCCGCATCCCCTCATGGTCGAACGGCCAGGCCAAGCCGGCCTTCCAGATGCGCAGCCCCAGCACCCGCGCCAGCTCCGGCGTGATGCCCGCATCGGCCAGGGCCTGCTTGAGCGTGGACCAGGCCTTGCCGCGCACGGCGATGCCGAAGCGGGCATGCGGCGCGTCCCACACCACGCGGTTGAAGCCGTTGGCGCGGGCGAACAGCAGCGCGGCCGGCAGCTTCCGCTCCCGCAGGCGCTGCTCCATGCCGAGCGCCGTGTCCTTCAGCCGGATGTGCAGGTCGGCCGGCATCCCGTCCGGGATCGCCGTCGAATAGGCCGAAGGGTCCACCACCAGGGACATGGTGGCGTCCATCGTCTCGGCGACGCATTTCATCCCGACCCACAGCCCCGTCGCGCGCGACATGGCGATGGACTTCACGCCGAAATCCAGCACCTCCGCCACGTCGGCCGGATCGAGCATGGGAATCTCGAGGTCGAGGAAGGCGTGCTCCGACCCGCTCGTCACCGTGGAGGACTTGGCCGCCGGATCGTCCCCCGCGAGCGCCAGCACGCCGCCCCTGGGCGCGGTGCCCACCTGGCTCGCGTGCCGGAGCACGTCGCCCGAACGGTCCACCCCCGGGCCCTTGCCGTACCAGATGGCGAAGACACCCTCATGCTTCGCCTTGGGATACAGGTTGACCTGCTGTGTGCCCCAGCAGGCCGTCGCCGCCAGATCCTCGTTCAGCCCCGGCTCGAACACGACGCGAGCCTCCGCCAGCCGCGCCTTCTGCTTCCACAGCTCCTTGTCGTAGCCACCGAGCGGCGAACCCCGGTAGCCGGTGATGTAGCCCGCCGTGTCCCAGCCCAGCGCCGCATCCAACTGCCGCCGCAACAGGGGCAGCCGCACCAGCGCCTGAGTGCCGGTCAGCAGCGTCTCCTGCCCGGCCGCCTCCCAGCGCTCCTCGATGGAGACATCGGGTCGGATGATGCTGCCCATGGCCGTTTCCATAGTCCGCAGTGTGGCACTGGAAGAATGAGCCCGGAAGCGGCAGAGTTTCTCCCGTATTCTTTGGTGCAGCGCCGAAGAGACGGAAGGATCTTCCGCGATGGACGCGATTGACCGCCGAATCCTCCGGGCCCTGGCGCAAGAGGCCCGGCTGTCCAACACGGAGCTCGCCGAACGCGTCGGCCTCTCCCCCTCGCCGTGCTGGACCCGCGTCAAACGCCTGGAACAAGCCGGCGTCATCCGCGGCTACCGCGCCGAACTCGACCAGGGGGCGCTCGGCCTGCCCGACACCGTCATCATCGAAGTGATGACCGAGAAACACGACGAAACCAGCCTCGCCGCCTTCGAACAGGCCATCGCGGCCACGCCCGAAATCCTGGAAGCCTGGCTGGTCACCGGGGAATACGACTACGTCATCAAGGCCGCCGTCGGCGGCACCGCGGGCTACGAACGCCTGCTGCGCGAAGTGATCTACCGCCTGCCCGGCGTGCGCCACACCCGCACGAGCTTCGCCATCCGACCCCTGAAACGCAGCCTCGGCCCGACGCCTTGAGGATGGCGGCGCTGGGAGGGGCGCTGCCCCTCCCAGACCCTCCCCGCCGGGGAGCCACGGGCTCCCCGGACCCCTGCGATTCCATTTTGGGGAATTGGGGAGGGGGCGTCACGGACGCGCCCGTCATCGCGCGAGTGCCATGCCCCCTCCCCAGTTCCCCAACAAACGAACCGGAGGTCCAGGAACCTGAGGTTCCTGGCGGGAGGGGTCTGGGGAGGGCAGCGCCCTCCCCGGGAAGCCTGCCCTCAGAGGCCGTCAGTGCCCGTGGGTGCGGTCGTAGTGGCGCTTGATCACGGAGTAGCCGAACAGCGTGCCGAAGCCGAGCAGCCCGAAGCCGAAGGCGGCCAGGTCGCCGCCGGTGCGGGCGGCCGTGAACAGGCCGATGAGGGCGATGAGCGCCGAGAAGGCGAGGAAGAAGACGGAGGAGGATTTCATCGCGCGTGGCCTTTCTTCGGTCGGTCGTCGTCGAACAGGATGCGGGACGCGGCGCCTTCGAGGTCGTCGTACTGGCGCGAGCGCAGCGTCCAGAGGAAGAAGAGCAGTCCCAATGCCCCCATGACGAGGGCCAGGGGAATGAGCCAGATCAAGGTGTCCATCGGATCCTCCGGCTGCCGGCGCGCAGCGCGTTGAGCGTCACGGCGAGGGAGCTCGATGCCATGACGAGGGCGGCGATGAGGGGGGTGGCGAAGCCGGCGACGGCCACCGGGACCGCCACGAGGTTGTAGCCGAAGGCGCCGGCGATGTTCTGCTGGGCGAGGCGCTGGGCGAAGCGGGCGCGCGCCACGGCCTCGGCGAGCGGTGTCAGCCCTTCGGCGCGCAGCACGATGTCGGACGCGGTCTGGGCGAGGTCGGTGCCTTCGCCGGGCGCGGCGGACACGTGGGCGAGGGCGAGGGCCGGCGCGTCGTTGATGCCGTCGCCCACCATCAGCACGCGCCGGCCTTCGCGCTTGAGGGCTTCGATGCGGGCGGCTTTGGCGGCGGGGTCGGCCGTGGCGGTGAAGTGGCCGATGCCGGCGGCGCGCGCGGCTTCGGCCACCTTCGGTTCGGCGTCGCCCGAGAGCAGCTCGACCGTGAGGCCGAGCCGGTGGAAGGCGGCGACGGCTTCGGCCGCGTCGGGGCGGAGCTGGTCGGCGAAGCGGAAGACGACGGGCGCCGCGCCCGGCCGCACGAAGTGCAGCGACATGCCGGACGGGTCGGGGCGCAGCCCGCAGAACTCCGCCCGGCCGAGGCGCGCCCCGCCGGCTTCGAGCCCCTGCCCCGGGACTTCGGTGACGCCGTCGAGCACCGGCGCGACCGGGCAGGCGCGGACCAGCGCCTTGGCCAGCGGGTGGCGGCTGGCGCGGGCGAGCGATGCGGCCTCGCGCAGGTCCCGCGCGGTCCAGGTGCCGGAGAGGAGTTGCGGCTTGCCTTCGGTCAGCGTGCCCGTCTTGTCGAGCACGACGTGGTCGGCGCTGGCGAGGCGTTCGAGCGCCGTGCCGGAGGCGACCAGCACGCCGCGCCGGAACAGCGCGCCCACGGTCACGACCTGGACGGCGGGGACGGCGATGGCGAGGCCGCAGGGGCAGGTGATGATGAGCGCCGCGACGGCGGGCACCAGCGCCGCCTGCCAGGTGACGCCGGCGAGGAGCCACCAGCCGAGGAAGGTGGCCACGGCGACGACATGCGCGATCGGGACGTAGATCGAGGCCGCCTTGTCCGCGATGGAGACGAAGCGGCCGCGGGTCTGCTCGGCCCGTTCCAGCAGCCGCGCCATGGCGGCGAGCGAGCCGTCGGCCATGGCGGCCGTGACGGTGGCGGTGAAGGGCGCGCCCATGTTCACCGCGCCGGCGGGCAGCGCCTCGCCCGCGCGGAACTCGCGCGGCAGGGATTCGCCGGTGGAGGCCGAGCAGTCGAGGGAGGCCGTCCCGGCATCGAGCACGGCGTC
Source organism: Acetobacteraceae bacterium (assembly GCA_019750475.1). Classification (GTDB taxonomy): domain Bacteria; phylum Pseudomonadota; class Alphaproteobacteria; order Acetobacterales; family Acetobacteraceae; genus Roseococcus. The sequence goes on along the minus strand of JAIEOO010000323.1, from coordinate 7,547 downwards.
GAGGCGAAGCCGCTCCCCGCTCGCGACCAGGATGCGCGCGCCGGGCCGCACCTGCTCCGCCGGGACGGGCCGCTCCTCGCCCATGACGGTGACGTGGCCGTCCTGGAGCGCGAGCAGTTCGGCGACGGATTGCCGGGCGCGCCGCCGCGCCGCGCGGTCGAGGTAGCGGCCCGCGAGCAGCAGGGCGACGAGGGCGGTCGCGCCGTCGAACCAGGTGAAGTCGCCGTTGCGCAGCGTCTCCGAGAGGGACATCACCGTCGTCGCGATGACGCCGAGCGAGACGGCGCAGTCCATGTTGAGCCGGCCGGCCCGCAGCCCGCGCCAGGCCGAGCGGAAGAGCGGCCAGCCGCCGACCAGCACGGTGGGCAGGCCGATCAGCGCCGCGAGCCAGTGGAAGGCGTGCCGCGTCGCGTCGCCCATGTCGCCGCCGGCCCAGACGGCGACGGAGACCATCATCACGTTCATCGCGCCGAAGGCGGCGATGCCGAGGGCGCGGGTGAGTTCGCGCCCTTCCGCGTCCTCGGTGGCCTTGAGGCAGGCCGGCGAGAAGGGCGCGACCCGGAAGCCGAGGCGCGCGACGAGGCCCGCGAGGTCGTTGGCGCGGGACGCCTCGCCGCGGAAGGTGACGGAGAGCCGCCGCGTCGAGAGGTTGGCGCGGGCCTTCAGCACGTCGGGCTCGGCGGCGAGCGCCTGCTCGACCAGCCAGATGCAGGCCCCGCAGGTCAGGCCCGCCACCATGAGTTCGAGGGTGCGGGTGCCGTCGGCGTTGACGGGCGCGAGGGGGCCGAAATCGGCCGCCGGCGCCTCGGCCGGGCGCAGGCTGCCATCGGCCGCGTCCCGCCGTCGGTAGAAGGCGTCGAGGCCGAGGCCGGCGACGAGGGCGTGGGCGCCCTCGCAGCCGGTGCAGCAGAAGCGCCCGGCCGACGGCCCGCCGCAATGCTCGCAGGTGGCGGCGTCGAGGCGAAGGGCCGTGCTCACCTGGCGAAGACCCGCTCATGGATGTCGAGGCGCTCGCCGCCCGGGCCGCGCAGCGTGGCGCGCACGTCCCACTGCCCGGCGGCGACCTCGGGCAGTTCGGCGACGAAGCGGCCGGGTTCCGTCATGCCCAGGATCAGGTCGATCCGCGTGCCCTGCACGGGCCGGCGGAGATAGCCGGTCATGACGCCGGGCACGGCCTTCCCGTCGCGGTCCCGCACCTGGAGCATGACATGCCCCGCATCGAGCGTGACGGCCGCGTGCCAGCCCAGCGCCTCCTGCCGCGCGGCCTCGGCCAGCACGTCGTTGTAGGTGCGGCCGCGGTCGTAGGACCGGCCATGGGTCACGCCGGTGAAGGTGGTCACGGCCTGGACCACCATGAAGGCGTTCACCACCACGACCGTCAGCATGAAGCCGACGAAGGCCCAGGGGATCCAGCGGGACCGATGGGGGTCGAAATCCTTCTGCGTCGTGTCGCTCATGGCCGGGGCCCCAGGAAGACGCTGCCATGGCTCGCGGCGGTGCGGCCGCGGTCATCGAGCAGGCGGAAGGTGACCGGAACGCTCTCCGGCAGGCGGAGGGCGGGCGGTGCGGTCACCAGCACGCGCCATTGGGTGATGCCGTCGGGCCGCGTCGCCAGCACCGGCCGGCCCTGCGCGTCGGCCTCGGCGTCCTGGACGGTCAGCTGCAGCCCGGCCGGGCCGGCGAGCGTCAGGGCGAAGCGCCCCTCCTCGCGCAGCTTGTTGGCGACCTTCAGCGTGTAGCCGTTGCGGATGCCGCCGTCGGAGAGCGTGACGTAGATCGGCGCGCGGTCGCGCAGGACCGAGAGGGTGAGCGTGTCCCGCATCAGCCAGGCGCCGAGCATCACCGTCACCACGGCGGCCAGGGCGACGGCGTAGACATAGGTGCGCGGGCGCAGGATGCGCTGCGGGCGGCGCGCCGCCATGCCGGCCGACAGGCGCGCGGGCCCGGGCTGGAAGCGCGCCGCGGCGGCCTCGCTCGCGGCCAGGTTCTTCAGCGTCTCGAAGGCGATGAGCCCCTTCTCGCGGCCGAGCTTCGCCATCACGTCGTCGCAGGCATCGACGCAGAGCCCGCAGCCGATGCATTCGAGCTGCTGGCCGTCGCGGATGTCGATGCCCGTGGGGCAGACATGGACGCAGGCGGCGCAATCCACGCAGTCGCCGCACCCCTCGGCCTTGGCCTTGCCCCGCGGCTCGCCCCGCCAGCCGCGATAGGTCACGACCATCGAGTTCTCGTCGAGCATCGCGCCCTGGAAGCGCGGCCAGGGGCACATGTAGGTGCAGACCTGCTCCCGCGCGAAGCCGGCCAGCAGGTAGGTGGTCGCCGTGAACAGGCCGAAGAAGAAATACACCTCGAGCGAGGCCTGGCCGGTGAGGATCTGGCGCGTCACGGCGGGCGCGTCGGCGAAGTACATGATCCAGGCGCCGCCCGTGGCCATGGCGATCAGCAGCCAGGCCGCGTGCTTCGCCGCCTTGCGGCCCGCCTTCGTGGCGGACATCGGCGCCTGGTCGAGGCGCATGCGCGCGTTGCGGTCGCCCTCGATCTTGCGCTCGATCCAGAGGAAGAGGTCGGTCCAGACGGTCTGGGGGCAGGTGAAGCCGCACCAGATGCGCCCGTAGAGGGAGGTGACGGCGAAGAGGCCGACGGCGCCGAGGATGAGGGCGCCGGTCAGGAAGTACACCTCCTGCGGCCAGATCTCGAAGGGGCCGAAGTAGAGCCGCGCATGGGCCATGTCCACGATGACGGCCTGGTCCGGCGCGCCCGGCCCGCGGTCCCAGCGGATCCACGGCACGACGTAGTAGAGGCCGAGCAGGAGGATCAGCACCGCCCATTTCGTGCGGCGGACGCTGCCCTTCACGTCCTTCGGGTAGACCTTCCGGTGCGCCGCGTAGAGGCTCGACGGCCCCGTTTCGCCGGCCTTCGGCTTCTCGGCCTGGATGACGCCCATGACGCCTGCGAATCCCTGAGAAACTCTCTCTTGCCGTCCGGGATAGGGGCTGGCGGCCATGGCCGCCTTGTTCTGCATCAAGGGCACGAAAAAGCCCCGCGGAGGGCCGGCCTCCGCGGGGCGCCCGGGGCGGGCGGAACTACTCGCCGCCGCCCAGGGCGTGGACGTAGACGGTCAGCATGTTGATGGTCGCCGGGTCGAGGCGGCCCTGCCAGGCCGGCATGACGCCGGCGCGGCTCAGGCTGATGCTCCGCACCACCGAGGCCTTGTCGCCCCCGTAGAGCCAGATCCGGTCATTGAGGCGCGGCGCCCCCATGTCCCGGTTCCCCTCGCCGCGGTCGCCGTGGCAGCTCGCGCAGTTTTCGGCGTAGAGCGCCTCGCCGCGCTGCGCCGCGGCCGCATCGGTGCTGCGGCCGGTCAGCCCGAGGACGAATTCGGCCGTGTCCTCGGCCTGGGCGCGGGTCAGCATGCCGGTCTGCACGAAGGCGGGCATCTGGATGCCGCGCTGCTCGTCGCTCTCGTTGGCGCGCACCCCGTGGCGGATGGTGTGCTGGATGGCGTCGAAGGAACCGCCGTAGATCCAGTCGTCATCCGCGAGGCTCGGGAAGCCGCCCGGCGCTCCCTGCCCGCCCGCGCCGTGGCAGCCGGCGCAGGCATTGGCGAAGGCGGCGCGCCCGCCGGCGACGGCGAAGGCGCGCAGCTCGGGGTCGGCGGCGATCTGCTCGGGCGTCGCGTCCCGCAGGCGGGCCATCATGGGCGCCATGCGGGCCTGCTCGGCCTGCATCTGGGGCGCGAGCGCGCCGCGCGCCGTCCAGCCCGTCGTGCCCTCCCAGAAGGGCGCCGAGGGGTAGAGCACGACCCACACCGCCGAGAAGGCGATGGTGGCGTAGAGGATGTAGAGCCACCACTTCGGCAGCGGGGTGTTGAGTTCCTTCAGGCCGTCCCACTCGTGACCGGTGGTCATCTGGCCCGAGATCTCGTCCTTCTCGATCTTCGTCGGCATCGTTGTTACCTCGGGATGCGGTGCGTGGGTGCGTCGTCACGGAACGGGATCGAGCCCCGCTCCTGCCACTTCGCGCGCTGGGACGGACGGAGGATCCAGACTAGGATCCCGCCGAAGAGCACGAAGAACCAGATCACCCAGAGGCTGGTGAAGACGGGTTGCCAGTCGTGCATCACGCCCTCCTCACTGCTGGCGCAGCTGCTCGGGCGTCACGTCGCGGAAGTTCACGAGCGTGCCGAGCATCTGCAGGTAGGCGACCAGCGCGTCCATCTCGGTCACGCGGTCGGGGTTGCCGTCGAAGGCGCCCTGGCGGGCGCGGGCGTAGCGGGCGTTGAACCCGGTCGCGTCGGCCTCGGGGCGCGCCTGCGCCTCGAGGTCGGCGCGGGCGTTCCGGATCATCTCGTCCGTGTAGGGCACGCCGAGGCCGCGCAGCGTGCGCAGATGCGCCGCGATGTTCGCGTAGTCGAGCGGCCGGTCGAGGAAGGCGTAGCCCGGCATGATGCTCTCCGGCACGATGGAGCGCGGGTTGCGCAGATGCGCCGCGTGCCAGTCATCCGAGTAGCGGCCGCCGACGCGCGCGAGGTCTGGCCCCGTGCGCTTCGAGCCCCACTGGAACGGCCGGTCGTACATGCTCTCGGCCGCCAGGCTGAAGTGGCCGTAGCGCTCCGCCTCGTCGCGGAAGGGGCGGACCATCTGGCTGTGGCAGTTGTAGCAGCCCTCGCGGACATAGATGTTGCGCCCCGCGAGCTCGAGCGGCGTGTAGGGCCGCACGCCCTGCACGCGCTCGATGGTGCTCTCCACCGTGAAGAGCGGCACGATCTGCGCGAGCCCCCCGATGGAGATGGTGATCACGGTGAGGACGCCGAGGAGCAGGATGTTCCGCTCGATCGGCCCGTGGCTGAGCTTCTTGAACATGGTTGCCCGCCCTCCTTATCCGGCGGCCACGGCGGAGCCGGCGGCCTGCCGCGCGGGCATCGCCTCCTCGGCCTCGGTCATGGTGATGGTCTTGAAGACGTTCCACGCCATCAGGCAGGCGCCCGAGAGGTACATGAGTCCGCCCAGCATCCGGATGACGTAGTAGGGGTGCATCGCCGCGACCGTCTCGACGAAGCTGTATTGCAGGAAGCCCAGCTCGTCGTAGGCGCGCCACATGAGGCCCTGCATGATGCCGGACACCCACATCGCCGTGATGTAGAGGACGATGCCGAGCGTCGCGAGCCAGAAGTGCCAGGAGATCAGCGCGGTCGAGTACATCCGGCTCTTCCGCCACAGCACGGGGACCAGCCAGTAGAGCGCGCCGAAGGTCACGAGGCCGTTCCAGCCGAGCGCGCCCGAATGCACGTGGCCGATCGTCCAGTCGGTGTAGTGCGAGAGGCTGTTGACCGCCTTGATGGACATCACCGGCCCCTCGAAGGTGGACATGCCGTAGAAGCCGACGGCGGTCACCGAGAAGCGCAGGCCCGGGTTGGTGCGGAGCTTATCCCACGCGCCCGAGAGGGTCATGATGCCGTTGATCATGCCGCCCCAGCTGGGCATCCACAGCATGACCGAGAACACCATGCCGAGCGTCTGCACCCAGTCGGGCAGCGCGGTGTAGTGCAGGTGGTGCGGACCGGCCCAGATGTAGAGGAAGATCAGCGACCAGAAGTGCACGATGGACAGGCGGTAGGAGTAGACCGGCCGCTCCGCCTGCTTCGGGATGATGTAGTACATCATGCCGAGGAAGCCCGCGGTCAGGAAGAAGCCCACCGCGTTGTGGCCGTACCACCACTGGATCATCGCCCCCTGGACGCCCGCCGGCGCCGAGTAGGAGAAGCCGCCGGCCGCGAGATCCACCGGGATCGACACGTTGTTGCCGAGGTGCAGCACGGCGACGGTGATGATGAAGGCCAGGAAGAACCAGTTGGCGACGTAGATGTGCGGCTCCTCGCGCCGGATCAGCGTGCCGCCGAACGCGATGAGGTAGGCCACCCACACGACCGTCAGCCACAGGTCCACGTACCACTCGGGCTCGGCGTATTCCTTGCCCTGGGTGATGCCGAGGACGTAGCCCAGCGCCGCCGCCACGATGACGAACTGGTAGCCCCAGAACAGGAACCACCCCATGTCGTCGCCGCCGAACAGCCGCGCGCGGGAGGTCCGCTGGACGATGTAGAGGGAGGTGCAGAACAGCGCGTTGCCGCCGAAGGCGAAGATCACGGCGCTCGTGTGCAGCGGCCGCAGGCGGCCGAAGGTCGTCCATTCGAGGTCGAGGTTCAGCGCCGGCCAGGCGAGCTGGGAGGCGATGACGACGCCCACCAGGAAGCCGACGATCCCCCAGAACAGGGTGATGACGGCGAAGGCCTTGACGGGCCCCTCCACGTATTCGGTCTCTGCCGCGCGCGACCTGGACCTTGTCCAGGCGGCGTCGGCGGTGCTCGCACTCATCCCGCATGCCTCCTCAGCTAGCGGGGGCAGCAGGACCATGCGGGCCTGATTCCGTCCTTGATCCGGATCAAGGCCGAAGGCTGAAGTTGCGGGGCACAAGAGCGCACGATCGAGGAGGCGTCGCCATGAGCGTGATCGAGATGGCCCCAGCGCCGGCCGCGCGCCCGAAGCGCGTCCGCCAGATCGCGACCGACCGGCCGTGGTTCTGGCTCACGCGCGGGTGGCAGGATTTCCAGGCGAACAAGGCGGTGGGCCTCGCCTATGGCGCGGCGCTCGCGATCTTCGGCTGGATGCTGGCCTGGGTGATGTTCGAGTGGAGCACGATCTGGGCGATCCTGCCCGCGACGGCCGGGTTCTTCATCCTGGGCCCGCTCGTCGCCGCCGGGCTCTACGAGGTGTCCCGCCGGCGCGAGGCCGGCGAGCCCGCGCCCACCCTCGCCGAGGCGGCGCAGGCCTTCCGCCGCAACGGCGCGCAGATCGCGATGATGGGCGTGCTGCTGATGCTGATCCACCTGTTCTGGGTGCGCATCGCGGGGCTGCTCTTCTTCCTGTTCTTCGGCCTCAACACGCCGCCGGTCGCGGATCTGCCCTTCCACATGCTGCGCCACCCGGACCTGCTGCCCTTCCTCGTCATCGGCACGGGCTTCGGCTTCGTCCTGGCGAGCGCGAGCTTCGCGGTCACCGCCGTTGCAATCCCCATGCTGGTGGACCGGCCGGAGGTCACCTTCCTCGAGGCCGTGACCGTCTCGATCCAGGCGGTGCTGGAGAACTGGCGGCCGATGCTGCTCTGGGCCGGGCTGATCGTGGTCTTCACCGGCCTCGCGCTGGTGCCCTTCTTCCTCGGGCTGCTGCTGGCGCTGCCGCTGCTCGGCCACGCCACCTGGCACGCCTACCGCGACATCGTGGTGCGCTGACGCGGCCCGATGACCGGCGGGGCGAAGCCCCGTCGCCCGGCATCGGCCCGGCGAAGGACGGTCAGCGCGCCGCGACCTCCAGCGTCAGCTTGCGGCGGATCGCGGCCGGGTAGTCCGCCCAGCCCTCCGCCGCGATGACGAAGCCGCCCGGCGTCACCGCGTGGGCGCGCAGCCAATCCGCCGCCTCCGCCGGGCCGACGGCGATGGCGTTGATCCGCGCCCCGCGCAGCGCCGCGGCGTCCCGCGCGCGCTCGGCCGC
>JAIEOO010000290.1 GCA_019750475.1 Acetobacteraceae bacterium | reverse complement strand
GCGCCCTGCCCGCCCCCCAGCGCCGCGCCGAGGGCCGCGCCGCCGAGGCCGCCGATGGCCGCCCCGCCCAGCGCGCGCTGGTTCTGGTTGTAGGTGTAGTAGTCCTGCCCGTAGGGGTCCTGGCAGGCGCCGAGCGCGAGCGCGGCGGAGAGCGCCGCGGCGGCGCCGAAGAGCTTCGTCATCGTGCTGTCCTTCCCTGTGGAGCGGATGCACGGGTCAAACGCGGCAGGGCCGCATGCGGTGGCGTGGCCAGGCAGGGCCGCGAGGCGGCGCCCGGCGCCTGAGGGCCATGGAACTCGACCGGATCAGCGCCGTCCCTCGAGGATCCGGCCGCAAAGCGGCCGGCGCGCGGCGACCAACCACGCCACGGGCGCGCCATGTGCGAGGCGCGCAAGCCAAGCGCGCGGATGCGCGCGCCCGGCGTCTGAGGGCGGACAGATGCTCGTAAGCGCCGAAGGCGCTTACGTGTTCATCGCGTCGAAGAAGTCCTGGTTGGTCTTGCTGTACTTCAGCTTGTCGAGCAGGAACTCCATCGCGTCCTGCGTCCCCATCGGGTTCAGGATGCGGCGCAGCACCCACATCTTCGACAGCGTGCCGCGATCCACCAGCAGCTCCTCCTTGCGGGTGCCGGACTTGGTGATGTCGATCGCGGGGAAGACGCGCTTGTCGGAGAGCTTGCGGTCGAGCACGAGCTCCGAGTTGCCGGTGCCCTTGAACTCCTCGAAGATCACCTCGTCCATGCGCGAGCCGGTGTCGATCAGCGCCGTCGCGATGATGGTGAGGCTGCCGCCTTCCTCGATGTTGCGCGCCGCGCCGAAGAAGCGCTTCGGGCGTTGCAGCGCGTTGGCGTCCACGCCGCCCGTCAGCACCTTGCCCGAGGAGGGCACGACCGAGTTGTAGGCGCGGCCGAGGCGCGTGATGCTGTCGAGCAGGATCACCACGTCCCGCTTGTGCTCGACGAGGCGCTTCGCCTTCTCGAGCACCATCTCTGTCACCTGGACGTGGCGCGTAGCGGGCTCGTCGAAGGTCGAGGCCACGACCTCGCCGCGGACGGTGCGGGCCATGTCGGTCACTTCCTCCGGCCGCTCGTCGATCAGCAGCACCATGAGGAAGACGTCGGGGTTGTTCGCCGTGATGGACTTGGCGATGTTCTGCAGCATCACGGTCTTGCCGGTGCGCGGCGGGGCGACGATCAGCGCGCGCTGCCCCATGCCGATGGGCGCCACCAGGTCGATGACCCGGTGGGTGTAGTCCTTCATCGGGCCTTTCTTCGACTCCTTCTCGGCCGCCGCCTCCAGCTCCGGGTTCTCCATCTTGAGCCGGCGCGTGGGGTAGAGGGGCGTGAGGTTGTCGAAGTTGATGCGGTGGCGCAGCGCCTCGGGCGTCTCGAAGTTGACTGCGTTCACCTTGAGCAGGGCGAAGTAGCGTTCCCCGTCCTTGGGGGCGCGGATCTGGCCCTCGACCGTGTCGCCGGTGCGCAGGCCGAAGCGCCGCACCTGCGCGGGAGAGACGTAGATGTCGTCCGGGCCGGGCAGGAAGTTCGCCTGGGGCGAACGGAGATAGCCGAAGCCGTCGGGCAGGATCTCCAGCGTGCCGTCGCCGTAGATCGCCTGGTCGTTGTCGGCCAGCGTCTTGAGGACGGCGAACATGATGTCCTGCTTGCGCAGGACGGAGGCGTTCTCCACCCCCAGCTCCTCCGCGAAGGCGAGAAGTTCGGGCGGCGACTTGGCCTTGAGTTCGGAGAGGTGCATTCGTGGTCCGAAGCAGCGGGGGAGAAGGGGAACACCCGGGGCGCGGACCCTGACGCGGCAGTCCCGGCAGGGCCAGGGTTGCGACGCGCGCCGATTGCCAGCGGAAGGGGTGTTCCAGAGATAGAGGAGGGACCGGGACAATCGTCCCGGCTCCGGAAAGCTAGGGATTCGCGGGCGCTGCGTCAATCGGGGGGCGGGCGCCCGGCAGGAAGGACGCCGCGAGGAGGGCGAGGGCGAGCACGGCCGCGAAGAGGGGGAGGCCGCTTGAGAGCAGGAAGCCGCCGGCCAGCACCGCCCCGTTGAAGGCGGCGTGCAGCGAGATCGCGACCCACAGCCCGCGCCCGCTGCGGGCCGTCCAGCGCCCGAGCGCCCAGTGCAGCGCGACGGAGGCGACCGCCCCGGCCTCCCGCCCCGGCAGGGGGCCGGCCAGCTTCACCGCGGCCTCGATCAGGCCGAAGACGAGCCCGGCGGGCGCCCAGGCGGCCCCCAGCAGTCCGAGCAGCAGGCGCTTGGCCCCTTCCTCGGTGACCGGCGCGACGAGGAGCGCGACCAGGCCGAGATTGGCGAGGCCGGTCAGCTGCACCAGCGCGAGGCCCAGCGTCCCCGCCAGCAGCGCCGCCCCGAACCCGGCGAGGAGCGCGCGCCACCACATGCTCAGAACGGCTTGGCGATCACCATGAACACGATCACCAGCATCAGCACCGTCGGCGCCTCGTTCCACCAGCGCCAGCCGCGCTCGGTCAGCGGCCGCCGATCCTCGGCGAAGCCCTTCCGGTGCTTGGCCAGGAACATGTGGAACGCCGTCATCAGGATCACCGACAGCAGCTTCAGGTGCCACCAGCCGCCGCGCCAATCCACGACGGAGGGCGTCAGCACCAGCAGCAGGCCGAACAGCCAGGCCGCGATCATGGAGGGGTTCATGATCGCCCGCAGCAGCAGCCGCTCCATCTTCACGAAGCGCTCATGCTCCCGCCCCGCGCCCACGGGGATCTGGGAGTGATAGACGTAGAGGCGCGGCAGATAGAACAGCCCGGCCATCCAGGTGATGATCGCCACCACGTGCAGCGACTTCACCCAAGGGTAGGCGGGAGCGAGGAAGTCGAGAGTCAAGCTTTTTCTCCGTCACGGCGGACGCGCGCGCGCCAATCCTCCAGCACCTCGGACAGCACGGCCTCGAAGGGCACCTCGGGCTGCCAGCCCAGCGCCTCGCGGGCGCGGGTCGCGTCGCCCACGGTCCGCTCGACATCGGTCGGGCGCAGCCGGCCCGGATCGGTGTGAATCTCGATCGGCCGCCCGGCCATGGCGACCAGCGCCGCCAGCGCGTCACCCACCCGCCGCGGATTGCCGGAGGAGATGTTGACCGGCGCGCCGTTGGGCAGCGCGTCGAAATGCCGCAGCAGCAGGGCGTAGGCCCGGCAGACATCGTCCACCGAGAGGAAGTCGCGCCAGCGGTCCAGCGCGCCCGTCTCCATCGCCGGCGGCTGGAGCCCCGCCTCGATGCGGGCCACCTGCCGGGCGAAGGCGGGCAGCACGAAGGCGGCGGTCTGCCCGGCGCCGACCTGGTTGAAGGGGCGGGGCCGCAGGGCCCGCAGCCCTCGCAGCGCGGATTCCGCCACGGCCATTTCGGCCGCCGCCTTGGACGCCGCGTAGGGGTTGGCGGGGCGCAGCGGGGCGTCCTCGGGCAGCGGCTGCCCGGCCTGGAAGGACAGGCCGTACACCTCCGCCGTCGAGACGAAGAGGCAGCGGCATTCCGGCGCCGCCTTCATCACGGCGCCCACCAGGTTGACCGTGCCGAGGGCGTTCACCGCCCAGGTGCCGGCCGGGTCGGCGAAGGAGGCCGGGACATTGGCCTGGGCCGCGAGATGGATCAGCCCCTCCGGCCGCTCGGCTTCCAGCGCGGCGGCCAGCCCGTCGGCATCCGCGAGCTCCATGGTCGCGCCCGCGTCCCAGCCCGCCGGGGCCTCGCCGCGACGGCTGCCGGCCACGAGGCGCGCCCGCGGGAAAGCCCGGCGCAGCACCGGCAGCAGCCGCGCGCCGACGAAGCCGCCGGCGCCGGTGACCAGGATGCGCCCGGGGGATATTTCGTTCCGATCTAGCACCAACCCGATTCCCTCGCGATTGCCGGTGGCTTAACACGGCAGTGCACACCCGTCCCCTGGCGCCGCCCCCCCGGCCGGGCGTAGAAGGCCGCCGATGACCACCCCCCGCCGGGCCGAGATTTCGCGCGAGACGGCCGAAACGCGCATCGCCTGCCGCCTGTGCCTCGACGGCACGGGCCAGGCGAAGATCGCCACCGGGGTGGGCTTCCTCGACCACATGCTGCACGCCCTCGCCCGGCATTCCCTGCTCGACCTCGAGCTGACGGCCGAGGGCGACCTGCACATCGACGCCCACCACACGGTGGAGGATTGCGGCATCGTCCTCGGCCAGGCGTTGAAGGCCGCGCTCGGCGACAAGCGGGGCATCACGCGCTACGGCTTCTCCCTGCTGCCGATGGACGAGGCGCTGGCCGAATGCGCGCTCGACGTCTCGGGCCGGCCCTTCCTCGCCTGGTCCGTGCCCTTCGCGCGCGACAAGGTCGGCGACCTCGACACCGAGCTGTTCGAGGAGTTCTTCCGCGCGCTCGCCTTCAACGCGGGCATCACCCTGCACGTGACGCTCAAGGCCGGCACGAACCAGCACCACATCGCCGAGGCCTGCTTCAAGGCGCTCGCCCGGTCGCTGCGCATGGCGGTGGAGCCCGATCCGCGCCAGCCGGGGCTGATCCCCTCCACCAAGGGCGTGCTGGAAGCCTGAGATGAGGGCCTGGACCGTTCATCTCCCGCCCGGCGCGCCACAGGCCGCGGGCGCGGTGCCCGCGACCGCGGCGCCCGCCGCCGGCACGCCGCCGCTCCTGCTGCGAGAAGGCTTCTCCTGGGCCGCTCTCGTCTTCGGCCCGCTCTGGCTGCTGCGGCACCGCTGCTGGCTGGCGGGCCTCGGCACGCTCGCCGTCATTCTCGGCGGCGGCGCGCTGATGGGGGCGCCCTGGACGCTGGGCGCGCATCTGCTTCTCGGCTTCCACGGCCAGGACCTGCGCCGCTGGACGCTCGCCCGCCGCGGCTGGCGCCTCGCGCATGTGGTGGTCGGCGCCGACGAGGACTCGGCGCTCGCCCGGCTGCTGCTGAACCAGCGCCACCTCGTGCCCGCCTTCTCCGCCGGCATCCGCACATGATCGTCGCGGTCGTGGACCCGGGCTCGGGCAACCTCGCTTCCGTCCGCCGCGCGCTGGAGCGCGTGGGCGGGCCCGACCTGCGCGTCGAGATCGTGCGCGAGCCGGAGGGGCTGCGCCACGCCGACCGCATCGTCATGCCGGGCCAGGGCGCCTTCGCCGCCTGCCGCGCCGGCCTCGATGGCCTCGTCTCCGCCCTCTACGAGGAGGTGCGGGTCCGCGCGAAGCCCTTCCTCGGGATCTGCGTCGGCATGCAGCTCATGGCCGAACGCGGCCTGGAGCACGGGGAGACGCCCGGCCTCGCCTGGCTCCCGGGGGAGGTCGCGGCCATGGCGCCGACCCGTCCCGACGGCGCCCGCCTGCCCCTGCCGCAGATGGGCTGGAACACGCTCGACTTCGTGCCGGGATCGCATCCGCTGCTCGCGGGTCTCACGCCGGGCGACCACGCCTATTTCGTCCATTCCTACGCCTGGCGCGGCGGCCGTCCGGATGACGTGCTCGCCACCACGGACTATGGCGGCCCCGTCACCGCCATGGTCGGCTCGGGCCACATCGCCGGCACCCAGTTCCACGTCGAGAAGAGCGCCGAGGTCGGCCTGCGCATCCTCGCGAATTTCCTGGAGTGGCGGCCATGAGCGTTCCGGTCCAGACCCGCCCCGACTGGCCGCCCAAGCCGCCGTCCGCCCACGCCCTCTCGGTCGAGCGCGCCGACACGCTGTCGGACGCCGACATGGCCCAGCTCTGCGAGGCGACGAACGCCGCCATCGCCGAGGGCGGCGGATTCGGCTGGGTCGAGGCGCAGAGCCGCGCGACGCTCGAGCGCCATTTCCGCGGCGTCCTCCTCGTGCCGGAGCGCGAGCTGTTCCTCGCCCGCCTCGACGGGGAGGTGGTGGGCTCCGCCCAGCTCGTGCGGCCGCCGCGCAACAACGAGGCGCAGGCCTTCGCCGCCCAGCTCTCCCACGCCTACATCGCGCCCTATGCGCGCGGCTTCGGCCTGGCGCGGCTGCTGATGCGCCGCGTCGAGGAGCGCGCGGCCTCGCTCGGCTTCCGCGTCCTCAACCTCGATGTCCGCTCGACCCAGACGGGCGCCATCAGCCTGTTCGAGGGCCTCGGCTACGTGCGCTGGGGCGCCCACCCGGCCTATGCGCGCGTCGACGGCCAGACCGTGGCGGGGTTCTTCTACTACCGGCTGCTGGAAGTGCCCGGCGGCCGCAGCACCGAGGCGGCGCTGGGGGAACTGGGCGGCGACTGATCCGCGGGATCGGGCCGTTCGTTTTCCTGTCGCAGCGTCATTCGACTCGCGCCGGCCGGATGGCGCGGCCTAGGCTTCGCCGATCAGGGTTGCGGTGAATGCGGACTTGGCAAGTCCGATTCGCGGGCCATGTGGCCTCCCGTCACGCGCGGGAGAGCGCCATATCCGGTGAGGACAGAAGCGTGACGACGCACAGGACGGGATTGCTATGAACATCCAGACGCCGGCCGCGAACCTCGCCGACGCCAACGCCTCCACCCTCCAGCGCCCGAGCCGCGAAGAGGCCGAAGCCGCCGTCCGCACCCTCCTGCTCTGGGCCGGGGACGACCCGAACCGGGAGGGGCTGATCGACACGCCCGCCCGCGTCGCCCGCGCCTATGAGGAGTTCTTCGCCGGCTACCAGGAAGACCCGGTGGAGCTGCTCGCCCGCTCCTTCGAGGAGACGGACGGCTACGACGAGATGGTCGTGCTGCGCGACATCCGCCTCGAATCCCATTGCGAGCACCACATGGTGCCGATCATCGGCAAGGCGCACATCGCCTACCTGCCGAACGGGCGCGTCGTCGGCATCTCGAAGCTCGCCCGCGTGATGGAGATCTACGCCAAGCGCCTCCAGATCCAGGAGAAGCTGACGGCGCAGATCGCCAACACGATCGAGAGCGTGCTGAAGCCCAAGGGCGTCGCCGTGGTGATCGAGGCCGCGCACCAGTGCATGACGACGCGCGGCATCCACAAGCCCGGCGTCTCCATGGTGACGTCGCGCATGCTGGGCGAGTTCCGCACCAATGACATCACCCGCCGCGAGTTCCTCGCGATGATCGGCAGCAGCCGCGGCCCGCTCGAGGGCTGAGCCCGGCGCGGGGGCTTCCGCCCCCGCCTGTCACCGCGCCGTCCCGGCCCAGGGCAGCGTGGCCGCGGCCTTCGCCGGCGCGGCCACGCGCGCCGTGCGCCACACGATCCAGCCGAACACGCCCATCGCGCCCGTCACCATGAAGCCGCCGATGCCGATCAGCGGCTCGACCTCGCGGTGGCCGAGGAGCGCGATCGCGAGCGGCCCGGCCATCATCGCGACGCCGATCGTCGCGAGCCAGAACTGCACGCGCGCCGCGCGGGACAGGCCGGCGCGCGGCACGGCGCGGAAGTAGGCGCCGTACAGCGCGAGCGTCACCCACCCCAGCAGGTTCAGATGCGCATGGGCCGGGCTCAGCCGGAAATCATGCGTCAGCCCCATCGCGATGCCGGCGGCCATGCCGAGCAGCGCGCAGGCGATCGCCGCGAGGAGGTATCGGTCGGAAAGCTGCATCTTGTCTGTTCCTTTGCCTTCGTCGCGCGGCGCCCGGCTCGCGGCGCTTCGTTGCGGGCGCGGTTCTAGGCCCATGCCCGGGGGGCGGCGCAACGAAACCAGGGTCGCGTCCGTCGCGGCGTCTGTCGCGTCTGTCGCGCTGGACGCCGACGCATGGAACGACGCAGGCTCCCCGGGGAGCGAAACATCCGGGGGTCACCGCCATGGCGCAGCTTCGCCGTTCCGAGTTCCTGGCCCTGGTCGGGGCCGGGCTCGCCCTGCCCGCCCGCGCACAAGGCGATTATCCCACCCGCCCCATCGAGCTGGTGGTGCCCGTGGCGCCCGGCGGCGGGACGGACGTGATGGCCCGCTCCTTCGCCGAAGCCGCGCGGCCGCACGCGCCGCAGCCCTTCGTCGTCGTGAACCGCCCGGGCGCGTCGGGCGCCATCGGCATGCAGGAGGTGCTGAACAGCCGGCCCGACGGCTACCGCGTCTCCGTCGTCATCGCCGAGCTCGCGATCCTGCCCTTCCTCGGCCAGATCCGCTTCTCGGCCGATGATTTCCGCATGGTGGCGCGGCTGAACGCCGACCCGGCCTGCATCGCCGTGCGCAGCGACGCGCCCTGGCAGAATCTCGAGGACTTCCTGGCCGCCGCGCGCCGCCAGGCGGAGGCGATCCGCGTCGGCAATTCCGGCGTCGGCTCCATCTGGCACCTCGCCGCCGCGGCGATGGCGGCGCGCGCCGATGTGCGCTTCCTCGACGTGCCCTTCCCCGGCTCCGCGCCCGCCTTGCTCGCCCTGCTCGGCAACCAGCTCGACGCCGTGTGCACCAGCCCGGGCGAGGCCTCGGCGCATGTGCAGGGCGGGCGCATGCGCGTCCTCGGCGTGATGGCGGAGAGCCGCCAGCCCGGCTTCGATGCCGTCCCGACGATGCGGGAGCGCGGGCTCGACGTCAGCATCGGCACCTGGCGCGGCCTCGGCCTGCGGCGGGACACGCCGGCGCCCGTGGTGGAGCGCCTCACCGCCATCGCGCGCCGCGCCGGCGAGGACGCCGCGTTCCGCGAGGCGCTGTCGCGCGCCGGCCTCGGCCACGCGCTCGCCGACGGGCCGGCCTTCGAGGCGGCGATCACGCGCGACCGGCAGCTCTTCGGGGAGCTGGTGCAGCGGTTGCGGCTGGGGTGACCCGCGCCGGGGCGGTCAGCCCCAGTCCCTGACCTCCAGCGTGTCGCCGGGCGCCAGCGCGTCCGGCGCGCCGCGCGCGATCTCCCGCGCGGCCTCCCCATCGGCGAGCAGCGTGGCGCGCAGGAAGAGCAGGCACAGCGCGGCGGTCCGCGCATGGAAGCCGGTGCCGACGCCGCCGGCGCCGAACTCCTCGCGCCCCGCGAAGGCGAGATGCGTCGCCCCCCGGAACACCGCCGCCGCCTGCCTCACGCCCCGGATCGCGCGCCACAGCGCCAGGCGCTCCTCGGGGCCGGCCGGCGCGCCGACCATCGTGCGGTCCTCCGTTCCGGTCACGTGCAGCAGCGGCGCGCGGATCGCCGCGACCTCCGGCGCGCCGAAGAGCGGCGGCACGGGCGAGAGCAGGATGCCGGCGCCGAGGCGCCGTTCCGGGATGCCGGGGATGGGCAGGGGCAGCCCCTGGCCCAGCGCGTGCTGCACCGTCCAGGCGCCGAAGGAGTGCCCCGCCGCCGCGACGCGCGACGGATCCACCGGCGCGCGTCGCGGCAGCTCGTCGAGCGCGAAGACCACGTCGAGCAGCCGGTTCGCCGCGTTGCGCGGATCGCGCGCGGCCTCCTGCATCCCGCGGAACGGGTCGGACCGTCCCTGCCAGACGGCGCTGTCGCTCCCCGGATGCTGGAGGTGCAGCGCCACGAACCCGGCCTCCGCCAGCGCCCGCCCGAGATAGCCGAGGCCCTCGCGCGAGCCGCCGAGGCCGTGGCTCAGCAGCACGGCAGGATGCGGGCCGGGCGTGGCGGGCCGGCGCAGCAGCACGGGCAGCGCGCGGCCGCGGGCGCGGTCCGGCCACTCCTCGCGCGTCTCCGAAGCGATGGCGGGGCTGGCGGCCGACATGAGAACCCCCAGCGCGGCCCTGCGGCCGATCTCCGGAAACGGCATGGTCGCCCTCCAACGCCTCGGGGTTCCGCCCGCTGCACCGCGCTGCCATCCTCCACGCCCAAGCAAGAGAGAGGAAGCGGCCGGCATGGAACGCGTGGGATTCATCGGTCTCGGCAACATGGGGCGCCCCATGGCGTCCAACATCCGCCGCAAGCAGTTCGCCACGACCGTCTTCGACCTGTCGCCCACGCCGGTGGAGGCGCTGGTGGCCCTCGGCGCCGAGGCGGCCCCGGACGTCGCGACGCTGACGCGCGCGAGCGACGTGGTCGTGACGATGCTGCCGGGCCCCCGCGAGGTCTCGGCCACGATCCTCGGCCCCGTGCTGGAGCACGCGAAGCCCGGCTCCCTCGTGATGGACATGTCCACCGTGGACCCCGAGACGACGGACGCGCTGGCCGCCGCGTGTGCCGCGAAGGGCGTGGGCTTCGTGGACGCGCCGGTCGGGCGCCTCGCCGCCCATGCCGAGCGCGGCGAGAGCCTGTTCATGGTGGGCGGCAGCGAGGCCGACGTGGCCCGCGCGCGCCCGCTGCTGGAGGCGATGGGCAGCACCATCCATCATTGCGGCGGCCCGGGCGCGGGAACGCGCACCAAGCTCGTGAACAACTACCTCGCCATCCTGCTGTGCCAGATGAACGCGGAGGCGCTGTCGCTCGCGACCGCCTTCGGCCTCGACCTGCCCAAGACGCTCGAGGTCCTGCACGGCACCACCGCCACCAACGGGCAGCTCGCGGTGAACTGGCCGAACAAGGTGCTGAAGGGCGACACGAAGCCGGGCTTCGCCATCGACCTCGCCCACAAGGACCTCTCGCTGATCCTGCAGGCGGCGCACGCGGCCCGCGTGCCGCTGCCCATGGCGGCGGCGGGGCGGGAGGCGTTCAGCGCCGCCCGCGCCCGCGGCATGGGCGGGCAGGATTTCTCCGCCATGCTGGACGCGCACTGCGCCGTGGCGGGCGTGCCGCCGCCCCGGCTGTGAGCCGGCGGTTCCGGCGCGACGCGGCGGCGGTGACGGCGGTGACGGCGGTGCCGGCGGTGCGCCGCGCGGCATGCCACTGATCGCGGCCATGACCTATATCCTCGGAATCGCAACCCTGCTGCGCGAGGCCCGGCCCCTGCCGCCGCTCCGCCCGGGCGGGTAACGGGACGGGAGGCCAGGGCCGCGCATGGCCGAGATCTGGGTTCTGCTGCGCCTCGCCGGCGCGGCGGCCTTGCTGCTGTGGGGGCTGCACATGGTGCAGTCGGGGGTGCAGCGCGCCTTCGGCTCCCGCCTGCGGGACCGGCTGGGCGTGGCGCTCGGCACCCCGAGGCGGGCGTTGCTGGCGGGCATCGGCATCACCGCCGCGCTCCAATCCTCCACCGCCACGGCGCTGATGGTCAGCTCCTTCGCCGCCTCCGGCGCCGTGGCGCTGGTGCCGGGCCTCGCCGCCATGCTCGGGGCCAATATCGGCACCGCCCTCGTCGTGCAGGTGCTGGCCTTCGACACCGGGGCCCTGGCGTCGCTGCTCGTGCTCGGCGGCGTCATCGCCTTCCGCCGCGGCCGGGGCGCGAAGCTCAAGGATTACGGCCGCGTCGCCATCGGCCTCGGGCTGATGCTGATGGCGCTCCACCTGATCGTGGAGGCGGTGCAGCCGATCGAGTCCTCCCCCAACCTGCGCCTGGTGCTGCACGCGCTGGCGGACCTGCCGCTGGTCAACCTCGCCCTCGCCGCCCTCATCGCCTGGGCAGCGCATTCCTCGCTGGCCGCCGTGCTCTTCGTCTCGGCGCTGGCGGCCCAGGGCGTGCTGGTGCCGGAGCAGGTGATCGCCATGGTGGCCGGCGCCAATCTCGGCACGGCGCTGAACCCGCTGCTGGAGGGCGGCGGCGACGCGCGCGACCCGTCCCGGCTGCGGCTGCCGATGGGCAACCTGGCGACGCGGCTGGGCGGCGCGGCGCTCACCCTCGTCCTGCTGCCCTGGCTCGGCGCGGCCATGGAGTGGTCCCGCCTGCCGCAGGGGCAGGAAGCGGCGCTCGTCCACTTGGCCTTCAACCTCGCCGTCGCCGCGCTGGCCTACCCGCTGCTGCCGGCCACCGCGCGGCTGCTGGAGCGCGTCTTCCCGGAGCGGGCCGGCGACGCCGACGAAGGCATGCCGCGCCACCTCGATCCGGCCGCGCTTCGCCTGCCATCCGTGGCCCTCGCCCACGCCGCGCGCGAGGTGCTGCGCCTCGCCGACCTGACGGAGGCGATGCTCGCCGCCGCGGGCTCGGGCCGGCAGGCGGAGAAGCCCGCCGCGCGCCTCGCCGCGGTCTCGGCGCGCCTCCAGGCGGCCATCCTCGCCTATCTCGCCGCCCTCCCCGAGGAGCTGCTGAGCGCGTCCGAGGCCAGCCGCCGGGACGACCTGCGCCACTACGCCCTGACCCTCGACCATCTGGCGGAGGCGATCGCCCAGGGGCTGCTGCGCCCGCGATGGGAGGGCGCCTCCCCGGCGGCGCAGATCCGCATCGGCAAGCTGGTGGAGGGTCTGCGCGCGCAGCTCGCCCTCGGCCTCGCGGTCGTGATGCAGGACGACGCCGAGGCCGCGCGCCGGCTCGTGCGCGACAAGGAAGCGTTGCGTGAGATGGAACGCGACGCCGTCGCCGCGCCGGAGGAGCCGGCGGTGCTGGCCGCGCTGCGCGGCGCGCGCCTCGTCTCCGGCGCCATCGCCGCGCTCGGCCAGCCGCTGCTCGAGCGCCGCGGCGAACTCCGCCCGAGCCGCCTGGTGCCTGAGGACTGACGCCGCGCGGCGGCGAAGGCCGGCCGGACAGGTCCGAGGATCGGCAACCCGGGGCGCGGCGGGCGGGTTCCGGCTCCGATGGACCCCTACATGCTGCTCCTGGCGGGAGCCGGCGCGCTCATCCTGCTCGTCGCCTGGCTGCCGCTCATCCTGAAGGAGTTGCCGCTGTCGCTGCCGATGTTCTGCATCGGCGCCGGCGCCCTCGCCTTCTGGGCCGTGCCGGGGGAGGCGCCGCTGCCCTGGAACCACCCGCAGATCACCGAGCGCCTGACCGAGATCGTCGTGATCGTGGCGCTGACCGGCGCGGGGCTGAAGCTCGACCGCCCGCTCGGCTGGCGGCGCTGGAACATGACCTGGCTGCTGCTCGCCGTCGCCATGCCGCTCTCCATCCTGGCGATCGCCTGGATCGGCCACGCGTGGCTCGCCCTGTCGATCGCGGCGGCGCTGCTGCTGGGGGCCGCGCTCGCGCCGACCGATCCGGTGCTGGCGGGCGACGTGCAGGTGGGCCCGCCGGGCAGCGGGGAGGAGGACGACGTCCGCTTCCACCTGACGGCGGAGGCCGGGCTGAACGACGCGCTCGCCTTCCCCTTCGTCCACCTCGCCATCCTCTTCGCCGTCGCGGGCGGCTGGCCGTCCGCCGGCGAATGGGGCGAGTGGTTCACGGTGAAGGTGCTGTGGAAGCTCGCCGCGGGCGTCGCGGTCGGCTGGGCCGTCGGCCGGCTGCTCGCCTGGGTGATCTTCCGCGTGCCGAACCGCGCCGGCCTCGCCCAGACGCGCGAGGGCTTCGTGGCGCTCGGCATCACCTTCCTCGCCTACGCGGCGGCCGAGATGGCGCAGGGCTACGGCTTCCTGGCGGTGTTCGTGGCCGCGCTCGGCATCCGGGCGGCCGAGCGCGGCCACGAGTTCCACACGCGGCTGCACGAGTTCACCGACCAGACCGAGCGGCTGCTGATGATGGTGGTGCTGGTGCTGTTCGGCGGGGCGCTGGCGGGCGGCCTGCTCGAACCGCTCGGCTGGCCGGATGCCGCGGCGGTCGCGGCCATCCTGCTGCTGGTGCGGCCGCTGGCGGGGATGCTCTCGCTGCTGCCGGCGCCGGGCTCCGCGGCCGAGCGCGCCGCCATCGCCTTCTTCGGCATCCGCGGCCTCGGCAGCCTCTACTACGCCGGCTACGCCCTGAGCCACCACGACTGGGGCGCGGAGGCGCAGCGGGTCTGGGCGATCCTCGGCCTCACCGTCCTCGTGTCGGTGATGATCCACGGGCTGACGGTGACGCCCGTGATGCGCTGGCTGGATCGGCGACGGCGGCCGGCGCCGGTCCAGCCCGAACTGTTCGCCGAGCTCAGCGCCCCGTCATGATGCGCTCGACCAGCTGCTTCACCGTGGGGATGAAGCCGTTCGAGTAGAACGGGTCGCTGCCGAAGCGATAGGCGTTGTGCCCGGCGAACATCAGGTTGTTCTCCAGGCTGCCGTCATGCGCGATGTCCTGCAGCGTCTTCTGGATGCAGAAGCTGCGCGGATCGGCCTTCTTGCCGTTGTCGTAGCTCGGCGCGTGCTGCGACCAGTTGGAGAAGCGGCAGGTGGAGAGGCAGCCCATGCAGGCGACCTGGTCGGCCAGGATCTCGCGGGACTTCTCGGGCGTGACGAAGACCAGCGTGCTGTCCGGCGTGCGCATCGCTTCCGTGAAGCCCGCATTCGTCCAGGCCACGGCGCGCTCGCGGTCGCCGGGCGTCATCCACACCAGGCGCTTGCGCGGCCCGATGCCGAACTCCGCCGTGTGCTCGCCGAGGGACTCGGTCGAGTAGGGGATCTGCCGCTCGTTCCGCTCTTCCAGCTCGCGCAGGAAGGCGTTCTTCACGGCGCTGCTGTAGAAGCCGGTCGGGCTGAAGGGCTGCAGCAGCACGTCGCCCGCCTTCAGCTCCGTCAGGCGCTTCTTCCACGCGTCCGAGATCGGGCTTTCCTGGGTCAGCAGCGGGCGCGTGCCGAACTGGAAGGCGACCGGCCCGAGCTCCGGGTTGTCGATCCAGTCCTCCCACTCCTCGAGCCACCAGACGCCGCCCGCCATGATGATCGGCGTGTCGTCGAGGCCGAAGGCGCGCATCTGCTCGCGCAGCTTGCGGACGCGCTCGTACGGCGCTTCCGGCTTCTTCGGATCCTCGGAGTTGGACAGGCCGTTGTGCCCGCCGGCCAGCCACGGGTCCTCGTAGACGACGCCGCCCAGCCACTCGCTCACCTTGGAGTAGCTGCGCTTCCACAGCGCGTTGAAGGCGCGCGCGCTGGACACGATGGGGTAGTAGTGGACGCGGAACTCGCGCGCGATCTCCGCCAGCTTGTAGGGCATGCCCGCGCCGCAGGTGATGCCGTTGACGAGGCCCTTGGCCCCTTCCAGGACGCCGCGGATCACGCGCTCGGCCCCGCCCATCTCCCACAGGATGTTGGCGTGGATGCGGGCCTTGGACCCGCCCACGTCGCGCGCTTCCTTGGCCTGGGCGATGCCGCCGGCGATGCCGTAGGCCACCAGCTCCTCGTGGCGGTCGCGCCGGGTCTTGCCGGAATAGACCTGCCGGATGGTCCGGCCCTCGGCATCGTAGCTGTCGGCGTTGACGGCGCTGAAGGTGCCCACGCCACCGGACGCGGCCCAGGACCCGGCCGTGAGGCCGTTCGAGACGGCGACGCCCTTGCCGCCTTCCACCAGCGGCAGGACATCGGCCCCGCCCATGCGGATCGTGTTGATCGCCTTCACTGCCGAACCACCCTCAAACCCTGTGTCACTTCGGTGACACCATATGGGAAAGACCGGCCCAACGGCGAGTCGCGCCACGGGGCCGGTCGGTTACATCGCTTCAACGCGCGGCCGCGGCCCGGGGCCGGCGGCCGCCGGCGGTCACTCGGCGAAGTCGCCGCGCTCGCGGCG
>JAIEOO010000226.1 GCA_019750475.1 Acetobacteraceae bacterium | reverse complement strand
GCCGACGCGGCCGATGGCCGCACCCGGGGCGAGGCGCTGCCCGCGCGCCGGTCAGCGTCCGGCGAAGCGGGCGACGAGATTCTCGAGCCTCTCCTGCCGGCCGGAGCGCGGCTCCGGCGCCAGCTCCCGCCCGAGGGCCAGGTCGGCGATCTCGGCCAGGGTGCCGGCCCAGGGCTCCCCGGCGTAGCGCGCGCGCCGCGCGGCTTCGAGGCGGCCATCCTCGAGGATGCGCGCCGCCCAGAGCAGCGCCGCGGCGCAGGCATCCATGCCCCCGACATGCGCGTGCAGCAGATCCTCGGGATCCACCGATTGCCGCCGCACCTTGGCGTCGAAGTTGAAGCCGCCGCTGCCGAGGCCGCCGGCGCGGAGGATCTCCAGCATCGCCGGCACCAGCTCCTGCGCGTTGGTCGGGAACTGGTCGGTGTCCCAGCCGTTCTGCGGGTCGCCGCGGTTGATGTCCACCGAGCCCAGCAGGCCGAGCGACGCCGCCATGGCGATCTCGTGCTCGAAGGCATGCCCGGCGAGGGTGGCATGGTTCGCCTCGATGTTGACCTTCACCTCGCCGAGAAGGCCGTGCCGCGCGAGGAAGCCGTACACCGTCGCGACGTCGCGGTCGTACTGGTGCTTGGTCGGCTCGTGCGGCTTGGGCTCGATCAGCAGCGTGCCGCTGAAGCCGATGCGGTGCTTGTGCTCGACGACGAGGTTCAGGAAGCGGCCGAGCTGCGCGTCCTCCCGCGCCAGGTCGGTGTTGAGCAGCGTGTCGTAGCCCTCCCGCCCGCCCCAGAGCACGTAGTTCTCCCCGCCCAGGCGCTGCGTCACCTCCATCGCGTGGCGCACCTGCACGGCGGCGCAGGCGAAGACCTCCGGGTCCGGGTTGGTGGCCGCCCCGGCCATGTAGCGCGGATGGGAGAAGAGGTTCGCCGTGCCCCAGAGCAGCCGGATGCCGGTGCGCGCCATGTGGGCCTGCAGCACCTCCACCATGGCGTCGAGGTTGCGCGCGCCCTCGCGCAGGCTCGCGCCCTCGGGCGCCACGTCGCGGTCGTGGAAGCAGAAGAAGGGCAGGCCCAGCCGCTCCATGAAGGCGAAGGCGGCCTCCGCCTTGGCGCGGGCGCCCGCCATGGCGTCGGGCAGGTCGTCCCAGGGCCGGGGCAGCGTGGGCGCGCCGAAGGGATCGGCCCCCGTGCCCACGAAGCTGTGCCAGTAGGCCACGGCCGGCCGCAGCCAGTCGCGCATCGGCCGCCCGAGCACCACCTCGTCCGGGCGCCAGTGGCGGAAGCCCAGCTCTTCCCGGCTGTCGGGCGCGACGAAGGGCACGCGCGGCAGCGCGTCGAAGATCGTGCTCATCGGGCGGTCTCCTGCATCAGGGGGCGGAGCAGCGGGTAGAGGCGGTTCCAGGCGTCCCGCCCCTCGGCCCGTTCGGGGTCGGGCAGCACCTCGCCCGTGACGGGCGGCTTCGCGCAGACCTCGCGCGCCTCGGCGCCGGCGGCGATCATGGCGAGCCGCGCCGCGCCGAGCGCCGGCCCCACCCCGGGGTCGGCCACCAGGTCGAGCGGCCGGTCGAGCGCCGCCGCCAGCAGCCGCGCCCAGAGCGAGGAGCGCGCCCCGCCGCCGATCAGCGCGAGGCGCGGGATGCGCCCGCCTTCGGCTTCGAGGGCCGCCAGCCCGTCGGCGAGGGCGAAGGCCACGCCCTGCATCACGGCGCGGGCCATCTGGCAGCGTGTCGTGCCCGCCTCCAGCCCGAACCACACGCCGCAGGAAGCGGCGTCGTCATGCGGCGTGCGCTCGCCGGCGAGGTAGGGGAGGAACAGCACCCGGCCCGGTCCGGCCGCTTCGGCCTCCCGCGCCAGCACCGCCTCCTCCACGCCCAGCACCGTCGCGGCCCAGGCCAGCGCCCCGCCGGCCGAGAGGATCACCGCCATGCGGTGCCACAGCCCCGGCAGCGCGTGGCAGAAGGCGTGGACCGTCCGCGCGGGATCGGGCCGCGGCGCGGCGTCGGCCACGAAGATCACGCCGGAGGTGCCGAGCGAGACGAAGGCGTCACCCGGCTCGACGCAGCCGAGCCCCACCGCGCCGGCCGCGTTGTCCCCTGCCCCGCCCGCGACGGGGATGCCGCGCGGGATGCCCCAATCCTCGGCGGTCACGACGCCGGAGACGCCGCTGCCCTCCACGAGACGCGGCATGGCGGCGCGGGAGAGGCCGGTCAGCTCCAGCATCTCCTCCGACCAGTCGCGCCGCGCGACGTCGAGCCACAGCGTCCCCGCCGCGTCCGACATGTCGGAGACGGCCTCGCCCGTCAGGCGCAGCCGCAGCCAGTCCTTCGGCAGCAGGACGCGGCGCGTGGCGGCGAAGATGTCGGGCTCGTGCGCGCGGGCCCAGAGCAGCTTGGGCGCGGTGAAGCCCGCCATCGCCCGGTTGCCCGCGACGCGCCGCGCCGCCGCGTCCAGCACCGCGCATTCGGCCGCCGCGCGCCCGTCGTTCCAGAGGATCGCCGGGCGCAGCACACGGCCCTCACCGTCCAGCAGCACGGCGCCGTGCATCTGGCCCGACAGCCCGACCGCGGCGACGCGCGCGCGCAGCGTCTCGGGCAGGCCGCGGACGGCGCGGGTCGCGGCACGCCACCAATCCCCGGGATCCTGCTCCGACCAGCGCGGGCGCGGCCGGCTCACCTCCAGCGGGGCGGAGGCCTGGGCCGCGACGGTCCCTGCCGCGTCGAGCAGCGCCGCCTTCACCGCCGAGGTGCCGAGGTCCACGCCGAGGAACATGGCGCGGCTCAGACCGGGGTCCACACGCCGCCCGCGCGGGAGGAAGCGACGGCGGCGGCGACGAAGCGCATGCCGCGCAGCCCGTCCTCCACCGTCGGCGTGTCGCAGCAGAGCGGGTCGGGCGCGCGGCCCTCGCGCCGCGCCGCGATCTGCTCGGCCGCGTCGCGGTAGAGCTGGGCGAAGGCCTCGAGATAGCCCTCGGGATGCCCGGCCGGGATGCGCGTGGCGTGGCCCGCCGCCGGGTGCAGCGCGCCGACCGCGCGGGCCAGCAGGCGCGGCGCCTCGCCCAGCGGCGTGTGGAGGAGCTGGTTCGGGTGCTCCTGGCTCCAGGCGAGGCCGCCCTTCTCGCCGTAGACGCGCAGCCGCAGCGCGTTCTCGTTGCCCGGCGCCACCTGCGAGGACCACAGCATCCCGCGCGCGCCGCCGGCGAAGCGCAGCAGAAGCTGCGCGTTGTCGTCCACCGGCCGCCCGTCCACGAAGCTCTGGAGATCCGCCAGCACGCTTTCCACCCGCAGGCCCGTGACGAACTCCGCCAGGTGATGCGCGTGGGTCCCGAGATCGCCGAGCGACCCGCCGAGACCGGCCCGCGCCGGGTCGGTCCGCCAGCCCGCCTGCTTCTGCCCCGTGGCCTCGAGCCTGGTGGAGAGCCAGTCCTGCGGGTACTCCACCTGCACGACTCGGATGGCGCCGAGCTCTCCCGCCGCGACCATGGCGCGGGCCTGCCGCACCATGGGGTGGCCGGAATAGTTGTGCGTCAGCACGAAGACGCGGCCGGTCCGGCGCACCGTCGCGGCGAGGTCCTCGGCCTCGGCCACGGTCAGCGCCAGGGGCTTGTCGCAGATGACGTCGAACCCCGCCTCCAGCGCCGCCTTGGCGGGGGCGTGGTGCATGTGGTTCGGCGTGACGATGGACACCGCTTCCGCCCCGTCGGGCCGCCCCGCCTCGCCGGCGATCATCGCGGCGAAATCGGGATAGCCGCGGATGCCGAGGTCTGCCGCGCTCTCCAGCGCCCGCGCGGGGTCGGAGGCCAGGGCGCCCGCCACCAGCTCGAACCGGTCGTCGAGCCGCGCCGCCATGCGGTGCACGCCGCCGATGAAGGCGCCGCGCCCGCCGCCCACCATGGCGTAGCGGATGCGGCGCGGCATCAGCCGATCCCCAGCAGCTTGCGGTTCGCCGCCTCGTCGGTGCCGCCGGAGGCGAAGTCGTCGAAGGCCTTCTCCGTGACGCGGATGATGTGGTCGGCGATGAACCGGGCACCCTCCCGCGCGCCATCCTCGGGGTGCTTCAGGCAGCACTCCCACTCCAGCACCGCCCAGCCGTCGAAGCCGAAGGCCGCGAGCTTGGAGAAGACGCCCTTGAAGTCCACCTGCCCGTCGCCGAGCGAGCGGAATCGCCCGGCGCGGTCCACCCAGGGCTGGTAGCCGCCATAGACGCCGACGCGGCCGGTGGGGCGGAACTCGGCGTCCTTGACGTGGAACATGCGGATCCGGTCGCGGTAGATGTCGAGGAAAGCGAGGTGGTCGAGCGCCTGCAGCACGAAATGGCTGGGGTCGTAGAGGATGTTCGCGCGCGGGTGGTGGCCCACGGCATCGAGGAACAGCTCGAAGCTGGCGCCGTCGTGCAGGTCCTCGCCCGGGTGGATCTCGTAGCAGACATCCACGCCGGCCTCGTCGAAGGCGTCGAGGATGGGGCGCCAGCGGCGCGCCAGCTCGCCGAAGGCGGTTTCGACCAGGCCCGCCGGGCGCTGCGGCCAGGGATAGACGAAGGGCCAGGCCAGCGCGCCGGAGAAGGTGGCATGCGCGGTCAGGCCGAGATGGCGGGAGGCGCGCGCGGCGAGGCGCAGCTGCTGCTCCGCCCATTCCTGCCGCGCCTTCGGGTTGCCCCGCGCCGCCGGCGCCGCGAAGCCGTCGAAGGCGGCGTCGTAGGCCGGGTGAACCGCCACGAGCTGCCCCTGAAGATGCGTGGACAGCTCCGTCACCACGAGGCCGTGCTTCGCGAGCGTCGCCTGCACATCCTCGCAATAGGCGCGGCTCTCCGCGGCCCTGGCGAGGTCGAAGAGGCGCGCATCCCAGGAGGGGATCTGCACGCCCTTGAAGCCGAGCGACGCCGCCCAGCCGGCGATGGAGTCGAGCGAGTTGAACGGCGCGTCGTCCCCGGCGAACTGCGCGAGGAAGATGGCGGGACCCTTGATGGTGCGCATGTCGCGTCTCCTCCCGGCGATGTGGGTCAGGGAACCAGCACGAGCGACCCCGTGGTGCGCCGCCCTTCGAGGTCGGCATGGGCCCGCGCGGCCTCGGCCAGGGCGTAGCGCCGCGGCGGCTCGACCTTCACGGCGCCCGAGGCGATCACCTCGAACAACGCGCCCGCGATGCGCAGCAGGTCGGCGCGCTTCGCGGTGTAGTGGAACAGCACCGGCCGCGAGAGGCTGGCCGACCTGGCCGACAGCAGGGCCGGCGCGATAGGCTCGATCGGCCCGCTCGCCTGCCCGAAGGAGACGAGGCGCCCGCACATCGCGAGGCTCTCCATCGAGCCGGCGAAGCTGTCGCACCCGATGCCGTCATAGATCACGCGGCAGCCGGCGCCGCCCGTGATCTCCTTCACCCGCGCCGCGAAGTCGCCGCTGCGCGTCACGATGGTGTGGTCGCAGCCATTCGCGCGGGCGAGCGCCGCCTTCTCCTCCGTGCTGACGGTGCCGATCACGGTGCAGCCGAGATGCCTCGCCCATTGGCAGAGCAGCAGGCCGACCCCGCCGGCCGCCGCGTGCACCAGCACGACGTCGCCGGCGCGCACCGGCGCCGTGTCGTGCAGCAGGTACTGCGCCGTCATGCCCTTGAGCATGATGGAGGCCGCGATCTCGTCGCTGATCGCGGCCGGCAGCTTCACCATCTGCGCGGCGGGCGCGAGCCGCGCCGCGGCGTAGGCGCCGGTGGGCGGGCAGGCATAGGCGACGCGGTCGCCCGCCGCGAGGTCCGAGACACCCGGTCCCACCGCCTCGACCACGCCGGCGCCTTCCATGCCGATGATCGCGGGCAGGCCGGGCAGCGGATAGAGCCCGGTGCGGTGATAGACGTCGATGTAGTTCACGCCGATGGCGGTCTGGCGCAGCCGCACCTGACCTTCGCCCGGGGCGCCGGGGTCGTGGTCGGCGGGGCGCAGCACCTCGGGGCCGCCGGTCGTCCCGATCAGGATCGCCTGCGGCATCTCAGCGCCCTCCGGCCAGGCGGGCGGCCACGGTCTCGTAGGCCTTGAGGTACACGTCGCGCTCGGTGTTGGGGATCAGCGCCACGTCGTCCTGCGCGCTCGCGACCCAATCGCCGAACCAGGTGGCGAAGCAGCGCCCGCCATCCGTCACCCGCCAGAGCCGCGGGCCGCTGACGTAGCGCATCCAGGGCAGCTCGGACTTCGTGATGTAGTAGGAGTAGCTCATCTCCTCGTCGTCGAGGTGCAGCAGCACCTCGTTGAGGTGGCCCGGGCCGAACAGGAAGTCGCGCGTGCCCGAAACCTTGTCGGGCCGGGCGCCGCCCAGCATGTGCATCTTCGTGATGTCCGGGTGCCACTCGCCCATGGAGGCGAAGTCCCGGATGATGGTCCAGACGGCGCTGGCGGGCGCCGCGATCACGGTGCTGCACCACACCTTGTGCGGCGGGAAGCCCATCCACAGCGGCGCGTCCACCTTCGGGCGCGAGGGCAGGGCCGCCTTCAGCGCGTCCCACCCGCCCTGGAACACGGCGTTCGAGATGATGTCCACGTACTTCCCGGCATCCTCCGGCGCCTCGTCGAAGGTCGCTTCCCACTCCGCGAAGGTCTGGCCCGTCGCGGTGACGGGCATCAGCTGCACGCGCGCGCGGTAGTTCGCCACCGGGAAGGCCGGCGTCTCGAAGTTGTAGGAGAAGCTGGTGGTGCGGTCGCAGAGCGAGAGCAGCCGCTCCCGCACCATCGTCCCGTCCTGGAGGAAGAAGCGGCGGACGCAGCCCACCACGTCGGAGTCGAGCCCGTCCTCGATCTCGGAGCGCGCGATGGCCGGGTGCCAGGAGGGCAGGCCGTTGAAGTCGCGGATGGTCGCCCAGACGGTGGCGATGCTGGCGTCGAGGATGGTGGAGGCGTAGGCGCGGGCCATGGCGGCGGCTTCCCTCAGAAGGTGATGGACTTGAAGCGGCGGGTCTGCTCGGTCAGCGCCGTCTCGGTCGGCAGGCGCTCCATCGAGGAGGCGCCGTAGAAGCCGTTGATCCCCGGCGTGTTGCGCAGCACCCAGGCCGCGTCCTCGGGCGAGGAGATCGGGCCGCCATGGCACAGCACCAGGATGTCGGGGCGCACGCGGCGCGCGGCCTCCGCCCATTCGGCGATCAGCGCCGGGCAGTCCTCGAGCTTCAGGGCGGTCTGCGCGCCGATGGCGCCGCCCGTCGTCAGGCCGAGATGCGGCACCAGGATGTCGGCCCCGGCCTTCGCCATCTCCGCGGCCTCGTCCGCGTTGAAGACGTAGGGCGTGGTCAGCATGTCCTTCGCGTGGGCCAGGCGGATCATGTCGATCTCGTGCCCGAAGCCCATCCCCGTCTCCTCGAGATTGGCGCGGAAGGTCCCGTCGATCAGGCCGACCGTCGGGAAGTTCTGCACGCCGGCGAAACCCAGCGCCTTCAGCTCGTCCAGCAGGTGATCCATGATGGCGAAGGGGTCGGTGCCGTTCACGCCCGCGAGCACCGGCGTGCGCTTCACGACGGGCAGCACCTCCCGCGCCATCTCCTTCACGATCTCGTTCGCGTTGCCGTAGGCGAGGAGTCCCGCCAGGGAGCCGCGCCCGGCCATGCGGTAGCGGCCGGAATTGTAGATGACGATGAGGTCGATGCCGCCGGCCTCCTCGCATTTGGCGGAGAGCCCGGTGCCCGCGCCGCCGCCGATGATCGGCTCGCGCCTGGCGGCCATGTCCTGGAACTTCCGCAGCAGCTCGCCGCGGGTGGGGCGGGGCATCAGGCGATCTCCTTGAAGGCGGCGAGCGCCGCGTCGGAGAAGGCGCGGTCGTTGATGGCGGCCGGCACCTCGATGAGCTTGCGGTTGGGGCCCGGCTGGAAGCCGGCGCGGATGGTGTCGAACAGGGCGGCGTCGGCCGCCGGGTCGTGGAAGGGCATGCCCGGCACGTCGATGGCGGACACACCCCCGAGCGGCAGCAGGAACCGCACCTTCCCCTCCATGCGGTTGAGGCGGGAGACGATGAACTCGGCGATCGCCCGGTTCTCCTCGGGCGTGGTGCGCATGAGCGTCACCTGCGGGTTGTGGACGTAGAGGTTGCGCCCCTGGAACCGCGCCGGCACCGTGTCCTTCGCGCCGAAATTCACCATGTCCACCGCGCCGACGCTGCCGACATAGGGCAGGCGCGTGCGGATGGCGGAGCCGAAGCGGTCCTCCGTGCAGGGGAAGACGCCGCCCACCAGGAAATCCGGCACCTCGGTCGTCGTGATGTCCATCAGCGCCGCGACGAGACCGGAATCCGCGAGCTTCTCCATGCTCTGCCCGCCGGCGCCCGTCGCGTGGAAGACGTAGCATTCGTGGCTGGCGTCCAGCGCCTCGCGCAGCATGGTGATGCAGGCCGTCGTCACGCCGAACATCGTCATGCCGAGCCCGGGCTTCTCGCCCGAAGCGGCGGCGGGCGGCCGGTGCAGCGCCATGCCGGCGGCGGCGTGGGCCGCGTTGGCGATGACGCGGCGCGAGATGCCGTTGATCCCCGCGACATCCACCACCGAGTACATCAGCGCCAGGTCGGACGGGCCGACATAGGGCGCGACATTGCCGGAGGCCACGGTGCTCACCATCAGCTTCGGCGTGCCGATCGGCAGGGCGCGCATCGCCTGGGTGACGAGCGCCGTGTTGCCCGACCCCCCGAGGCCGAGCACCGCGCCGATGTCGGTGCGGGCGGACAGCCAGCGCGTCAGCGCCTCCGCCATGCCGGAGACGGCCTTGCCGCGGTCATCGAGGCCGAGCACCGCCCCCGCGCCGTCCGGGTGATGCGCCGCGATCTCGGCGGCCGTCACATCGGCGCCCGAGCCAGGCCCCTTCGTGCCCACATCCACCAGCACCGCCTCGGCGCCAGCGCGGCGCACGCAGTCGCGGGCGAAGCGCAGCTCCTCGGCCTTGGTGTCCATGGTCCCGATGACGTAGACCTTCGCCATCGTCTCCTCCCTTCTCAATGATGCGCACCCGCCGCCACCCCCAGGTAGCGGCGCTGCGTCTCGGAATCCTCGGCCAGCTGGCGTGCCGGCATGGTGGCCGCGATGCGGCCCGTGACCATGATCGCCACGTCCTCGGCCACCTCGGTCGCCACGCGCAGGTTCTGCTCCACCAGCAGCAGCCGCATGCCGTCCTTCGGCAGGTCGCGCAGCACGCCGATCAGGTGGTCCACGATGACGGGGGCGAGGCCTTCGCTCGGCTCGTCCATCACCACGACCTTGGGGTTCATCAGCAGCGCGCGGGAGATGGCGAGCATCTGCTGCTCCCCGCCGGACAGCTCGGTGCCGCCGTTGTTCCGCCGTTCGGCGAGGCGCGGGAAGGTCTCGTAGATGCGCTCGACGTTCCAGCGCGCGCCCTTGCCCTGGCTGACGAGCTTCAGGTGCTCATGCACCGAGAGCGAGGGGAAGGTGCGGCGCCCCTGCGGCACCAGCGCCACGCCGAGCCGCGCGACGCGATAGGGCGCGAGGCCGTTGAGCCGCGCGCCATCCAGCGTGATCTCGCCCTCGCTCGCCGGGACGAGGCCGGCCACGCTGCCGCACAGCGTCGTCTTGCCCATGCCGTTGCGGCCGACGATGGCGAGCGGCTTCTCGCCGAGTTCGAGCGAGACGCCTTGCAGGATGTGCGCCTGGCCGAAACGGACATGCAGGCCCGAGACCTTCAGCATCAGTGGATCCCCTCCCCGGGGGCTCCGAGGTAGATCGCCTGGACCACCGGATCGTCCTCGATGCGGTCGGGCGCGGCCTCCACCACCACCTCGCCGTCCTTCATCACGGTCACGATGTCGGCCGCGGGCAGCGCGATGTCCATGTCGTGCTCGATGAGGATGAGCGTGAGCGTGCGCGGCAGCTCGCGCAGCAGCTTCAGCAGCTCCGGCCGGTCGCCGGGGGAGAGGCCGGCGGCGGGCTCGTCCAGCATCAGCACGCGCGGGTCGCCCGCCATGGCCATGCCCACCTCGAGCTGCCGGCGCTGCCCGTGCGAGAGATTGACCACCTCCGCGTCGAGCAGGTGGGAGAGGCGCATGCGGTCGGCCAGCTCCCGCGCCTTGGCCGCGCCGTCGTCGCCGCGGGAGGGGCGGAGAAAGGAGAAGCGGTTGCACCGCAGGCCGCGCACCGCGACGAAGAGGTTGTCGAGCACCGTCAGCCCGTTGAAGAGCAGCGAGGTCTGGTAGGTGCGCCCGATGCCGAGCCGCGTGCGCTGGTGCGGCTTGAGATACGTGATGTCCGCGCCGAAGAGCTGGATGGTCCCGGCCGTGGGCGGGAAGTCGCCGCAGATGGTGTTGAACAGCGTCGTCTTGCCGGCGCCGTTGGGGCCGAGCACGGCGCGGCGCTCGCCCGGCTGGACGTCGAAGCTGACGTCGCGCACGGCCTGGAGCGCGCCGAAGCGCCGGCTGACGCCGGTAAGCCTGATCGCAGGAACCACTCAGTTCTTCCCAGCCCGGACCAACTCGACAGAAAGGGGACGCGCGGCCCATTCGCAGCCCCCTGGTGCCCTCCCGAGGCCTTGCCTCGGGAGGCGGTGCCAAGCTTGGAAGCTGGGCACCGAACCGGCCCCCCGGCAAAGCTCCGAGGGAGTCTTGTCGGGGAACTAGCTCGCGGCCGGGACGCAGCCCGGGTTGTCGCGGGACGGCGCGCCGAGGGCGAGGAACTGCGCCTCCGGCGTGCCGAGCGTCTGGTTGATCTGCTGCGCGCGCGCGAAGGCCACGACCTGCGCCCGCCCGTCCCGCTCCTCGATCCGGTTGAGGAAGATGTCGGAGATGGCCTGGCGGTTGTGGTCGAGCCGCACCGCGGCACCCGTCGGCGCGGTGATGCGGGCATTGGCCAGCGCGCGCTGGAAGGCCTGCTGGTTGTTCGAGAGGTCGCCGTCCACCTCCCGCAGGGCATGCAGGATGCCGTAGAGGTTGGTGGTGTAGTTCACCCCATGGATGGAGGGGGACTGGAAGCCGCCCTCGTTCAGCCAGCGGCGGCGGTAGCGCTCGACGAATTCGCGCCAGCTGGGATCGTCGATGACGTCGGCGATGGGGCCGCCCGAGATCATGCCGACCATGACGCGCCGATGCGGACCGCGGGCGGAGAGCATGGTCTGGTCCGCCATGATCGAGCCCGCGATCAGCGGCTTGGTGCCGCCCGACTGGGCGTATTGCGTCATGAAGGCGAGGCCGTCCGTGCCGCCATGGACGACGACGATGGCGCCGGCGTTGGAGCGGTTGATCTGCGCGATCTGGGCCGAGAAGTCGGTGGTGCCGAGCGGCGCCCAGTAGTGCTGCACGCGGCCGCCGGCGCGGCAGTACTCGATGTTGAAGCCGAACACCTGGGCGTAGGGGAAGGCGTAGTCGCCCGCCGCCACGGCGACCTCGCGGATGTTCATGTTGCGGAACACGTGGTTGCCGAGGCCGGCCATCCACTGCGTCCCGTCCGTCGAGAAGCGGAAGAAGTTGGGGCTCGGGTTGCGCAGCGTCGTGTCGGCCGCGCCCGAGCTGCCGTTGACGATGGTCTTGCCGGTCAGCGTGCGGGAATAGTCGCGCAGCGCGATGCCCTCGGCGCCGGAGAGCGGCCCGAGGATGATGTCCACGTTGTCCTGCTCGATCAGCTTGCGCGCGCGGGCGAGCGCCACGTCGGCCTGGGCGTTCGACGATTCGCGGATGAACTCGATGCGGCGGCCACCCACCGTGCTGTTGATCCGGTCCAGCTCCATCTGGACGCAGCGATAGGCGTCCTGGCCGCCGGTGGCGAAGGGCCCTTCGAGGGTGGCGATGCCGCCGAGGCGGATGGGCGCGCGCTGGGCGATGGCCGGCGCGGCGAGCCCGGCGACGGCGAGGCCCGTTCCGCCGAGCAGCGCCGAGCGGCGAGAGATGCGCGAGGTCATGGATGCTCCTCCAGTCTGGTTGTGGCTCAAGGCTTGGATCCCCCGAGAAGGCGGCGAAGCCGCGCACCGATGCCGATCACCCCGTCGGGGGAGACCAGCACGATGATGAGGAAGACCGCGCCGATCAGCGTGTTGAAGCGGTCGCGGTCGTAGAGATTGGCGGCGAAGGTGTCGAAGACCGTGAAGATGAGCGAGCCGAGGAAGGCGCCCACCGGATGGCCGAGGCCGCCGATGACGCTCATGATCAGCACGTTCACGGTCGCGCCCAGGCCGATCGAGCCCGGCGAGATGCCGATGTTGTAGATCGTCGCCAGCACGCCCCCGCAGCCCGCGATGAAGCCGGCGACGCCGAAGGCGGCGATGCGGTGCAGCGCGACGTCATAGCCGAGGGCGGCGACGCGCCGCGGGTTGTCGCGGATGCCCTGCAGCACGAGGCCGAAGGGTGAGCGCACCAGGTAGAGGACGCCGGCCAGCAGCAGCGCCGCCGTGCCGAGCGCGACGTAGTAGAACAGCCACGGGTCGCGGAAGCCGAGGCCGAACAGCTCCGGCCCGACGACGTTGCGGATGCCCTCATAGCCGTTGAACCAGGCGATGTTGGTCTCGACGAAGCGGAACACGCCCATGGACAGCGCCAGCGTGATCATCAGCAGGTAGATGTCGCGCGTGCGGACGGAGATGGCGCCGACGACGAGGCCCATCACGGTCGCGGCCAGAACGCCGA
Source organism: Acetobacteraceae bacterium (assembly GCA_019750475.1). Lineage (GTDB taxonomy): Bacteria > Pseudomonadota > Alphaproteobacteria > Acetobacterales > Acetobacteraceae > Roseococcus. The sequence goes on along the minus strand of JAIEOO010000226.1, from coordinate 2,681 downwards.
GCGGGATGGCCAGCCCGTAGCCGAGGCCCCCCACGATGCGCGGCACCGCGCCCTCGACGAAGACGGCGACGGTGTAGCCCGCCACGCCCGCGATCATCATCTGCGCGAGCGAGATGAACCCGCCATAGGTCGCGAGGAAGGTGAGCGACATGGCGATGATGCCGAACACCACCGCGCGCCCGAGCACGTTCGCGGTCCAGAACTGCGCCTGGTTCGCGGGCAGCACGGCCTGGAGCAGGAAGGGCGCCGCCACCATCAGGGCGAGGCCCGCCAGCGCGAAAAGGGCGAAGCGGTCACGCACGGCCGAGGATCCCCTGCGGCCGCAGCGCCAGCACCGCCACCATGATCACGAAGGTCAGGATGACCGAGTAGGTGGGAAACAGCGCCTGCCCCAGCTGCTCCGCGAGGCCCACCAGCACCGCGCCCACGGCCGTGCCCGTGACGGAGCCCATGCCGCCCACGATCACGACGACGAGGGAGATGAGGAGGAAGCGCCCGTCCTGCCCCATGGCGAGGGGCTGCGCGGTCGAGCCGATGATGCCGCCGATGCCGCACAGCGCCGCGCCGAGGGCGAAGACCGCGACGCCCACGAGCGGCACGTTGACGCCGCAGGCGCCGAGCATCTCGCGGTCATCCACGCCGGCGCGGATCATCATGCCGAGCCGGGTGCGGTTCAGCAGCAGCCACAGGCTGACGCCGACCGCGACGGCGATGCCGATCTGCACGAGGCGGAAGGTCGGGTAGCCGCCGACGAGCGGCACCTGGGTGGAGCCGAAGATGGCGTCGGGCGCGAAGAACTGGCGGGGGTTGCCGCCATAGAGGGCGAGCAGCTGGTCCGCCGCGATGATGGAGACGCCGATGGTGACGAGGGCCTGGCGCAGCTCCTGCCCCTGCATCCAGCCGAGGAGCAGCTTCTGCATCAGCGCGCCGGCGATCGCCGCCGCCGCGATGCCCGCGGCGAGGCCGGCATACCAGGCCCACCAGACATCGCGGTCGTAGAGCGGCTCGAACACCGCGTAGCCGACATAGCCCGCCACGAGATACAGCGAGCCATGCGCCATGTTGACCACGCGCATGAGGCCGAAGATCAGCGAGAAGCCGCTGGCCACGATGAAGTAGAGCGCGGCGAGCGTGAGCCCGTTCAGCACGATCGTGGCCGCGAGGTCCATCCGGTCGTTCACTCCCATCCGGCCGGTCTGTGCGGCCGCTGCGGCAGTGATGGCGAAGCCGCCATGCCGCCGCAAGGTGGAAAACTCGTAGTGTTTGGGTAAAATTGGGTATGCGCTCGCCCATCCGCCCCGCCGCAGACCTCGAGGGCTTTCCCGGGACGCTCCGCCCATCGGCGGCGTTCCTGCCGGGCCTTCGCCCCTTCCCGGCGCCGTCATGGCCGCTGGTCGCGCAGCTCCCGGTGCTCGACGTGAACGGGGCGCTGCTCGCGGATCTCTCGGCGCGGGAGCCCTTCGCGGCCGATCCGCCCATCGCCGCCCTCTTCGCCTGCGATCCCTTCCTGCGCGTGCCCGACGCGGCGGCGACGCTGGCGCGGGCCGGCGTGGCCGAAGTGCTCAACTGGCCGAGCGTCCAGGCCCATGAAGGCGAGACCGCCGCCGCGCTGGCCGCCGTCGGCTACCGGGCGGAGGCGGAGTTCCGCACGCTGCTCGCCTTCGCCGCCTGCGGCCTCCAGCCGCTCGCCTTCGCGGCGACGCGCGGCGCGGTGGACGCGGCGCTCGCGGCCGGGCTGCGCCGCGTCGTGCTGCCCTCCGGCGAAGCCTGGGCGACCCTCGCCAGCCACGTCGCGGTGGAGGGCGGCGAGGCGATCCTCTGGTCGGACGAGCCGCTTCAGGCCCCCGCGGCCAGCCCGCCTCAATCGGCGAGGCCGAGGCGCCGCATCCGGTTGTAGAGCGTCTTGCGCGCGACGCCGAGGAACGCCGCGGTCTCCCCGCGCCGGAAGCGGTGGCGGCGCAGCGCGTCGAGGATCCAGGCCCGCTCGTCCATCTCGGGCGCCGCGTCCGGCGCGGGCGCGGCGCCCAGCACCGCCCCGAGGGCCGGCGCCGTCACGCGGCCGTCGCGCGCCTCGGTCGAGGCGCGGAGCAGCGCCTCGCGCAATTCACGCAGGTTGCCGGGCCAGGACCGCGCCATCAGCAGCCGCAACGCGCCCGGCTCGATCGGGGCGGAGGGCCGCCCGGCCTCCCGCAGCATGGCGCGGGCGACGAGCGGGATGTCCTCCAGCCGGTCGCGCAGCGGCGGCACCGGGAGCCGCTGCGCTGAGAGTGCGCGCGCGAGCGCCTGCGCGCCCGGCGGATGCACCAGCACCAGCCGCGCCCGCGGCACGCGCTCGCCGGGGCGGGCGAAGCGGGCGAAGCTGCCGCGCTCGATCCAGTCGGCGAGGCGGGCCCGCAGGGTCGGCGCCAGGGCGTCGGCGTTCTCGATCACCACCGTGTGCCCCTGCCGGGCGAGAAGGCCGCGCGGGGCATCGTCGAAGAGCGCGGCGGCGATGTCCTCCCGCGCGTCGAGGAAGTGCGGCACGCCGGACCGGCCGCCGGCGGCGTGCAGCGCGCGCGCCGTGGTGGTGCGGCCCGAACCCGGCTCCCCCTCCACCACCACGGGCAGATCCGTCGCGACGAGGCGCGCGATGCGGGCCGCGAGGCCGCGCGCCGCGGCGGAACGCCCGACGATGCCGGGCG
>JAIEOO010000170.1 GCA_019750475.1 Acetobacteraceae bacterium | reverse complement strand
AGGTCCAGCTCGCCGCCGCCCGCAGCGAGGAAGCGGCGCGCGCCGAATGGCAGCGCCTCGCCGCCCGCGTGCCGGAGCTGCAGGGCCGCACCCCGGCCGTCACGCGGCTCGAGCGGGAGGGGCAGCCGACGCTGTTCCGCCTGCGCACCGCCGGCTTCCAGGACGCCGCCGCCGCCCGCCAGTTCTGCGAGGCGCTCCAGGCCCGGCAGGCGAGCTGCATCGTCATCGGCGCAAACTAGAGCGGATCGCGGACGGCCGTTCCGGCCGGGAGCGTGAATCGGCTCGTGAACGAAGGAGCTGGAGCGGTTGAAGCGAGCGCAGCCGAGCGAAAACCGATCTCGCATGCCGCTTGCCCCCGCGGCCTGCATCCTGGGCGTCTCGGGCCCCCGCCTGACGCCGGACGAGGTGGCGCTGTTCCGCCGCCGCCCGCCCGCCGGCGCCATCCTCTTCGCCCGGAACGTGCAGGACCCGGCCCAGCTCCTCGCCCTGACGGCGGAGCTGCGCGACCTGCTGGGCGAGGCCGCGCCCATCCTGATCGACCAGGAAGGCGGCCGCGTCGCGCGGCTCCGCCCGCCCCACTGGCCGAGCTTCCCGCCCGCCGCGCAGTTCGAGGGCGGGCCGGAGGCGGCCGCCCGCGCCAACGCCCGGGCCATCGGCGACATCTGCCGCGCCATGGGCCTCGACGTGGTCTGCGCCCCCTGCCTCGACCTGCGGGTGGAGGGGGCGCACGCCATCATCGGCGACCGCGGCTTCTCCGCCGATCCGGCCGAGATCGCCCGCCTCGGTTCCGCCTGGGCCGAAGGGCTGCGCGAGGCCGACTGCACGCCGGTGATGAAGCATATCCCCGGCCATGGCCGCGCGCTGCTCGACAGCCACGAGGCGCTGCCGCGCGTGACGGCGACCGAGGAGGATCTGGCCCCGTTCCGGGCGCTGGCCGGCCGGAACCTCTGGGCCATGACGGCGCACATCCTCTATCCGGAGTGGGACGCGGCGCGGCCCGCCACCATCTCTCCCTCCATCATCGCCCGCATCATCCGCGGCGAGATCGGCCATGACGGTGTGCTGATCTCGGACGATCTGGCGATGAAGGCGCTGTGCGGCCGGCCGGACGACCTGGCGCGGGCGGTGCTGGAAGCGGGCTGCGACCTCGCGCTGCACTGCCCCGGCGTCTTCGAGGAGAACGCCGCCATCCTCGATTCCTGCCCGCCTCTGGCCGCGGCCGCGCTTGAACGGCTGGCCTCGACGGGCCACGGGTGGGGGTGATGCCCGACTGGTTCCCCGAGCTGCTGGCCGCCGTGCTGGCCGGCGTCATCGCCATCACCCTGCACGAGGCGGCGCATGGCTACGCCGCGCTCGGCCTCGGCGACGACACGGCCAAGCGGCTCGGCCGGCTCTCGATCAACCCGATCCGCCATGTGGACCCGGTCGGCACGCTGCTGGTGCCGGGCATCCTGATCGTGACGCAGCTTCTCGCCGTGGGGCGGGTGGACGCCATGTTCGGCTGGGCCAAGCCCGTGCCCGTCAACATCCTCAACCTGCGGAATCCGCGGACGGGGATGATGTGGGTGGCCCTCGCCGGGCCGGCGACGAACTTCTTCCTCGCGCTGTTCTCGGCCTTCCTGGTCCATGCCGTGATCGCGGGGGAGGGTTCGCTCTCGCCCGAATCGGCGCACTGGCTCTACCGCTTCCTGGGTCTGTCCATCCTGGCGAACCTGGTGCTCGGCCTGTTCAACCTCATTCCCGTTCCGCCCCTCGATGGCGGCCGCATCGCGGTGGGGCTGCTGCCGGAGCGGGCCGCCATGGCCTATGCGCGGACGGAGCGCTTCGGCCTGCTGCTGGTGATCGGGGTGCTGTTCCTGGCGCCCATGGCGATCCCGGCCTTCCAGCCGATGCAGTGGTTCCTGGATGCCGCGGTTCGCCCGGCCTTCAACCTGACGCTGCGCGCCGCCGGCATCCCCGCCCCATGAGCGACGCGCCGGCCCCCGCCACCACCGGCGAGCAGCTTCACCTCCGCCTCGACGGGTTCGAGGGGCCGCTCGACGTGCTGCTCGACCTCGCGCGGGCGCAGAAGGTGGACATCCGGGCGATCAACGTCCTCGCCCTCGTGGACCAGTTCCTGGCGCTGGTGGAGGGCGCGCGGCGCGTGCGGCTGGAGCTGGCGGCCGAGTGGCTGGTGATGGCCGCCTGGCTCGCCTGGCTGAAGTCCCGCCTGCTGCTGCCCGAGACCGAGCGCGGCCCGGAGGAAGAGGACCCGATCGCCGCCGCCGAGCGCCTGACCGAGCGCCTGGCCGAGCTCGACCGCATGCGGGCGGCCGCCGAATGGCTGCGCAAGCGCCCGCAGCTCAACCGCGAAACCTTCGCCCGGGGCGCCCCCGAGAGCCTGCGCGTCGAGGATCGGTCGGGCCTCGTCGCCGACCTGCCCTCCCTGCTGCGGGCCTATGCCGCCGCGCGCCGCCGCGCCGCGGCCAACCGCCCCTTCACGCCGAAGCCGCGCAAGCTGTGGTCCGTCGCCGAGGCGATCGGCCGGCTGCAATCCCTGCTCGGGCCGAGCCCGGGCTGGCGGGAGCTGCGCGCCTTCCTCCCCGAGGGGCTGGCCGATCCGCTGGATGCGCGGGCGGCCGTCGCCTCCACCCTGATCGCGGCGCTGGAGGCCGCGAAGGCGGGGCAGGTGGAACTCGATCAGGCCGGATTGTTCGCGCCCGTGCGGCTGCGGCGCCGGCCCGCAACCCCGGAGGACGCCCATGGACTCGCTGCCGCCTGACCTCGCGCCGGCTTGCACGGACGACACCGCCACCACCCTGCCGCCCGACCGCTTCGAGGAAGGGCTGCGGATCGCCGAGGCGCTGATCTTCGCCTCCGACCGGCCGGTGCGGCCGGAGCGGCTGCAACTGGCGCTGCCCGAGGGCCTGTCCGCCAGCGCCGTGCTGACGGCGCTGGCCGCGCGCACCGCGGGCCGCCCGGTCGAACTCGTGGAGGTGGGGGGCGGCTTCGCCTTCCGCACCGCGCTGGACCTGGCGCCGGCGATCACCCGCGTGGTGGAGGTGCCGCGCCGCCTGCCCAAGGCGGCGATGGAGGCGCTGAGCATCGTCGCCTATCACCAGCCGGTGACCCGCGCCGAGATCGAGGAGCTGCGCGGCGCGGCCCTGGCCCAGAGCACGCTGGACGCGCTGCTGGAGGCGGGGCTGGTGGCGCCGAAGGGCAAGAAGGAAGCCCCCGGCCGCCCGACGCTGTGGGGCACGACAGGGAAGTTCCTGGACCAGTTCGGCCTGAAGTCGCTGAGCGAGCTGCCCCGGAAGGAGGAGCTGGTGAGCCAGGACCTGGCGACATTGCCGCTGCGCCCGGCCGATGAAGCCGAGAACGACGCGGTCGACACGGCGACCTCGGCGGAAGCGGCCTGACGGCCGCCTCACCCACCTCCACCCGCATATCCCGGCACGCCATCCGCACCTTCATGATCAGCGCGGCGTTGTCATCATCACGCGCCTGCCGCACCCGCGGCAGCCCCGTCGCCGCTGCCTTCCGGTCGCCGCGGCCAGCGCCGCCACCGCCTGGACGCCCGTGGGCGCGGGGTAGGGGGCCGTGACGCCCGACCTCCGGTCCACCCAGGCCGGCACCGCCCGCTGCTCCGGGTGCAGCCAGGCATCCGCGGCCGCCCGCGGCGCCGGCCCGGTTCCCACGCTTCGGGTTTCGCCCCACAAGGGGCAGCCGTGACCCTCCGCCTCACCGACATTCGCCACGCCTACGGCCCCAAGCAGGTCCTGCGCGGCGTCACGCTCGAGGTCGCGCCCGGCGAGATCCTGTGCCTCCTCGGCCCCTCCGGCGACGGCAAGACCACGCTGCTCCGCCTCGTCGCCGGGCTCGAGACGCTGCAGCACGGGTCCATCGCCCTCAACGGCCAGGATCTCGGCCCCCTCCCGCCCGAGCAGCGCAATGTGGGCTTCGTCTTCCAGGACTACGCCCTGTTCCCCCACCTGACAGTGGCGGAAAACGTCGCCTTCGGCCTGCGCAAGCTGCCCCGCGGCGACCGGCCCTGGCGCGTGGCCGAGGCGCTCGCCCGCGTCGGCCTCGAAGCCTATGCCGAGGCCTGGCCGCACCAGCTCTCCGGCGGGCAGCAGCAGCGCGTGGCGCTGGCCCGCGCGCTCGCCCCGCGCCCGGCCGTGCTGCTGCTCGACGAAGCCTTCGCCAGCCTCGACGCCCGCCTGCGGGAGCAGGTGCGGGACGACACGCTCCATGTGCTGCAACAGGCCGGCATCCCGGCCCTCGTCGTCACCCATGACGCGGAGGAGGCGATGTTCATGGGGGACCGCATCGCCCTGATGCGGGAGGGGCGGGTGGTCCAGCTCGGCACGCCCGAGTCGCTCTACCTCGACCCGCGGGACCCCTTCGTCGCCACCTTCCTGGGCGAGGTGAACCGCCTGCCGGCCCGCATCCAGGACGCGGCGGCCGTGACGGCGATCGGCCCCGTCCCGGGGCGGGACCTGCCGGAGGGGAGCCTGGCGGAGGTGCTGCTGCGCCCCGAGGGCCTGCGCGTGCTGGAGCCGGGCCAGGGCGTCCCGGCCGAGGTCGAGGCCTGCCGCCTGCTCGGCCCCACGACGCTCGTGCACCTGGCCGTCCCGGACGGGGAGGGGGGGCTGCTGCACCTCCATGCCCGGCTGCCGCCCGGCGTCCGGCTGCGGCGCGGGCAGGCCGTCTCGGTTCGTCCGGACCCGGAACGGGCCTTCGCCTTCGCCCGTTCGCCGGGCGCCGATGCAACGGCGCAGCCCGATGCCTAGATAGGGCGGCGGTGGACCGCATTGGCGGGCCGCCCCTTGCCTGATAACGGTGCTTTGTTTTCCCAAGGGGTTGGAATGCTCGACCTGGCCTGGTCCGAGATCGCGCTGATCGCCGTCGTGGCGCTCGTGGTGATCGGGCCCAAGGACCTGCCCGGCGCGATCCGCGGGATCGCCGACGGCATCAAGAAGGCCCGCAAGGGGCTCGCCGCCATGCAGCAGCAGGCGGACGAGCTGGTGCGCGAGGCGAAGCTCGACGACGTGCGCAACCAGATCGCCGAGGTGAAGGGCGCGATCAACGAGATCCGCTCCTTCGACCTGAAGGGCGAGATCGAGCGCGCCGTGGACAAGGACGGCACGCTGAAGGACACCTTCTCGGACCCGGCCTTCACCAACCCGGTGAGCAGCACCCCGGCCTGGACCCCGCCGCCCACCGCGAAGGACACGCCGGACGCCCCGGCCTTCATCCCGCCGCAGACCATGGCGCCCTACAAGCCGCCGCCGGAGCCGCCCAGGCCGGAGGCGCCGGCCGCGCCCGCCTTCGTGCCGCCCAGCACGTCCGCGCCGAGCTTCGTCCCCGTCGCCGAGCCGCCGCCCCCGGTTGCGTCCGCCCCCCCGCTCGCCGCGCCGGCGGCGCATGTCGTGACGCCGCCGCTCAACAGCCCCGCCCCGCCGGCTAACAGCTCCGCCGCCGAGCCGGCCGCCACCCGAACCGCCTGAGGAACCGCCGTGTCCGCCAACACGACGAACAAGCCCGCCGCCGCGGTGGACGAGGATCCGATCAACGACGAGCCGATGCCGTTGATCGAGCACCTGATGGAGCTGCGCACGCGGCTCCTCTGGTCGATCGGCGCCTTCGTCGTCGCCTTCGCGATCTGCTACTACTTCAGCCAGCAGATCTACGGCTTCCTCGCCCAGCCGCTCGCCGACATCCTGGCCAAGCAGGGCCATGGCGACCGGCGGATGATCTTCACCGCGCTCTACGAGGCCTTCTTCACCTACCTGAAGGTGGCGTTCTTCGGCGCCGTGTTCTTCTCCTTCCCGATGTGGGCGACGCAGCTCTGGCTGTTCGTCGCGCCGGGGCTCTACCGGTCCGAGAAGCGGGCGATCCTGCCCTTCCTCATCGCCTCGCCCTTCCTGTTCCTCGCGGGCGCGGCGCTGGCCTACTACTTCATCTTCCCGCTCGCCTGGTCCTTCTTCATCTCCTTCGAGACGCCGCAGGGCGCGGACACGGTGGCCATCCAGCTCGAGGCCAAGGTGGGCGAGTATCTCTCGCTCGTCATGCACATGATCCTGGCCTTCGGCATCGCCTTCCAGCTGCCCGTGCTGCTGACGCTGCTCTGCAAGGTCGGCATCCTGAACGTGGAGCAGCTGCGCAAGGGGCGGCGCTACGCCATCGTCGGCATGTTCGTCGTGGCCGCGATCATCACGCCACCCGACGTGATCAGCCAGGTCGGCCTCGCGGTGCCGCTGATCCTGCTCTACGAGATCTCGATCCTGGCGGCGTCCTGGATGGCGCCGAAGCCCCCGCCCGAGCCGACGTGATGTCGGGCTTCGGGGAGGAGCAGGCGCGGTACCCCGAGGCGGCCGCGGCATCCACGGAGGCGCCCTTCGAGATGGCGAACCTCTATCCCCGCAGCACCGGGCTTCCGATGACGGTGTGGGTCAGCCCTCGGGGTGGGGCACGCCATGACGCCCGCGTGAAGGTCTGCCGCGTCCATGGCAATCGGATGTCCCCGGACGAGTTGGTGCCGGTCTCCATCCGGCCTGAACCACGCTTGATCGAGGGGGATCTGCCGCCCGAGGATCTGGCGGCGGTCAGCGCCTGGATCCGCCTGAACGAGGAGATCCTTCTCGCTTACTGGGACGGTTCCGCCGATACGACCGATCTGATCCGGGACCTGCGCCCGCTCCGTTGACGCGCCGCGCCCCGTGGCTTAGCGCCCGGGGCCGCGAACAGGGCAGGGCCACATGCACGACATCCGCGCCATCCGCGCCAACCCGGACGCCTTCGACGCGGCGATGAGCCGCCGCGGCCTGCCGCCGCAGTCGCCGGCGCTGCTGGCCCTCGACGAGGCGCGTCGGTCGGCGATCACGGCGATGGAGCAGGCGCAGTCCCGCCGCAACGCCCTGTCGCGCGAGATCGGCGCGGCCATGAAGGCGGGCCACGCGGCGGAGGCCGAGCGGCTGAAGGCCGAGGTCGCGCGCCTGGCGACGCTCAACGCCTCCGACGAGGAAGCGGCGCTCGACGCCGCCCTCTCGACGCTCCCCAACGTCCTCGACGCCGAGGTGCCGGAGGGCCGGGACGAGACGGCCAATGTCGTCCTGCACGCCCACGGCACCCCGCGCGACATCCCCGGCGCGAAGCAGCATTTCGAGATCGGCGAGGCGCTCGGCCTGATGGATTTCGAGCGCGCGGCGAAGCTCTCGGGCAGCCGCTTCGTCGTGCTGAAGGGCGCGCTCGCGCGGCTCGAACGCGCGCTCGGGCAATGGATGCTCGACCTCCACACCGGGGAGCACGGCTACGAGGAAGTGGCGCCGCCGCTGCTGGTGAACGACCGCAGCCTCTACGGCACCAACCAGCTGCCGAAGTTCGAGGAGGACCTGTTCAGGACGACGGACGGGAAGTACCTCATCCCGACCGCCGAGGTGCCGCTGACCAACCTCGTCGCCGGCGAGATCATCCCCGAACCGAAGGAGCCGCTGCGCTTCACCGCGCTCACCCCCTGCTTCCGCAGCGAGGCGGGCAGCGCCGGGCGCGACACGCGCGGCATGCTGCGCCAGCACCAGTTCTCCAAGGTCGAGCTCGTCAGCGTCACCCGCCCCGAGGATTCGGACGCCGAGCACGAGCGCATGACGCGCTGCGCCGAGCGCGTGCTGACCGAGCTCGGCCTCGCCTGGCGGCGCGTCTTCCTCTGCGCCGGCGACACGGGCTTCGGCGCCGCCCGCACCTACGACCTCGAGGTCTGGCTGCCCGGCCAGCAGGCCTGGCGGGAGATCTCCTCCTGCTCCAACACGCGCGACTTCCAGGCGCGGCGGATGCAGGCGCGCTACCGCCCCGAAGGCCAGAAAGGCACCGCCTTCCCGCACACCCTCAACGGATCGGGCGTCGCGGTCGGCCGGGCGCTGATCGCGGTGATGGAGACGCACCAGCTGCCCGAAGGCGGGTTCCTGGTGCCGGAGGTGCTGCGCCCCCGCCTCGGCGGCCTCGAGCGGATCGGCTGAGGGCCATGCGCGCCGCGGCCGCTGCCATCTCGGCGGTCGCGGCGGTCTCGCTCGTCCTGCAGCTGGCCGCGCTGGTGCAGGAACTCGGCTGGGGCCGTGGCGTCTTCGCCTTCACCGCCTTCTTCACGATCCTGACCAACGGCCTGATCGCCGCCGCCATGGCGCGCACCGCCGCGACCGGCCGGGCGGAGGCGCCGCTGATGGCCTTCCTGCTGGTGCAGATCGCCGTCGTGGCGCTGGTGTGGCACCTCGTGCTGGCGCGCATGTACCACCCGGTCGGCCTCGCGTGGTGGGCCGATCTCGGGCTGCACACGCTGGTCCCGGCCGGCATGGCGGTGTTCTGGTGGCGCCTCGCGCCCAAGGCCGGGCTGCGGCCGCGCCAGGCGGCGCTCTGGCTCGCCTGGCCGCTCGGCTTCTGCGCCTACGCGATGGCGCGGGGCGCCGCCTTCGGCTGGTACCCCTATTTCTTCCTCGACCCGCGGGAGGTCGGCCAGGCCGGCGTCGCCATCGCCGTGCTGGGCCTCGGCCTGCTGTTCCTGGCCCTCGGCCTCGCCGTGGTCGCGCTCGGGCGGCGCCGCGCGCGGGGCTGAACCCTCACCCCGCCCGCGCCAGCAGCCCCGCCAGGATCGCGGCGCGGGGCACGATGCTGCTCACCTCGACCACCTCGCGCTTCGAGCAGGTGTCGTGCGTGATGGGCCCGAGCCCGTCGAGCGTCGGCACGCCGAGCCGCGCCGCGAAGGAGCCGTCGCTGCCCCCGCGCGAGACGACGCCATGCACCGGCGCCCCCAGCTCCGCCCCGAACTGTTCGGCGAGCGCGTAGAGCGCCTTCGTGCCCTCATGCGTGGGGAAGGCGGGGCGGGTGAAGCCGCCGCGGGCGGTGATGGTCACCCGCGGGTCGTGCGGCGCGTCGCGGATCAGGGCCTGCACCTGCGCCAGCAGCGCCTCCGCCGCCTCGTCCGAGGGCGCGCGCAGGTCGAGATGCAGCTCGGCCGAGCCCGGCACCACCTGCCGCGCCTCGCCGCCGCGCAGGATGCCGACCGTCGCCGACAGGCCGTTCGCCGGATCGCCCAGCGCCTCCAGCGGGCCGACGAGGGCCGCCAGCGCCGCGAGCGCGCTCGCCCCTTTCTCCCGGGCGGCGCCGCAATGGGCCGTGACGCCCGTCGCCGTGAGGTAGAGCGCGCCCACCGCGCCCCGCCCGATGACGAGGCCGCCCTTGGGCCGGCACGGCTCCAGCGTCAGGCAGATGTCGGCGTTCCGGCTCTCGGCTTCCAGCCAGGCGCGGCTGCCGGGGCTGCCGATCTCCTCGTCCGGCACGATGCAGACGGTGACGGAGGCGAGCCGCGACAGCGCCTTCTCGGCCAGCAGCACCTTCAGCACGTGCAGCGCCATGACGACGTTGGTCTTCATGTCGCCCACGCCGGGGCCGGTGATGAGGTCTCCGTCGCGCCGGAAGGGCCATTCCGCCGCCACGCCGGCGGGCCAGACCGTGTCGGCATGGCCGAGGATCAGCACGCGCTTCCCGTTCCCGCCCAGGCGGAGCCGCGCGGTCATCTGGTCGCCGAAGCCGGGCAGGGGAACGCGCTCCACCGTGAAGCCCAGCCCCTCCAGCGGGCTCGCCCAGACCGAGATCACCGCGTTCACGCCGTCGGCCAGGTAGCTGCCGCTGTCGATGTTCACGCAGCGCTCGGACATGGCGAGGATGGAGGGCAGCTCGCCCTCCAGCAGCCGCGCGTAGCGGGTCACCTCGGTCATGGCTGGTCCCTCCGTCCCTGGCCCGGTCATGCTACGCACGCCCGGCCGGTGCCGTCACCCTTGTCCGGACCTCTTTCCCGCGTTTAGCTGCGCTCAACGGGTGGGGGGTGGGGCATGGAGCTGGCCATCGTCGAGCGCGTCCTCGGCCGCATCCGGGCGAGCCCGCGCAGCCTCGACGACGTCGCGGCGATCTGCGCCACGGCATCCCGGCCGCCCGCGCGCCAGCGCGCGCTTCCTGCCGACGCCCGCCGACCCGCCGGACAAGATCCGCCCGGAGGAGCCGAAAGCCGTGGCGCTGCTCGTGCTGGCGGCTCGCGCGTCGGACGCTCCACCGGTGCCGCCGATGGACGCGGAAGCAGCGCGCCGCCTGACGCAACCCCTGCCGCGAGCCGCAATTCGCGCTGGACAAGCGCCACCCCGTCCCGTCCCATTCCCCCGCCGAGGAGCCCATGACCTATTCCCTGATCGGACGCTGCGAACGCACGGGCCAGTTCGGCTGCGCCGTCGCCACATCGAGCCTCGCCGTCGGCTCGCGCGTGCCCTGGGCCCTGGCGGGGGTGGGCGCCGTGCTGACGCAGCACCGCACCGACCCGCGCCTCGGGCCGCGCGGCCTCGAGCTGCTGCGGCAGGGCTGCACCGCGCAGGAAACCCTGGACGCGCTGGTCGCCAGCACGCCGCACCACGCCTGGCGGCAGATCGCGGTGATGGACGGCGCGGGCCGCACCGCGCAGTTCGACGGCGCGAAGGTGAAGCCCGAGAAGAACGCGGTCCACGCGCCGAACTGCATCGCCATGGGGAACATCCTGGTCAGCGATCAGGTGCCGGTCGCCATGGCCGCCGCCTTCACGGCGAGCGCCGCCGAGCCGCTGGCCGAACGCCTCGTGCGCGCGATGGAAGCGGGCGAGGCCGCGGGCGGCGAGGGGAAGCCCGTCATCTCCTCCGTGCTGCTCGTCGTCGAGCGGGAGGTCTTCCCGCTCGTGGATCTGCGCGTGGACCACGCGCCCGAGGCGATCTCGGCGCTGCGCGGGCTCTGGGACGCGTACCGCCCCTCCGTCGATCTGTTCGTCACGCGCGCCGTCGATCCCGACGCCGCGCCCGGTGCCAGCTGAGAAGGGAGACAGCCGAGACATGTCCATCCGCCTGGATCGCCGCGCCGCCCTCGCGCTGCCGGCCCTCCTCTCGACCGCCATGCTGCCGCGGCCCGGCGCCTCCCAGGCGGGGGGCGGCAATCTCCGCATCGCGATGAGCGCCAATCTGCGCACCCTCGACCCGGCGCGGACGACGACGGGCGAGGAGTATGTCTACAGCAACCTCGTCTTCAACGGCCTCACGCGCATGCGTGAGGATCAGGTGGTCGAGCCGGAGCTGGCCGAATCCTGGCAGTTCTCCGAGGACCTGAAGACCTGGACCTTCCGCCTGCGCCGCGGGGTCCGCTTCCACCATGGCCGCGAGATGACGTCGGACGACGTGGTCGCGACCTTCCGCCGCATCATGGACCCCGCCACCTCCTCCCCGGTGCGGACCAATTTCGAGATGGTGGACGGCATCGAGGCCGCGGACCGCCACACGGTCATCTTCCGCCTCAGCTACCCCTATGGCGGCTTCGCCGACATCCTGACCGACCGGCAGGTGAAGATCCTGCCCGCCGACCGCATCGAGCAGACCGCGACGGAGCCCTCGGGCACCGGCCCCTTCCGCTTCCGCTCCTGGACGCCGGGGGACCGCCTCGTGATGGTGCGCAACCCGGAATACTGGGAACAGGGGATGCCCCGCCTCGACCAGGTGGAGCTGCGCGTCCTGCCCGAGATGTCGGTCCGCATCGCGGCGCTCCAGGCCGGCGACTTGGATGTGGTGTGGGATCTCGGGCCCGAGAACATCCGCCAACTGCGCGAGGCGCGCGGCGTGCGCGTGGAGAGCATCGCGACCGCGTCCTGGGACGCGGCGATCATGAACAACCGCATCGCGCCCTTCAACGATCCGCGCGTGCGCCGCGCCTTCCACCTCGCCGTGCCCAAGGCCGACGTGGTGGAGGTGGTGCTGTTCGGGGAGGGCGCGCCCACCCACAGCCCGATCCCGCCGACCCATCCCTTCTTCGCCGGCGACGTGCCCTTCGTGCAGCGGGCCGACATCGCGGGCGCCCGGCGCCTGCTGGCCGAGGCCGGGCATCGCGGCCCGGTGCGCGTGCCGCTCGTCATTCCGGTCGGCCGCCCGGTGCGCGAGCGCCTCGGCGTCACGCTGCAGCAGATGGCGCGCCCCGCCGGCTTCGAGATCGAGATCCAGCGCGTGCCCTTCGGCCGCTACTCGGCCGAGGTGTCGGGCAAGGCGCCGTTCTACGTCGACGGCTACTTCGCCCGCCCGACGGTGGACACGGCCATGCATCCCTTCCTGCACAGCCGCGGCTCCTGGAACGAGCGCCTCTGGGCCTATGGCGACCCGCGCGTGGACCAGGCGCTCGACCAGGCGCGCCTGACCGGCGATCCGGAGCGTCAGAAGCCGTTCTACCAGGCGGCGCAGCGGGCTCTGGCCGAGAACCCGCCGGGCTACTTCGCCTATGTGATGAACTTCGCCTGCGCCTATCGCAACAACGTGCAGAACGTGGCGACGCATCCGATGCGCTGGTTCGACCTGCGCCGGGGCTCCGTCGGGTAGTGGGCGCCTACGCGGCGCGGCGGCTGCTCTCCGTCGTCTTCGTGCTGTGGGCGATGACGGTGCTGGTCTTCGCCATCGTCCACCTGCTGCCGGGCAGCGTCGCCCACATGATCCTGGGCGAGTACGCGACCAACCAGGCCATCGCCGATCTCGAGGCGCGGCTCGGCCTGAACGATCCGCTGCACGTCCAATACTGGCGCTGGTTCTCGGGCCTGCTGGCCGGGGATTTCGGCATGTCGCTGACGATGGACCGCCCCGCCGGCCCGGTGATCTGGGAAGCGCTCGGGCGTTCGGCGGTGCTGGCGGGAGTCTCCATCGTGCTCGTCGCCATCCTCGGCATCGCGGCGGGCATCCATTCGGCCGTGCACAAGGGCTCGCTGACCGATCAGGGCCTGACGCTCGGGCAGTATTTCTTCATCGCCGTGCCCGAATTCTTCTGGTGCATCCTGGTCATCCTGTTCTTCGCCGTCTGGCTCGGCTGGCTGCCGGCCACGGGCTACACGCCGCTCGCGGAAGGCGGGGTGCTCGGCTGGGCGAAGCACCTCATCCTGCCGGTCTCCACGCTCGTGCTGGGCCTCATCGCGCATGTCTCGCGCCTCGTGCGGTCCTCGATGCTGGAGGCGATCGAGAGCCGCTACGTCCTCGCCGCCCGCGCCAAGGGCCTGCCCGAGCGCATCGTGCTGCGCCGCCACGCCCTGCCCAACGCGCTGCTGCCCGCCATCACCGTGCTGGCCGTCGATGTCGGCATCCTGATCGGCGGGATCGTGGTGGTGGAGAGCGTCTTCGCCTATCCGGGCCTCGGGCGGATGCTCGTCTACGCGATCGACAACCAAGACCTGCCGCTGATGATGGGCGGCATGATCGTGATCACGGCGGTCTACGCGCTGGCGAATTTGGCGGCCGACCTGCTCTATGCCGTGCTGAACCCGCGCATCCGCGTCTCGGGCTCGGCGGCGTGAGCGCCACCGTCGCGGTGCCGCGGCGCAGGCTGCCGCGCACGCTCACCACCGGCCTCGTGATCGTGGGCGCCATCGCGCTGCTGGCGGCCATCGGGCCCTGGATCACGCCCTACGACCCCGACGCCTTCGCCGTGCGGTCCCGGCTGCAGCCGCCCTCGGCGACGCACTGGTTCGGCACCGACGAGTTCGGGCGCGACGTCTTCTCCCGCGTGCTGGCCGGCGCCCACCACTCCCTGCTGATGGGCTTCGGCGCCACGGCGATCTCGCTGGCCGTCGGCGTGCCGCTCGGGCTGCTCGCCGCCTTCCACCGCGGCTGGGTGGAGGAGGTGGTGATGCGCGGCGTGGACCTGATGATCTCGCTGCCGCCCGTGCTGCTCGGCCTGCTCATCCTCGCCGTCAGCGAGCCGGGGCTGCTCAAGACGATCGTGGCCGTCGGCCTCGTCTACGTGCCGATCATGACGCGCGTCGCCCGCGCCGTCGCGCTCGACCTCCTGGCCGAGGATTTCGTCGAGGCCGCGCGGGCCCGCGGCGAGGGGGCCTGGTACATCCTGGCGCGCGAGATCCTGCCCAATGCCTGGCCGCCGCTGATCGTGGAGACGGCGCTGCGGGTCACCTTCGCCATCCTGCTCGGCTCCGCCCTGTCCTTCCTCGGCCTCGGGCCGCAACCGCCCGACAGCGAATGGGGCCTGATGATCGCCGAGAGCCGGCCCTTCATCTCCGAGGCGCCGTGGATCGGCCTCGCGCCCGGTCTGTGCCTCTGCCTGCTGCTGATCGCGGTGAACGTGGTGGGCGAGGGGCTGCGCGACCTGCTCGATCCGCGGCTGCGGGGGCGCGGGCATTGAGCGCCGCGCTGCTGGAGGCACGCCCCGGGGTGGCCGCCGCGCCGCTGCTCGACATCCGGGGCCTGTCGCTCCGCTACGCCACGGGGCGCGGCCCGGTCCAGGCGCTCGACGACGTCTCCCTCGCCATCGGCCGCGGCCGCGCCATGGGCCTCGTGGGCGAGAGCGGGTCCGGCAAGTCCTCGGTCGTGCTCGCGCTGCTCGGGCTGCTGGGGGAGGGGGCGGCGGTCGCCGCCGAGCGCCTCTCCTTCGACGGCGAGGATCTGCACCGCCACGCCGCGCGGCTGCGGGGGCGCCGCATCGGCACGGTGTTCCAGGATCCCGCCGCGGCGCTGAACCCGGCGCTGCGCATCGGCTTCCAGGTCGCCGAGCCGCTGGTCCAGCACAAGGGCCTCTCGGCGCCGGCCGCGCTCGCCCGCGCCGTGGAGCTGCTGGCGGAGATGGGCATTCCCCGCCCGCGGGCCGTGGCCGAGGCCTATCCGCACCAGCTCTCCGGCGGGATGAAGCAGCGCGCGGTGATCGCGACGGCGCTCGCCTGCGAGCCCGACCTGCTGCTGCTCGACGAGCCGACGACCGCGCTCGACGTGACGGTGGAGGCGCAGATCCTCGACCTGCTGGAGCGGCTGCGGGCCGAGCGCGGCGTCTCCATGCTGCTCGTCTCGCACAATCTCGGCATCGTGGACCGGCTCTGCGACGACCTGACGGTGCTCTATGCCGGACGCGTGGTGGAGAGCGGGCCCGCCGCCGCGCTGCTCGACGCGCCGCGCATGCCCTACACGCGCGGGCTGCTCGCGGCCCTGCCGCGCGCCGATGCCGGCCGGATCCAGCGCCTCGCGCCCATCCCGGGCAGCCTGCCCGATCTCACCGCGCCCCCCGCCGGCTGCATCTTCCAGCCGCGCTGCCCCTTCGCCGCCCCGGGCTGCGAGCAGCCGCAGGCGCC